>NZ_JBWKXF010000001.1:0-349435 GCF_059422645.1 Pseudomonas sp. GW821-FHT01C01 | reverse complement strand
GGACTCAAGAGCGCCGCGTTTAGTCAGTAAACACGCGGCATCGTTAACGACCATCGCGAGCAAGCTCGCTCCTACAGTGGATCTTTCTCGCTTAACTGAACAGCATTACGCCATCGGCGGGTTTTTTGCGATCCGTCAACTGATCAACGCAGCCCGTCGGTACGCAAGGCCGCTGGCGTGTAGTCGAACACCTTGGCCGTCAGCCCGTATTGGGTGTTGCGCGACTCCTCATTGCGCAGACCCAGGACCAGATAGCGTCCGGAAATCACGTCGTACAGTGTTTCGGCGGCAGCGTAAGTGGTCTGCTGGTCGTAGCGAAACAGCGGATGACCTTCAGCGACGCGCCACAGTTGGCCACGGCCGTCATAGTGATCGACTTCAACGATTTGCCAGGTGTCCTCGTCGATATACATATGGCGTTTGGAGTAGATATGCCGTGCATCCGACTTGAGTGTTGCCACGACTTCCCAGACACGGTGCAACTCGTAACGCGTGTGGTCCGGATTGATGTGACCGGCCTTGATGATGTCATCGTATTTCAGCGCAGTGGATTCCAGTTTGTAGCTGTTGTACGGGATGAAGATTTCCTTTTTGCCTACCAGCTTCCAGTCGTAACGGTCCGGGGCACCGTTGAACATGTCCAGGTTATCGGCAGTGCGCAGACCGTCAGAGGCAGAGCCCGGGCCGTCATAGGCCAGTTGAGGTGCGCGGCGTACCCGGCGTTGCCCGGCGCTGTAAACCCAGGCCAGACGAGGTTCCTTCACCTGGTCGAGCGTCTCGTGGACCAGCGCCACAGTGCCGGCCAGTCGCGCCGGGGCAGTGACTTGCTGCTTGTAGAAGTACAGGAGGTTGTCGGCGCGTTCGGCTGGCAGATCCTGGACACTCTCCGGATAAATGGTTTCTTCATCGAAACGCACCAGAGTGTAGGCGCCGTCTACTTGCGGAGTGGCCTGGACATAACTGCGGCGTGCGCTGCCCCCCAGATAACGGGTGATGTGGTTCCAGACCACTTCTTCGCCACTCTTCGGGATCGGATAAGCGAAATACCCATGGAAGTTCGCCACGCCGTCACCATTGTTGGTCGGTTGGACTTTCAGAGCATTCTGCTTGGCCTCATCGACGATGGCCTGCGGTACCGACGCCGTACGATGCGTCGGGTAGACCGGAATCTTGTAGGTCTGCGGATAGCGCTTGAACATCGCCATCTGGCCGTCGGTCAACTTGGCCTGGTACTGCGAGGCATTGACGGCGGTGATCACGAGCAACGGTTTTTCCGCCGCGAACGGGTCGGAGACGAAGCCGTTGGCCGACACCTGGCCCGCGGTTTTCGGCAATCCGCCGGTCCATGCCGGAATGCTGCCGTCGGCATTGCCCGATTTCTCGGCACCGAGCGGGGTGAGTTCGGTGCCAAGCTTGTTGGCCTCGCCAGCAGGTACAGCCGCCATGACATGGCAAGCCAACAGGCTGAGTGCCAGGATGCAACCTTTCTGAATTGTCTTGTTCATTATCAAGCCTTAAAAGTTAACGCCGAAGCTCAGCGCCACGAAATCGCGGTCGACCGAAGTGTTGAAATCGCCACCGAAGTTGTTGGTGTAACTGAGGCTGGCGGTGTAGGTGTTGCGGTAGTCGGCATCGAGGCCCAGGCCGACAGACTTGGAACCCTCGGTAAACACCGGGCTGTAGCCCGAAACGTCGTGCGACCAGAACACGTTGGGTGTCAGGTTCACGCCGGCAAAAACGTTGGTGTAAGCCAGCTTGGCATACGCTCGGTAGCCCCAGGATGAGGTGGTGTAGTAACCGTTGCGTCCGCCCTGATTGACGTCTCCGTACACCGAATCCCGGCCATAACGCTGCTTGTCGAGCGATTCGAGACCGCCGATGTGGGTCACCCCGACCTCGGTGGCGACGCTCAAATAGTCAGCCCCCAGCATCGGGTCAAAGATATGCACGAAAGAGGTTTGCGCCTGGGTGACTTCCTTGCGGCGGTAGCCCTGGATGACCTGGCCTTCTTCGCCATCCACGGTCGACTCGGCATTTGCACCGGTCAGCGCGCGGAAGGCCGGGTTCAACAAACCACCCCCCAGGTCGGCACTGTTGATCGACACCGGGGCATTGGGCCGGTAGCTGATCTCGCCGCTCCAGGCAGTGCCATCGGGCAGCGTGGTAGCGAAGCTCAGGCCGTAGAGGTGGATGTCTTCCGGGTAATCCAGGGAGTAGCTGCTATTGCCCGCAGCGGTCGCCAGGCCCAGGGCGAATTGTTCGTTCGCGCCCAGGCCGCTGGCTGGCAACACGTTGTTGATGAAGTTCGTCACACCACTCGCCGGGCGCAGGGCCAGGGTCGGGGTCCGCGAGTGGTAGTTCATGTAGTAGGCGCCGTATTCAATGCCGTCACCCAACCAGTGCAACGCCAGACCGAACTGACCACCGTCGCGGGCCTCGTGGTCTTTGCCTCGCGGGACGAACACACCCTCACGGCCATTGAAGCCGAAGCCCAGCCCTGCTGCGGCGGCGATTGGTTCGAGCGGCGCAACTTCAGCCAGACCGGCCGTGAAATTGTTGTTGCAACCTTTGGCGATCGGATCGGCGCCGAAGAAGGTGCCGCAGTTATCCAGGGCGTAGGGTTTCCACTCGAGCTGGTAGAAGGCCTCGACATTCAAATTGTCGGTCAGACCTTGCGATACGTAGAGCATGTTGACCGGAATCAGACCTTCCTTGATCTCCGCGCCGGGGCGACGCAGGGCCGCGACATCGAGCGGGTTGATCGAATTGATCGAGTTGCCGATGAACAGGCTTTCACCCCAGCTCACGACTTGTTTGCCCAGGCGAACATCCCCGGAGCGATCGGCAATGGAGTATTTCTGCGCCACGAAGGCGTCGAGTATTTCTGAGCCGGAAGACCGCACTGACATGTCGCGGCCGTCGTCACTGATTTGTTTGAACGGACGGTTCTCGTCCTTGAGCTCGAAGTCGTACCAGTATTTGCCCCGCACAAAGGCGCGGGTGTCTCCATAGGTCAACTGGAGGTCATGCACGCCCTTGAAGATCTTCGAAAAGGTCTCGCCTTTCTTGAAGTTCTGTCGGCCGTCGTCACCGCCGGAGGAGAAGCCGGTACCGCCATTGGTGGTGTCGATCAGTTTCCTGCTCGGTTCCTGGGTGCCCCAACTGGCGCCAATCGACAGTGCTGAGTCGAACTGGCCCTGGATCTCGCCGATGTTAAAGTCAACCGCGAGCGCCTGCCCCATGCTCGCGGCCGAAACTCCGGCCGCCAACAGGCAGCGATTGAATGTTTTGCTGTGCACTGGGTGTTCCTTATTGTTGTTTTTTTTTGTTTGTTACAGATGTGCTCGGTGGGCAGTCCGACCGCTCACGTGTTTCGATGGGACAGGGCCCGCAAGAGGAGAGGGCAGTTGTGCAACGTCAGCTCTTTGTCTGCAGGAAACACAGCACTGCCTGACGTTCCTCGGCCTTGCGCAGGCCGCCAAAGGCCATGGCGGTTTCGGGGAATTTCCTGGCCGGTGCTGTCAGGAATTCGTCGAGTTGCTCGACGTTCCACGTTGACTTTGCGCCGGCAAGACCCGCCGTGTAGGTGAAACCCTGCACGGAGCCGATCGGGCGACCGACGACCCCGGCCAATTTGGGTCCCACCCGGCTTTCGTCGAGCGCGTGGCAAGCGCTGCACTTGGTCTGGAACACTTGTTGACCAGCACTGGCGTCGCACTCCGCGGCCTGGCTGATGCCATGTGCCAGAGCGAAACCGCTGGAAAGGATGGCCAATGCCAATCCGCGAATGGTTGTTTGCATCGTGAATCCCACTACTTACCGGGTCTTACCGCCGTTGTGGAGTAAGTGCGGATAAGGTGGCAGTTGAAGGGGGCGGATGAATCGCTGGATGGCGACAGGGTTTCTAGCTTTCGGCGCCAATCATCCCGGTGGTCCGGGGTTTTGAATTGGGGGTGGTTGATCAGGTCTGTATCCATGGGTAACCAAGGGCTCTTGCCCCTGTGGGAGCGGGCTTGCTCGCGAAGGCGGCATTACTGACGACGTAATTTCGCGGTTGCCTCCGATTCCTGTGGGAGCGAGCTTGCTCGCGATGGAGGTCAACGATGACGCGGGGAGCCTGACACCCCGCGGTGCTCTCAGGTTTTTCGCGAGCAAGCTCGCTCCTACAGGGCCCGCCGCCATCGGCCATCGATGGCCGGGGGCGGCTAACCCGGCATCCATCACGCAGAAGGCTACTTCGGCGGGCTATACGGGTCCGGTGTCCCGGCTTCAATCGGCGGGTATTGCTTGAGGCTCGCCTTCAAGTCACCGACGATTTTCATCATCGGCCTCACGATCCAGGTGTTCTGCGCGAGGACATCATGCTCCTCACGCAGGTCGGTCAGCAGATTGATGCCTTTTGCCAAAGGCAGCACCTGCGGTGGGTCGTACATGTTCTCCTGCCAGATGAAGTGCAATTTCCAGTTACGCCATTTGACGGCCGTCAACCGGTCGGCAACATAGGCCGGGAAACCTTCGCGGTTGGATTTCTCCTGTTTGCCGGTGAAGAAGTCCAGTTGATCCACCCCGTCAATCGGGCGATCCTGGGGCACTTGTGCGCCCCCCACATGGGCGAGGGTGGTGTACAGATCGACAATGTGCACGGTCTCATTGGTGACGCGGCCACCGCTGATTTTCCCCGGCCAGCGCAGGATGAACGGCGCGCGCAGGCTCGCTTCCATGGCAGTGAAGTAGCTGCCGCGCCAAGGGCCGTTGGCGCCCTGCCAGGGGTAGGTAGCCTCACCACCGTTGTCGCTGGCGAAAATCACCAGGGTATTGTCTTCAATGCCCGCCGCCTTGATCGCATCGAGTATCTGCCCGCTGCGATGATCCATCTCGGCCAGTGCATCGGCCCACGAACCATTCCCGGTCTTGCCCACGAATTCCGGGTTGGGAAGGGTAGGCATGTGCACCAGCGAGAACGGCACATAGGCAAAGAACGGTTTCCCCGCCTTGGCATTGCGCTGGATGAAGTCCACGGCGCGGGAAGCGACCTGCGCGTCGAGAGTCCGCTTGGTCGCCAGGTCCAACTTGGCCACCTTGCGTGCCGGCTCGCCCTTGCGCGCTTCGTAGATGTATTGCGCGGGGGCCAGTGACTCGTCCCAACCCTGATTGCGCCCAATGGCCGGCCGTTCATTGTCGGTGTCGTCGGCGGCCGACCACATCGCTTCGTCATAGGTGCGCGGTATTCCGTACCACTCATCGAAACCCTGGTGAGTGGGAAAACGGTCCTCGTTGCTGCCTAAATGCCATTTGCCCCAGATTCCGGTGGCGTAGCCGCGATCGGACAGTAATTCGGCAAGGGTGACTTCCCATTGCGTCAAACCATCCGGCGCACCGCCGCCGACCACTTTGTAGGTACCGGAGCGAATGGGAAAGCGCCCGGTCATGAGCGCCGAGCGCGAAGGCGTACATTGCGGTTCGACGTTGAAATTGGTGAAGCGCACGCCTTCGGCAGCCAACTCATCGATACGCGGTGTTGGCGCGCCACGCAGGATGCCGCCGCCGTATACGCCGAGTTCGCCGTAGCCCAGATTGTCCATCAGTATGACGACGATGTTGGGACTGCCCGGCTGTGCGAAGGCCGGCGCAGGGATGCTCAGTAGTGCTGCCGTGAGCGCAGCAATGGACGCTATGTAGTTCATCGACATTCCCTTAGGGATCGGATTTTCTCGCTGCCGATGCGTCACGCGAATCGCCTTGCCTTACTTGCAAGACGATTCGTCCAACGCTCGGCACTCGGGATGTGATGCGTCAGCCCAGCAACGTCTGCGTGCGCTTGGCGGCTTTGCCACCGGCACTGATCGCGCCGTCGATGAAGCCGCGCCAGCCTTCACCATGGTCGCCCTGACCGAAGATCACCCGACCGCGGTCCTGCTGGAAATGGTCGTAGTATTTGCCCAGCCAGTTTGGTCTGTAGCTGCAGTACGTGCCGCGCGAATAGGGGTCGAGCGTCCACTCGTAGCTGTAGCATTCCGTCACTTCGATGCCCGGAAAGAAGTTTTCGAAGACCTGCTGCACGGCGTCGCGGTCCTGGACGTCGAGCTTGTCCGGGTCGCTGCCGAAGCAGGCGAAAATGGTGTGGTCGTCAGCCTTGGCATAGGTGGTCACCAGGCTGAGCGGCTGGTGCGAGTCGGCGATGCCCGTGTATTTGCCTTCCACAGGCAGCTTGCCCTTGGTCCGCACGAACACCTTGATGCCGCTGCCGGTATGGGTTTCCTTGGCTGCCTCCACCAGTGTCGGGTCCAGCGCGGGAGAGAAGGCGATGCGCGGCAGCACGTTCATCGGTACGGCGACGATCACAGCGCCTGCTACGATGGTGTCACCCTGTTGGGTGGTTATCAGCACTCGATCGCCCTTGTCTTCAACTTTGGCCACCGGAGTCGACAGGCGCACCTCGGGTTTTCCGTCCGCGATCATTGCGTTGATCAGGCTGATGGTGCCGTTCTTGAAGGTGTAGCGACCGAGGGAATCGCTGAACTGCGACAGCTCCCAACCCGGCAGAGACCACCAGCGCAGCGCGTCGGCATAGGACGCTTTGTCGCTTGTGGTGTGCGAGATACCTGCAATGTAAGCGTCCACCACGGTCCGTTGCAGCGGCGTGAGCGAGAGCTGCGCGTAACGGTCGGTAGCTGACATCGAATCCACAGCACTGAGCTGATTCCAGGTGTATTTTGCATCGTAAGGCCGCTCCCAAAGCTTGCGAGCCTCGGCGAAGTAGGCATAGATCCCTTCGACGGCACTCATCAACTCCTTACCCGCCAGTTCGATGCGTTTGCCCTCATGGACCACCGACAAGGTGTCCTTGCCCGGTACGTGGTGCTCGGGGGTTTCCTTGAGTTGCAGGCCGTAACGCTCGACTTCACCCCAGACAAAGGGTTGGGTCCAGTGGATCCAGGTGCCGCCCAGCTCGATCTTGTGACCGGCGAATTCGCTGCTGAACGTACGGCCGCCGAGGCGATTGCGCGCCTCCAGCAGCAGCGTCTTGTAGCCGTGCTTGCTGCTGTCGCGGGCAGCGGTCACCCCGGCGAAACCACCGCCAATGACCACCACGTCGTAATCGCAGCCAGCGCTCTTGCAGCCTTGGTTGTTTTCTTGTGCCTGCACGCCATCGATGTGCGCCGCCCCCACAGCCACCACCGCACCAGCAGCACCGACGACCCCGGCATCGCGCAAAAACTTGCGCCGACTGA
Organism: Pseudomonas sp. GW821-FHT01C01; assembly: GCF_059422645.1. Taxonomy (NCBI): domain Bacteria; kingdom Pseudomonadati; phylum Pseudomonadota; class Gammaproteobacteria; order Pseudomonadales; family Pseudomonadaceae; genus Pseudomonas; species Pseudomonas sp. GW821-FHT01C01. Next base: position 342,203 of record NZ_JBWKXF010000001.1, on the reverse strand, counting down.
CGCCGCTCTGGGTGTTCACTTCACGCTCCGTCATAGCCCAACCTCTTTATTGTTGTTGTCATCGCCCTTGGGCGTTTAGCGCACTACGGTGACAGAGAGGCCCCGCCAAGAATCGCTCAACGGCGCCAGGCAATCTGACATCTGACGCCAGCCATAACGCACCGGGATATTTGCGTCTTCGCTAATCCCCTGTAGGAGCGAGCTTGCTCGCGATGGTCGCTGACACTAACGCACGCTTGCTGGATAACCGCGGTGTTCTGGAGTTCATCGCGAGCAAGCTCGCTCCTACATAACGATGACACCCCGAGGGGCGAGGGATGCCCCCCTTTTATTAGGGGTAGAGAGGTGGCGATGTTTGGAGTGTAATGGCTCGTATTTCAAGGCGATCTGAAAAAGAGGCCCATCATGTCTCATGGCAACTACACGGTGTTCAGCGAGACGCTGCTGCAACGACATAGCGAGATCTTCAGGCCCTACCTGGAGTCCGTTGGCTTGAGTCAGGATGTCGTCGATCGCGCAGACAGCGAGGTACCACTGAGCAGTTACATTCAGCTTCTGGAGACGACTGCCGAACATGTCGACCCCTGCCTGGGGTTGCGCATGGGCCTGGGACAGCTGAGTCCGCCGACATCGGGAAGTTACCTCGGAGCATTCGGACACGCTGCACGCAGTGCCAGAGATGTCCGCGCGATGCTGAACTTCATCAGTCGCTATCTCGTGGTACATGCCCACGCCAATGAGCTGACCTGGTACTTGCGCGGTGGACGGGTGGAAGTCCACTACCAACTGACCGACCCGAGTATTACGCGGTGCCGACAGGATGCCGAGTTTGCGATGGCCGGGCTGTACGTCACGCTGTGTAAAGTCACGGATAACAAGTTCGCCCCGCTGCGGGTCGATTTCGCCCATTCGCAGCCCCCCGACATCAGCCTGCACCAACAGGCTTTCCAGTGCCCATTGAGGTTCGGCCAATCCATCAATGCGATGATCTGGCCAGGTGCAATGCTTGAAGAACCTTTGGTAACCGCCGACGAGCGTCTGTTCCAGGCGTTGCAGCCGTATCTGGAAGAACAGCGCAAGAAGCGTCTGGCGGACACCGAACTCACGGCACGCATCAGTCAGACCATTGCGGGCAACCTGCGGGCAGGCCATGTAGGTCTCGACACTATTGCCAAACAGCTGGGGTTCAGTCCAAGGACGTTACAACGCCGTCTGCAGGAACAGGAACTGGAGTTCAACACGCTGGTCGAGGAAATCCGCATAGCGAAGGCGTTGGAGTACATGGAGAACTCTACCCGCAGCATCAACGATATCGCTTCGGGGCTGGGCTACACCGAGGCCAGTTCGTTTACCCGGGCTTTCCGTCGCTGGACCGGGCTCAGCCCGCGTGAGTTTCGTCAGCAGATACGCTAAAACAACGAACAGCTCATAAACGACAATGCCCGTATCCTGCGATACGGGCATTGTCGTTGTGGCATTGCCTCAGAGCCAGTCGCGCAGCACTTGGTCAGTGTGCTCGCCACGTTCAGGCAGCGGGCCCGGCCTGCCAGGCGGCGTACCGCTGAAACGGGGCGCCGGGTTGGCCTGGAGCATGCCATTTTCGCGGTCGAATACTTTGCGAGCCTGAAGGTGAGGGTGGTCCGCCGCCTCATCCAGATTCAGTACCGGGGCGAAGCAGGCGTCAGTCCCCTCCAGGATTTCACACCATTGCTCGCGGGTACGCCGGGCGAAAATCGAAGCGAATTTCTCGCGCAACTGCGGCCAGGTTTTCGGGTTGTAGCCGTTGGCGGTCTCCGGGTCGTCGCTCAGGCCAAGCTTTTCCCGCAGCAGTGCGTAGAAACGCGGCTCCAAAGACCCCACGGACACATACTTACCGTCGGCGCAAAGGTAAGTGTTGTACCAATGCGGGCCATCGAGCCCGCTTTGTCCGCGCTCGTTGGGCAATTGACCACCCGCCTTGGCGCTCAGCAGCAAATTCTGCATGTGGGCGCAGCCATCGACAATCGCAGCATCGATGACCTGGCCCTTGCCGGTATTGCGAGCGTTCATGACGCCGGCGAGCAAACCGATGGCCAGGTAGAGCGCACCACCGCCAACGTCACCCACCAGACTTGGAGGTGCAATCGGCGCCTGTCCCGGCTGGCCGGCATACCACAGCGCCCCGGCCAGCGCGATGTAGTTCATGTCATGCCCGGCGGCCTGGGCCAGCGGACCATCCTGGCCCCAACCGGTCATGCGGCCGTAGACCAGACGCGGATTGCGCGCCAGGCAAACATCCGGTCCGAGCCCCAGGCGTTCCATAACGCCGGGACGCATGCCTTCGATCAGGGCGTCACAGCTTTCTACCAGGCTCAGTACGGTCTGGATGCCTTCCGGGCTTTTGAGATCAACCCCGACAGAGCGTTTACCGCGCTTATAGATAGCGCCTGCGCCCATGTCGATTTCGTCAGCAGTCTGTGCACTACGCTCGACCAGCACCACATCCGCGCCAAGATCGGCCAGCAGCATTCCACAAAAGGGTCCAGGCCCAAGCCCCGCGATTTCAAGAACCTTGAGGCCCGACAGCGGCCCTTGTTTCGTCTGCATAGCGCTCTCCATTGAAAGTTGAGTACTGGTCGATGATAGCGTTCGGACAAAACGCCCAACCCCACTCATTGGGGGTGGGTGGCAGTTCACAGCACTGGTTCAAGCTGCAAGCGATAACACGTCCATGACCAGTCTGAAGAGGTAAGCATTGTGAACCGCAGCATTTCCACATTGGTCGGCAGAAACACCAAACTTGACGGTGGCATAGTGTTTGGCAATACGCCGCGTCTGCGCTGGGCAAACTGGATCAAGCCCGATCAGGACAACCTGGTGGACCTCGCCACGCGCGGCCTGCTAGTGCAGCAGGCAGGCAAAAATATCTTGATAGTCGCCGGAGCCGAGGCGCTTCTGGCTCCACCACCACGAACCTGCCGGTGTCAGCCGCGTGCTCCGGGGTTGCTGGAAACCCTGGCCAAACTGAGGCTCGGCGAAAGCGATATCGATGCGGTCGTACTGCCTCATCTGCATGCGCAGCTATCAACTGAACTGGCTGGCCTGGTGAGGGAAGGGGAGATGCCGCGCCTGCTGTTTCCAAATGCGCACTACATCGTGGGTGAACGCCATTGGCTGCGCGCCCGGCACCCGCATCCGCGTGACAGGGGGCAGTTTGTCTCTCAGATCATTCACCGCATCGAGGACAGTGGCCGCCTGGTGCTGATCGATGGCGGCCGCTGTGATCAGCTCGGCGATGGCTGGCAGTTCCATGTCTGTGATGGCTATACACCGGGACATCTGGTGCCTGAAATCGCTATGCCGGGCGGTCCGGTGATGTATGCCGGCGACCTGATCCCGGGCATCCATTGGCTTGACCTGGATATCACCAGCGCCAACGACCGCAATCCAGAGTGCGTAGTCGGTGAAAAGGAGCGCCTGCTCGACCACGTGGTGGCCAGCGGCGGTCGATTGTTTTTCTCTCGTGACCCTGACATCGCCATGATCAAGGTCACGCGCGATCGACAGGCGCGTTACACGCCCTTCGACCACCACGCTTCGTTCAGCCGATTCGAAGCCTGATCGAGACGCTGCCACTGAGGAACTGCCTCGATTGGCAGTGTCGCTTAGCGGACTTGTCTCGCGTTTTTCGGTATGACGCAAGCCGGCACCGTCTGGCCCGGGAGCGGTAAGTCCAGCCCCCTCACCTGGAGGGGGGGATGTCGCAACAAATGGGGGTGTACTGGGACCTGCAGGCATCAGAAGCCTGTTCTATCCGATATTAAGAATAAAAATGAGGACAAAACCAATGAGACATCGCTTCGTTCCGCGACGTTGCGTCATCGCCGCTGTCGGCGCACTCATGACCCTGCAATTCGCCTTCACACCCGCGTTCGGGCAGGAAGCTCTCGCTGCGGCCGCCCAACCCGTCAGTGCAGACTCATCTGCGCCGATACAGAATTGGCGCGAGGAGAATGCCTACACCTTGGGCGTGCAAGCCTTCCTTGTTGGCTACCCGTGGATCCATCTGTCGAAAACTCGCTGGCGTGCCAGCAACACCGAGCCCGCTGGCAGCTCCAACGGCGTCCTGGCTTATACGCCGTTCAAAAACACGTTCTGGCACGCTACCCGGCTGGCGGACGAATACGCCCGCACCAGAATTTCGCCGAATGGTGATACCGGTTACGGCGTTGCCTGGCTCAATGTAGGTAAGGAGCCCATTATCCTCAGCGTGCCGAAAATCCCGGATGGGCGTTACTACACGATGCAGTTCTGTTCCATGGATGGCGATAACTTCGCCTACATCGGCACTCGCACAACGGGGCCGAACGGTGGTGATTTCGCTATCGTCGGGCCGGACTGGAAAGGGCAACTTCCGGCGGGGGTGAAACTGCTGCCCGCATCGCGCACCCCCTCCGTGCTGATCGGCAGCCGCGTACTGGTCAGTGGGAACGACGACTTCGTCAATGTGCGAGGGTGGCAGCAGCAACTGCGCCTTACACCGCTGAGTCAATGGGGAAAGCCTCAACCGGCGCAGCCCGAACGAATGGACGTGTTCAAGCCCGGCGATCCGAAAGAGGATCCGCTGGCGGACTTCCGCACGTTGAATCAGGCGTGGGCAGAAAATCCGCCACCGGCAAAACTTTCGCACCTGATTAAAATGCTCGAGGGCATCGGCATTGGCCCCGGACTGGATCTGGACAAGGTGGACGCGGACACCCGACGCGGGCTGGAACGCGCTGCGGCAACCGGGATGAATATGGTGATCGGCAATGCTCGTGCAGCGGGGAAATCGCCATCGAACAACGGCTGGGAGTTTGAGTCACATGCCGTAGGTCGTATGGGAGATCAGGACCTATATCTTGAACGTGCAGGTTTGACACTTTCTGGCCTGGTTTGGAACGACGAGGCGGAAGCCCTGTACATCCACGGGCTGCGTGACAGTCAGGGTGAGCGTCTAAACGGCAGCAAGCACAGTTACAAGGTGCGCTTCGCACCCGGAGATAAAATACCAGCCGATGCGTTTTGGTCACTTTCCCTTTACGGAATGGACTATAACTTCGTCGACAATCCTATCAAGCGCTTCACGATCGGCGACCGCACTCGCGATCTGAAACGTGATTCGGACGGTGGGCTGACGATCTACATGCAAAATGAATCGCCCGGGGTCGACAAGGAGTCCAACTGGTTGCCGACCCCAAAAGACGATTTCTACTTGCTGTTCCGCGGTTACATGCCCAAAAAGATAATGCTTGCCCACGATTGGGTGCCACCTGCGATTACTCCAAACAACCCGTAAGGCGAAGTCGCAAATGTAAAAAAACGCTGCTGATCTCACGATGGGCGGCGTTTTTCTTATCGCAGTGCAGTGTTAGGCCTGAACGACCAAGTGGGCGGCCAGCCCTGTCTGGCAAATAAAAAGTAGGGGCAGACCTTTTAGCCGAGGAGGGTGACCGCCCACACCGCCAAAAATAGAACCTGCTCCTACGAAAACTGTAAGTCGCTGACAATCAATAGGCTGGTACCGAATTTGATACTAAGCACCAAGCCCGACAGTTCCCAATTGTTGACCATCACAGCGATGGAAACACCACCTTTTACGAGGGGGGTAGCGCTTGAAGAACACCACTCAGCGCGAAAATGCATTCGCCAGATCACTCGACTTGCGCAGTGGCAGGATAGAAAATAACGTCGGTGCAGGAGCCTTTGACTGCTAACTAAACTAAATGCCTCTTTAGTTGAGTTAGACTCAGACCAATAACATTACACCTCCAAAAACGAATGCACTACGAGAAAACAGTAGTTAAAAAGGCCGCTGATGAAAAGCAATCGTGAATAACCGAAACAGGAGAAGTTGGCAATTCCCAATTGCGTTATTGCCAGTTCGGGGCGCGCTGCGACGGCTTTAAACCGGACATTAAGCCTAAGCGAGTCAACATTTCCAGACACGTTTAGACTACTTGCATAGTTGTATGTTTTCACAATGGCAAAACCATACTTCATCATGTTCACCACATGGGAGCCGTTGCCTTTACCTATTACATGATAGTCCGCATTCCGGGCGTACAAAATGAGCTACAGGCATTCTGTTTTTTGTGTCAGGAATGCACCGAAAACCGCTTGAAGTCATGCTTCCAGGCGATTTTCCTATCCAGGACTGCTCAAGCAGTCAGATCAAGCAACTCCGCTTGCCGGAAAAGGCGCCTACATTTGCCGGCTGACTCAGCCTAAATGGTGTTTCAGAGCAATGCTTGGTGCATGGGTTGCTAGGAGCGTAATTTTCGACGGTATCACCAGGCATTGGCCAATTCCGGTATGGCTGTCCTTGAAATCCGCGCACCAACACCATGCCGAAAGCCACAGATTTCACACAGCGTCGTGATTGCTGACATTCTTGGAAGCGTTGTTCATGCAGACCGATCAGGTGCGACGAATGCGGCAAGATCAGCGCCAGACCTTTGAGAAATCAAACGGCTACTGGGCAGGCGAAAAGCTGATGCGCATATTTAAATAATATTTTCTGGACGATGCAGTGAGCGGAGGTCACTAAGGGGCTGATTTTTCGGCCGTTTTGTGAGCGCCGGCTAAAAATTATAACTTCTTAACCTACTGATGAGCTTAGGTAAAATTTATTTTATCAATTAAAAGCTAGAATAAAAACCGCGTGATTTTTCCAAACTCTACTTTTTAAATGTTTTTTTGTGATCTGTCACGCGTCTTACGGTGGCTCGGATTTGAATTACCAACACTGGCCAGTCGAGCCGACGCTAGTAGCCCCAAGCATCACAGAGCAAATTTCTGGGATCTCTATTTGGAGGGAATGCATCCGATAGACTCGGTGGACAGAAGCATCGCTAAGCAGTGGTCGAGTCAAATGCACGCGGGGTCAAATCGCGCATATTTGGCACTTGAAGCATCTCGTTAGCTTTATTGATGAAGGAGGCAGTAACAAGGCAAACGAGGTGCAGTAGCCAGAGCGGTGGTTGGGATGCCTGGGGGTGAGTAGAAGGCGAACGCCAAATGACGTAGTTATGAAAAAAATTAGAGTTTGCATGTCTGTGCTGGTTGGTTCGTGGTAAAAAATTCCAAAAAACAAGAATTATGCACAATTATGCAAAAATTCATAATTTCTCGAAGTGGGAAAAACCAGGCGTGCAGGGCGCCACAGCGAGCGCGGGGATACAACTGCCTCTTAATAGGCCTTCTTATTCGCTTTCTGGCGGCCGTGTCTGTGAGGCGCGTTGGTCGAACCTGATGCAAATGGCTGGTCAGGCTAGCATCCTAGCTGACAATTTCTCTGTGGAATTCATCAACTACATAATTGCCAAGTCGGATATAGCGATAAGACATGCTTTTTTTTGGCGGGCGTGTGGGCTTGCTCGTTGTTTAAGTCGGGTTAACACGATATTCATCGTGCACAGCGCCAGTGCAACTGCTAATCAGTGCCAATGTATAGAGGTGGACGATAGGGATGAGGTTGGGGTGGCCATTTAAAAGTAATGAGGTGGTGTATTTTTTCTAATGGATTCATTGAAATGTGACACTATTTACCATTGAAAAATGACACTGTGAGTGTTCTTTTGTTTTATGGGGCTTCAGCTCCAGGAGGCAATTACTCGTATAATGGAGTGAGCAGTGTAGAATTAACCTTATGATAAACATGAATAAAATCAAATTCACTATTCTAACGTTAGGAAAAATTGAGATTCGAGGTTGCCAAATTCGAATTATCAAATATCTTTTTTGGTGAGGCTTTCCTGTGTGTTGCACAAAGGATTTATCAAATGCAATTTTCTACATTAGAAGTAGGCTTGATGGTACTCGTCGCCGGAGAGCCGGCGAGGGTTATCAAATGCACGCCGCCTTCAGAGGTCGAGGTTTTGCGTTTGAAAGACAAGAGGAGGTTTTCGGTACCCGTTGATAACATCGTGTTGTTACCGCCCGCACAGTGTAACGACTCTATAGTGCCTATAGATAATTTCATGGATTTACTTGAAAGTGCGTCTAGCAAGGAAATCAAAACTGCCGAAGAACGATTTCTGGCAATATCGCAGTATCTGTCAAAAGAAATTACGATCGAAATGGCAGTAAGCGTTTGTAATGTGGGAAAGGCAAGGTTCTATCAAATTTTGAGGACGTATGACGAAAATATCGGAATAGCCTCACTGTTGCCCAAACGGAAAGGTAGAAAGAAAGGCGAGTCAAAAATTTCTGCTGAGGTGGAAGCGCTCATACAGCGGGCGATAGACAAAAAGCGAGTTGGGAAAGGACTCACATACGCCAAAGTTTGGTCTGAAGTTCGTTTTTCATGCGTGGAAAACCATCAGCCAATCCCCAGCATAGGAACCGTCACCGCACGGATAAAAAAGCTGGACGGCAAGACACTTCATGCAAAGCGATTTGGCTCGGAAGCTGCAGCTCAAGTCTACGGCGCCAAACCGGGCGCTCAAACAACAACAGGTCCACTGGCCGTGGCCCAAATAGATCATACATTAGTTGATATAATACTATGTGACGAGGAGTCCCGAATCCCAATTGGTCGGCCCTGGCTCACTGTCGTGATTGATGTGCATACTAGAGTTTTGCTGGGCTACTACATTGGATTTAATGCCCCCTCGGCCGTCTCCGTTGCCTGTGCAATCACCCACGCAGCTTTTCCAAAACAGCACTACCTGAAACAAATAGGCCTCGAGAATTCAGATGTACTTTATCCCTTTTATGGTGTACCGAAGGTACTCCAAATGGACAATGCCGTTGAATTCAGGTCGCTTACGCTAGAACGTGCCTGCTCAATTTATGGGATTAAAACTGAATTTAGACCTCCGGGGAAGAAGCACTACGGAGGGGCGGTAGAACGACTTATCGGTACACTGATGACCAGTAATGTTCATTTCTTGTCCGGCACAACCTTTTCAAATGTCCAGCAGCGTAAGGGTTATGACAGCGAAAGGAAATCTGTCCTGTCACTCCGCGAGTTCGCAAAATGGTTTGCCGGACAGGTTGTAATCTATCACGCCACCATGCATCGAGGAATCAAACAGACTCCTGGGGATTGTTGGAATAAAGCCTTCGCAAATGCAGACGGCAGTATCAACATGCCCCCTCTGATTCACGAACCACTGAGATTCAGATTGAACTTTATGCCAAGCGTTCGGCGAAGTATATCACCGAAAGGTATCGCCTTTAAAGGACGGTATTACTGGTCGCCTGGATTCAATCCTTTCGTAGGCACTAAAAATGTTTTGATAAAATTTGATCCGCTGTCGCTTTTGACCATATGGGTTGAGTTGAATGGCGAGTATGTAGTGGCTAACTACAGTGATCTAACCGGATCCCATTTGAGTTTAGAGGAGCACCTGCTAAGAGTTGGTAATTCTAAAAAATTGGCATGGATATCGGAAGAGGCGGTCGCAAAAACCTACCAACAAAATGAGACGCTCATTCAAGGAAGTGCCCGGACGACCAAAAAAATCAAAAAGCAAGCCGCTGCGATAAAGGAGTACCAGAAGTATTTGACTGATGTCGGGCAGAAAACGGGCAGGGAGTTTGTTGCGGAAGAGCTGTACGACGAAAATTTAGATTATTCGAAAAAGCCAAGACCCTACGCCAGCGAGGACGTTTAAGTGAATGATGAACACGTGAAAGCATCCAAGCGTCATCTTTTGCAACTGAGCGCTCCCGAGCGAATAAGGGCGATACAACAGGATGTATGGATAGATTGCCCTCAATCCATACAGGTATTAAATATGATCAAAAACATCGTTCAAGCTCCTAGTCAGTCGCTTGCGCCTTGTATGTTGGTGTGCGGGGAGGGGGGGAGTGGTAAGTCCAGTATCATTCGCCAACTTAAACTGATCTCTAAGGGCTGGGATGAGCAGATCATTTTTATGGCGCTCAATGAAAATCCCGGCAGCCTTAGCTTCAGAGACCATTTGTTGGAGGCCATGGGTATACCACGTTCAGCTCGTAGCCGGTTAAAGCCAAATGTGCCGGAGGAGCTAGCGGAATTTGTGAAGTTAAGGAAAGTTCGCGCCATTGTGATCGATGAATTTCACGATGCACTGATATCCAATCGCAGCGAACAACTAAAAACATTGTCTATCTTGAAAGGGCTTTCCGGTGAACCCTATTCATTGTCAGTGATCGGTTTTGGAACGTCGCTGGCCAGAAATGCACTGTTGCATGATACCCAATTGTCCAGGCGCTATCATATCCATGAAATCCAAAAATGGACCAAGTCAGAGACTTTCCGTGAGTTTTTGGCTGCTTTGGAAGAAAACATCCCATTGTTAAAGCCATCAATGCTTTATGGTGCGGACAAGGTGAAATTCATACTTAGCAATTCGGGTGGAGTAACAGATAATATCGTCAAGATGATAAAATACGGCGCCATATTGGCTGTATCAAGGGGTGAGGAAGAGGTTTCGATTAAATCGATGCAGGAAGCAATTCTAAATCCTTGGGCGTATAAATGTTAAGTTAGTTCGGGAAAATGCGCATGCTCGAGTCGACTACGTGGCCACCTCCTATTGAAGATGAGACATTTATGTCTTGGGTTTTTCGGTGTGCGCTGAACCCGCAATGTCGCCCACTCAGTGAAAGCAAGGGCGAACGTTACTATCAGATGTGCGGTATAACTGGCGATGCGGATTTTGACTTTAGAAGTTCCGCATTTTTTGAATTGGAGAGTTCTCTACACTGGCCTATCGGCATTGAGTCCAGCCACTTCAATCCAGCTACAAGCCTTCTGCTTTCCCCGCAGCAGCGATTCGCTTTTTGTTTGCATTGTTTGAGGTCTGATGTGGCGATGCACGGTTATCCAGTCTGGAGGAAATCTTGGTGTTATGTGTGCGCCCCGTTTTGTTGTCGGCACGAGCAGTTATTGCTTCTAAATGATCGCTATTTAGGGTTCGATAAGCCTTGGCAGGCGTTTGCTTTCCATCACCAGGAAAGTCGTTTGCGTCCTGAGGCAGATCTTAGTTCGTGGCGGGGGATGTCAAACCTCAAGTTATTGGTAAAGCTCGGTTCACAGGTTCAGCTTTGGGTCAATATGCTAGACTCTTGCAATACCTGTAAGTTGCCGGGTTGCGATGAAGTTGTCGAGACTCAATGGCTCATCCGAACAGTGCACAATCTGATGAGGATATTTTTGACCGCCAAAAGTACTTTTCGCCCCTCTGGACCTGCACGTTTCTGTTTCTCCAATTCAAGACAAAATATAGTTCATGGGGGAATTGACTATTCCACGGCGATGGAGGTGGGTGCGGCCACAGCCTCGCCTTACCAGCGAATGATCGCACTCATATGGGTCGGATGGGTTTTTGAACTATTTCAGCGAGAGGAGATTGGTTGTTTAGCTCAAGCTGCCAATGTATCTGGTTATCAGTGGTACAGAAATATAGAAGAGCTTGGATATTACTGCCCGCCCTGTGCGACAAAAAGTGAATATGACAATATTGGGAAGTTATTTTTACTTCTACCGCGCCCTATTTACTTGCGTATTGAACCGCTTTTAAAGGGCATTCAGCACTCCGCGTATGTGCATGGGGTGATACCGAGACCGCCGAATATTCCTGGATAGTCATTCCAGTCTGCATCGTTGGCGCTTTTGTGCGTAAGACTTCTAGCAATAGTTTGAACGTTTAGGAGATTATACAAGGCCATGAAACTGAAAGGGTATCCGCGTGCCACTCCGGACGAAACGTTAACTTCGTGGCTGTTTCGTTGCAGCTTAAATAGAGGTTGTCGCGGCATGACACAAGAAATGGCCGAAACCTATTGTTCGCTTGATAAAGATATCGACTACGATTTTGATTTTTCCAGCGGGGATTTTTTCGCGCTTTGCCATCACTTGCAGGGTGCGCCAAATCTGATCAGCGCTTACTTCAAGCCAGATACCACTTTGCTGCTTAATACTGTTTTTCGGCTCAGTTACTGCCCTCTCTGTATACGAGAAGATATACGCAATTATGGGCTGCCTGTCTGGCGAAAGACGTGGTGTTATGTGAGCGCCCCATTTTGCATGAGGCATCGATTGCTGTTGGTGCACTTATCGGATCCCGTCCCATCTATAAAATCATGGTGCGCATTTGCCAATCGAAAGCAAATACTCGATCCGCATCACCCCTACTACCCCCGGGCACGGCAATGGGGTGGCGTCCCAATCGCGCTTCTCGGTACAGATCTCGGCATCAAGGTACAGTCATGGCTTTGCCGCTTACGAACCCCGGCAAGTTACCTTCGCGCCACAGACGCATTACCTTTAAGTCCGTTATTGGTGGGAGGGACTGAGTTTCTGCTGCAATATTTTTTGCGTCTCGCCCTTCCTGGAGGGCGCGGGGGGCTGGCGCGTACATATTTCAGCAGCGGGCGGGATCGTGTGGCTCATGGTGATAAGACCTTTGGTGCGCGTCTGAGCAAGGGTGCGCGCGAAAGTACTCCATATCAGCGCATGATGGCGATGTTTCTGCTCGGCTATCTTTTCGATGTTTTTTCTGACAGCGATTTAAGGCGGATCCAGAGCGCGTGCCTCTTTTCAGAATATCCCTGGTTTTCATCCATCGAATATCTGACGTATATAGGTGGCCCCTATTCCCATATAGCGTACGAGGCCATGTGTCGCGTGTTTGATGATGAAGTGCTAGGGATGTTTCCTGGACTCCGATTGTTTTTGAGTCACGTCAAGCACAACTTGGAATAAAGCTATCTCCTTGCCATCTCAAGGATGCGAATCCGTTCATGCGGAACCTACAGTTCTTTCTTGATCTGGCTGAAGAGATCATCCAATGAAATGGTTGGGTCCTGTGTAAGGTAACACTTGGTCAAGACTGTAAGCGGGTGGACGTCCAATACGCCGGCTAGGTCCTGGACTTTCTCCAGTGTTGGGCTCTTAAGCCCTCGCTCCAGTGTGCTGAGATAGGTTCGGCTACTCACGTCAGAAAAGTCTTCTTGTGAAAGGCCGTTTTTTTGCCTTAACAGCCTCAGTGCCACGCCAAATGCCTGCTTCAGTTCCATTTTTTCGTTCCTGCAAAAGGAACGATGAAGCCTTTTAGAGCCCTATAGGGCTACAATCTATAGTGTTCATTTTAAACTGCCTGGTGCGCTATGTTTTTAACCCTCGATCATTCTGAACACCCAGCAGGCCGGATGCTGAAGGCGGGACGTCTCTGGAGGAGTGTTGAGTACTTATCTGACGAGCCTTGGTTTTGCGTCGCCATCGAGGAGCGGCATACTGTCGAAGCAGGGCTACGGAGCGGACTAACCTTGGTGTGGGAAGTGGAGGAGCTCCAGGCTCTTAGCGCCTTGGTCGGCCCTACGTTCGCCATCAAGGGCGTTTGGTTGGCGAGTCCGAGCTGGCTGAATGACTCTGAAGGGTGGCGAATGGAGAGCCTACAGCAAATTGTTCGGCGCTCGCGGAACGGTAGGCCCTGTGTGGTGTATACGTTGTCCGAAGGTGGCGAATACTGTGAAGTCGACGATAGTCCATCGATAGGCGGCTGCGATGAAGTGCTCTTCACGGTTGCTTAGCGATGCAAGGCGTACACTCAGACGTATTGTGCAGCGCAGTGCGTCAAAAAATAAAAGAACCAACTCGTTGATTTTTCAGTTTAGCCCAACCATCCGCTGTCCACGATTCATGGAGTGTGGACAGGTGCCTAAGGTTCATCTTGAGCTTGTCAAACGCCGGTACTTTCTTGGAAATTTATTCCGGGTCGGAATCGGAATTTACACTCTCGTCACTGTCGATCGGAGATATCCCGGTTGAGGTCAGGAGGGTTGTTGCGCGGCTCGTCAGCAGTGAGCCGGATTGGAAGTAGCCCATCACCGTGGCGACGCTGCGATGTTCGGTCATGGCCATGACCTCGCCCAGTGGCACGCCTTGACGGCCCGCCTCGGTAACGAAGCCTGAGCGTAAACTGTGGGCCGCCCAATCACCGACCAGCCCTGCAACCTTCGCTCGGCGCTGGACGATACGGGCGACCTGATCGGTAGATAAGCCTGATGTACCGACCTTGCCACCTTTATACAGTCGGCGGAACAGCGGCCCGCTGTCAGTCGGTGCCACCTCCAGCCAAGCGGCGAGGGCTTGCGCCGCGGGGCCGCGCAGCGGCTTTTCCCGACGTACGCCGCCGGTATCGGTTTTGGTGACGCCTAGGGTATATAGCCAAGTGTCGTCATCTAGCTTACGCACGTCGCCGACTTGCAGGCCGACCACTTCCGAACGCCGTCGGCCACCGCCACTCCAGGCCAGCAGGAGTAGAGCGCGGTCACGCGCTCCGCGTGCACCATCCGTACAGGTGGCGAGCAACGCCTGCAACGGCTCGAGCACGACAGCGGTTTTCTTACGAACCGCCACGCCCTGACGCGTCTGCGCCTTGCGCGCGTCACGCAGCAGGGTCTTCAACGCTGACGCTTCGGTCGGGCTGTCCCACTCGTTGATCCGGTGCCATTTACCGAGTACCGAAAGACGGTGGTTGACCGTGTTGTACGCCAGCGGCCCCAGTTTGGCCTTGACCCGGGCGGCGACCAGCGCGGCGTCGATCCATGGCGGTAGCAGGTGCGCCCAGCCGCCGTCGGCCAACGGTCGGGCCAGGTGATCCAGCACGAACTGCACGGCCACGGTGGCTGGCATTGGCGCATCGCCCAAATTCTGGCCGTAACGCAGCTGCAGCCAGGCCGACCAGTAGGCGAGGGCGCTGCGGTAGCTGCGCACGGTGTTGGCCGCGGTGCCGGCGGCGATAAAGGCCGCGGCGGCTGCCTGGGCGTTAAGCGCCAGAAAATGCGGATCCAATGGGGTTTTGTCGACCAGAGGCAATTGATCTGTAATATTTAATACGTTCAACGTATGATAATTCCATTAATCAGCAAATAACGTCGGATAATCTTTCATTATCAGACCTAATATAGCCGGAGATGAGCCATGGCAGTAGGGGTACCGGAACACGAGGTGTTTGCCGCTGCGGATACGGTATTGGCCCGCGGCGAACGCCCGACCGTCGAGCGCGTGCGCCTGGAATTGGGTCGCGGTAGCCCGGCGCGGGTTGGCGGCCTGCTCGATCAATGGTGGGCGCGCCTGGCCGAGCGCCTGAGCGGCGAGACCCGCCTGCCGGCACTCCCGGGGGAGGTTTCGCAAGCGTTTGTCGCGGTGTGGCAGCAGGCGATTCATCTGGCCCAGGGTGTTGCTGAGCAGACGTTGTCCGAGCAACGTCAGGTCTTGGCTGCCGAGCGCGAGCGGGTGGCAGAGGTCGAGGATCAGGCGCGTCAGGACGCGGCACAGTTTCGCCAACAGTCGATGGACGCCGTAGCGGGGCGCCAAGCGGCTGAGTCGCGCCTGACCGACCTGGAACTGCTGTTGGCACAGCGCCAGACGCAGATCGAGGATTTGCAGCTTCAGCGCGAGGGTTTGTCGCACGAACGCCGTGAAGCGCAGCGCCACAACCACACGCTACAGCAGGATCTGCAGGCGTTACGGCTCAAGGCCGAGCAGGAGCGTGTGACGCAGGAGGGCTACGTACGTGGGATCGAAGATCGTGCGCACCGTGAGGTTGACCGCGCGCGGGAGGAGGGCAAGGCAATTATGGCCCAATTTAAGACAGTGGGACGGCAAGTCGAGCAGCTACAACGTCGGCTCGAGTCGATCCAGACTGAGCTCAGCCAAACCCAGCAACGTGCCGCCGCGCAGCAGGCGCGTGCCGACACACTGGAGCAGCAACTGATGCAGCTACGCCAGGCGCCGGCGGCCAAGCGCAAGCCAAAATCCCGGAAACCCGCGGCGACAATGTCCGATTCCTGAGGGCAAAGTCAGCATCTTCGGGCCGATAAGGAGCAAGTTGATGCAGTAAGTTGCAGATGCCAGATCAAAGGCCGAAATCGGCTGTGGATTCAGCCGGCCACTACAGGCAGAAACGGTCGATTCTGTTGAAAAAGTAGTTCCTCTGTCTGGCCTGCGGCAAAATATCTGCATTGGCCAGCAGGGAAGCACGAAGAATGATGGGACAGTTATCGAGTGGGCGGGAACGGCTGTTTTACTCGTTCAACCTTGAAGATCACATCCCAGCCAATCACCTTCTACGCAACATTGATCGGTGTCTCGATCTGAGCGATTTGCGCCATTACCTCGCCGATTTCTACAGCCCGATTGGCGTCCTTCGATTGATCCCGAACTGATGATTCGTATGCTGATCGTGGGTTATTGCTCCGGCATTCGCTCCGATCGGCGGCTTTGCGAAGAGGCTTATTTGAACCTGGCGTATCGTTGTTTTTGCCGGTTGAGCCTTGAAGATGAAGTCCCCAACCACTCGACCTTTTCCAAGAACCGACACGGCCGTTTTCGGGACAGTGATCTGTTTCGCTGGTTGTTCAATGAAGTGCTGCGTCGCTGCATTGACGCCGGCTTGGTCAAGGGCGAAGGCTTTACCGTGGACGCCAGCATTATCGAAGCGGATGCGAGTCGGCAGCGCGGCGTACCAGGTGATGAACCGGTCAACTGGAGCGATCCGGCCCTGAGTACCCGAGCCGCGCGTGAGTATCTCGAAGCACTTGATCAGGAGGCTTTGGCCGAAACGCAGCCCAAGCGCCTGTCGCTGACTGATCCTCAAGCCCGCTGGACCGCAGCTCCAGGTGGCCCAGCGTTCTACGGTTACTCGACGAATTATCTGATCGATACCGAGCACGGCGTGATCATGGATGTGGAACCCACACCGGCTCATCGAAACGCAGAAGTCGAGAGCACCAAGACGATGATTGAACGAGTCGAAGCGCAATTCGACATCAAGCCGGAACGCCTCATCGGCGATACCGCGTACGGTTCTGCGCCGATGTTGGCCTGGATGGTGGAGGAGAAAGACATCGAGCCACACATGCCGGTGTGGGACAAAATCGAGCGCAAGAACGACTGTTTGTCGAACGGCGATTTCCAATAGAACGAAGAGGCGGAGGTATACCGCTGCCCGGCCGGCAACGCGTTGCGCAGCGAATGGCGAGCCTTCAAGAACGAGCGTTCGCACGTCACCAAAGCCAACACAATCATCTTCCAATCCCGGCAGACCGACTGCGTAGCCTGTCCGATGAAAGCCAAGTGCTGCCCGAACACGGCGTTCCGTAAGATCGTCCGCAGCGTCCATGAAGCTGCTCGTGATGTGGCTCGGCGCATTGCAGTAACGCCGGCGTATCAGCGCTCTCGCCACGAACGTAAGAAGGTCGAAATGTTGTTCGCCCACCTCAAGCGCATCCTGAAACTGGATCGCTTGCGACTACGTGGCATGAGTGGCGCGACTGATGAATTCACGCTGGCTGCTGCGGTGCAGAACCTGCGACGGCTGGCCAAATTTTCTTCTCAAGGGCCACCGGTTACGGGATAGGTGCGTCTGCACAAAGCAAAAAACCTCAAATCAACCCAATAGCCGAGCTGCAAAGCTCAACGAAGGGCCGAAAAACCACTCAATGTGGTGAGTAGGTTCTCCAGTGGAGATCGTGCGTGAGTTCAGCCGATCTGCAAATCAGACTTTTTCAACAGAATCGACCAGAAGCAGACACTGATACCGCGTTCTGAACGATCAGGTTTTCATGCGGTGAAATCCTCCCGCCGTCGTACCATGGGCAGCTCGACAGAATGGAGGTTGATATGGGACGCCTTGGTTGAGGCTGAAGGTATCGCGTCGGGAGAGACTGGAAGTTCATTCGCATGGATCAACACCCAATACGGAGAACCTGACCCCAATGCAGAACTGCACGGAGCTGCAATCAAGGATGCGCCTCGTGCAGAGATGGTGCTGCACTTAACGAATAGTCGAGATCGGTCTTCGGGAAGCTGAACGGTTGTCACGGTAGCCTTTACAAATATTGTCACTGACCGCTTTTCGCCTTTTTCTCACGACTGCGAAAATGACTCGACGCTACCCCTCATCCCGCCACGCTGGAGCTGGCCGGCAAATCGGTGAATATCGCGTTGGGCTTACTGGAAAGAATGGCGCATGATGGCGTAGGCGTAACAACAGGAGGCACGTAATGGTCAAGGTAGCGTTGTTCGTTCGTCTGGAAGCCAAATCCGGGAAAGAGAAAGAGGTAGAGAGCTTTCTCTTGGGTGGCCTTCCAATAGTGGAGGATGAGCCGGCCACTACGGCTTGGTTCGCCATCCGCTTGGGGCCGTCCACCTTTGGCATCTTTGACGCTTTCCCGGATGAAGCAGGCCGGCAGGCTCATCTTTCGGGCAAGGTCGCAGCGGCGCTTATGGCCAAGGCTGCCGAGCTGTTTGCCACACCGCCATCAATTGAGAAGGTTGACGTCCTTGCGGCCAAGCTACCCGGCTAAGCAAGTCCAACAAGGCGCTCCAACCAATTTCCCTGCCGCCACTTTGCAGCATCAGGGGCGCGGCTGAGTTTGGACGTTTAGCGATGCCAACTGGGATAAAGCCGTGGAGGGGGCTGGCGATCCTGCTGACGCCTGTATCCACACCAGTGTGCAAGCCGAATTGCCCGATGCCCTTTGGTTGGATATGGAGCCGAACGCTGCACCGAAACCCATCAAAGCGCTGACCCCGATATCGCCGGGCGATCACAGCCAGATGTTCAGCAGTTGGCTGTGGCAGGGCACCGGCAGCCTAAATGTTAAACAGTTGCGTTTTATATATGAAGTGAGCCGTCACATTTTTTTGTACACAGTCTTGAACGACTGCTTTTGGCTAGCGGCCGTTCAGATGGAAGCCCCAACCATCTACGTATAGGCTGTGCGCTTCTGAAATGGATTTCCAGGTGAGGGCAAGTGGCTTATGGAAAGTTCCGAAATTCACGAACGGTTGAACAACCGTCGATTCATCGTCGCCAACAACACCCAAGGGCTATCGGGTAACGGAACGGTATTTCATTATCTCGTCGACGGCGGGGCCATCACCGGCACTTACCACGGCGGCCGGATCCGCATGGGCAGTCAAGTGGGGCGGGTGACGGGCAGCAACACTATCGAGCTTCTTTATCACTGCCTTACCACTGAGGACGAGATCCTTGCTGGCTGGTCGCGCGGCGAGATTGGCCAAGACCATCATGGGCGCACGACGCTTCACTTTGTTTGGGGATGGCTATCCGGTGCGACGGGGGGGGGGCGAGTCTAGTTACGTCGAGCTTGTCGACTAGCTAGCCTATTGCAGAAGCAGCGATTCGCGAACGTCCGCGAAGAGTTGAAAGCAGATATGTCGTCAATTGAGGCAGGTCCATACAAGCTCGAAAGGCCGCAACTGCGGCCGCAAACTCCATTAAACGCTTTACTGGAACCGTTCCGGCTCTATCGGGCTCCGAGCCTGACTTCGGCTTTCAACATCTTCCAGCAACGAATCCACCAGCGCCTGGCAGATCTGCAGCAAATGTTCGGTCGCTGGATTGACAGCGACAGGCGAAAGGTTCCCGGGGCAGAGCAGGGGATTCAACGCGGGCGGCGAACTTGAAACACTGAACTCCGGCAACATGAGCGTTCGACCCACCCGGATCATCAGCACGTTGCCATCACGCACAGCAGGACGGGAACCCATGCCAAACCCTTCATTCGGTGAATCCTCCTGCACCACTGCGGCCAGCGGCCTGGTGGAAGTGCGCGGCGCGCGGGAAAACAATCTCAAAGACGTCGATGTCGCCATTCCACGCAATGCGCTCGTGGTGTTTTCCGGTGTGTCGGGTTCCGGCAAGTCCTCGCTTGCCTTCGGCACGATCTATGCCGAGGCGCAGCGGCGCTACTTCGAGTCGGTTGCCCCCTATGCGCGGCGATTGATCGACCAGGCGGGCGTTCCGGATGTCGATGCGATCGACGGCCTGCCGCCAGCGGTCGCATTACAGCAACAG
The DNA here is from genome assembly GCF_059422645.1 of Pseudomonas sp. GW821-FHT01C01. NCBI lineage: Bacteria > Pseudomonadati > Pseudomonadota > Gammaproteobacteria > Pseudomonadales > Pseudomonadaceae > Pseudomonas > Pseudomonas sp. GW821-FHT01C01. The sequence goes on along the minus strand of NZ_JBWKXF010000001.1, from coordinate 322,359 downwards.
CGCGGGGCGAGCAATGCGCGCTCTTCCGTAGGCAGTGTGACCACGCTGTCCAGTTTCATACGCATGATGTACTCGCGTGCCGGCGCGTATCCCGCCCATCAACCGATGTTGTATGCGGAGGACTTTTCGCCAAACACGCCGCAAGGGGCCTGTCCGGCGTGTCATGGCCTGGGCCACGTGTACGAGGTGACGGAGGCGAGCATGGTACCCGATCCGTCGCTGAGCATACGTGATCGGGCCATCGCCGCCTGGCCACCGGCCTGGCATGGTCAGAATCTGCGCGACATCCTGGTCACCATGGGCTACGACGTCGACCGCCCCTGGAAGGATCTGTCCAGAAAAGACCGTGACTGGATCCTGTTCACCGAGGAGACGCCCACGGTACCGGTCTATGCGGGCTTCACACCTGGCCAAACCCGTGACGCACTCAAGCGCAAGCTTGATCCCAGCTACATGGGGACCTTCACCGGCGCGCGACGCTATGTGCTGCACACCTTTGCCAATACCCAGAGCGCATTGATGAGAAAGCGCGTGTCGCGCTACATGGAAGGCAAGCCATGTCCGACCTGCCACGGCAAGCGGCTCAAGGCCGAGGCGCTGTCGGTCACCTTTGCCGGGTTGGACATTGGCGAGTTCATGCAAATGCCGCTGGACCACCTGGCTGCACTGCTTGAGCCCATAGCCCAGGGCGATTTTCGCGCGCACGCCGCCGGGGAGGGCTCCGACCTGTCCGCGACCCGTCGTGATCGATCCGAACGTGCCGCGCACGGTCGTGCGGTGCATGCCGCATCGCCTGACGTGCGCCGGACCTCGGCGCTCTCGGAGGAGAAGCGCCTTGCCGCACAGCGCCTGGTCGGGGGTGTGATGGCGCGACTGCGCCAGCTGCGCGGATTGGGCCTGGGTTACCTCACCCTGGATCGGGCCACCCCGACGCTATCGGCTGGCGAGCTGCAACGCTTGCGCTTGGCCACGCAACTGAGCTCCATGCTGTTTGGCGTGGTGTATGTGCTCGACGAACCCTCAGCAGGCCTGCACCCCTCAGACAGCCAGTCGCTGTACGACGCGCTGGACAAGCTGCGCGATGCCGGCAATTCGGTGTTCGTGGTGGAACACGACCTCGACTTGATGCGCCGCGCGCAATGGCTGGTGGATGTGGGGCCGGATGCGGGAGAGCGGGGCGGCCATGTGCTTTACAGCGGTGTGCCGCAAGGGCTGCGTAAGATTGCCGAGTCGCGCACCGCACGTTATCTGTTCGATGAAATCCCTGCGCCGGCTAGCCGTGGGCGCGAACCCGCCGGCTGGCTGGAGTTGCGAGGTATTCGGCGGCACAACCTGCACGGCGTGGATGCCAACATCCCGCTCGGCGTGCTGACGGCGGTGACCGGCATCTCGGGTTCGGGAAAGTCCAGCCTGGCCGCTCAGGCCTTGCCGGAACTGTTGCTGTTGCACCTGGGGCACGAGCCCGAGGACGATGCGGCTGAAAACGCCAGCAGCGAAGGGCCGGCGATGATCGAAGTCACCGGTGGCCACCTCGCAGGCGATGTGGAGGTGGTCCAGCGCCTGGTCCAGGTCGACCAGAAGCCGATTGGCCGTACGCCACGTTCCAACCTGGCCACCTACACCGGTCTGTTCGATCACGTGCGAAAACTGTTTGCCGCTACGCCGGACGCGCGCCGTCGTCGCTTCGACGCCGGGCGATTTTCCTTCAACGTGTCGAAGGGGCGCTGCGAGACGTGCGAAGGTGAGGGTTTCGTCAGCGTTGAGCTGCTGTTCATGCCCAGCGTCTACGCACCCTGTCCCACGTGCCATGGCGCGCGCTATAACGAGGCCACGCTCGCCGTGCGCTGGAATGGAAGCAACATCGCCGATGTGCTGAACATGACGGTGGAAGAAGCCCAGGACTTCTTTGCGAGCCAGGACGCCATCGCGCGGCCGTTGCAGCTACTGCGGGACATCGGGCTGGGTTATCTGCGCCTTGGGCAGCCCGCCACGGAGTTGTCGGGGGGCGAAGCGCAACGCATCAAGCTCGCCACGGAGCTTCAGCGAAGCCAGCGAGGTCGCAGCCTGTATGTGCTCGACGAGCCGACTACCGGCCTGCACGCGTCGGATGTCGACCGCTTGCTGGTACAACTGCAGCGCCTGATCGATGCTGGCAATACCGTGGTGATGATCGAGCACGACATGCGCGCGGTGGCCCAGGCCGACTGGGTGATCGACGTCGGGCCTGGCGCGGGAGAGGCGGGCGGCCGGATAGTAGCGGTCGGCACGCCCCGGCAGGTAGCGGTCGCGCCAACAAGCCAGACAGCTCCTTTCATGGCTGAGGCGCTCAGGCGCGCGCCACAGTCAGTCGACTGATCGCACAAGGGCGACCTTGTTCTGGTCACGATCGCAAGGTTGGTACGCGTGCTCCGCCTGAGTCGAAAATGGCACTTCACAGTCGGCCGCTACCGACCGATTTTGTTGAAAAAGTCGGTTAAAGATTTCAATCTCACATCTGCTGACGTGCCGATAAATTTCAAATTTCATGTAGACGCACGCACTTCAGTTTTGGCGAAGCGTTTTTACACACTCTGGGCCGATTGCTGCCGATCAATCCGAGCCGGAGTTGACCTGAAACAAGCGCTCTGCGAGCGCTACAAAACTTTAAGTGATTCAGTATTGAAGAATCTGACCGAGGACGGCAGTAGGGGGACTGTGGCGACGTACGCTGGAAAAGACATAATCGATTTGACCAGAGGGTGCTCCTAGGTCGAGCGAGTCGAGAAATCGAAGTCAGCTAAACGGCGGCAATCTGATACGGTTTTTTATGTTGGATCTGAACCTTTTTTTTGTTGGTCGGTGCTCTATAGAGTGCGCGTCCGACGCACTAGTGGACAGTGATCGGCCGCCCACTATTTCGGGCTCTCTGATGACCGGATGACCTCGAGAGTCTTCAGGAACCACCATGAATACTCGTCCTGGCTTCCACAGCAAGGCATTGCCCGAGTCGCAACGTGACATCCTCGGCATGATCGCGACCGACCATCATCTGGGCGAAATACTCTGCGCCATCTGCGAGATGCTCGACGCACAGTCCCCCGAAACCTTCTGCTCGATTCTGCTTACCGATGCCGAGGGTAAACGCTTGCTGAGCGGCGCGGCGCCCGGCCTGCCGATCGAATACAGCAAGGCGGTTCATGGTATGACCATTGGACCAGAGGAAGGAACCTGTGGCACCGCAGCGTTCCGGCGCGAACTGGTGGTCACCGAAGACATCGCCCGGGACCCCAACTGGGAGCGTTTTCGCGACCTGGCGCTGGGGCATAACCTGCGTTCCTGCTGGTCGGTGCCTTTGCTCTCCCATCAAGGAAACGTGTTGGGTACATTTGCCCTATACCAGAACCGCGTCCATGCACCGGACGAGGCGCAGATTCAACGACTGGCCTGCGCAGCCCAACTGGCAGTCATCGCGATCCGCCATGAGCGTGACGGCCAACGACTGGAGGAAAGCGAGCAACGTTTTCGGTCGTTGTTCACCTACAACCCCAACCCGGTGTTCGCCCTTGATCTGGCTGGCAACATCCAGAGTGTGAACCCAGCAGGCCTGAAGCTGAAACCGCACACCGCAACCGATTTCATTGGTCATCACTTTTCCCATCTGGTGCTTGAAGAAGACCTGCAACGGGTCAGTCAGCATTTTTCCGCAGCCCGCGCCGGAGAGCCTCAGCGCTTCGAGGCGCGGGTTCGCGACGAGAGTGAAAAGCTGTTGACCATGGACATCTCTAACCTGCCGATCATGGTCAACGGAGAGATCGTCGGGGTATTTGGCATTGCCCGGGACATCAGCGAGCAAAAGCATTTCGAGCGCCAATTGAGCTTCAACGCCAGCCATGACCGTCTGACCGGTTTGCTCAACCGTGTCTCGCTTGAAGACCGGCTTGTTCTGGATTGTCACATCAGTCGTCGGCGTAAGCGTCGTCTGGCGGTGATGTGCATAGATCTGGATGGATTCAAATCCATCAACGATTCGACCGGGCACTACTTCGGCGATCAGGTGCTGATCGAGGTGGCGCAGCGTATGACCCAGCAGGTTCGTCCCGGGGATACCATCGTGCGCATGGGCGGTGACGAATTTATCGTGCTGTTGCCTGACCTGCTTCGTGATGAGGACGTTGTACCGGTGGCCGAGCGCTTGATGGCCAGCATTGCCAGACCCTACTGTGTCCAGGGCATTGACTTGCACGTGAGTGCCAGTATCGGCATCACCCTGAGCGATGGTCACATCGAGCAGCCGATGCAGCTGATCCAGCAGGCTGACATGGCCATGTACAAAGCCAAGCAGCAAGGGCGCAACAACTTTCAGTGGTACACCAGCGATCTTAATCAGCGCGTTTGTGAGCACGCGAGCCTGCGCAATGACCTGCAAAAGGCTATCGAAACTCAATCGTTACAGCTGCATTATCAACCGCAGATAGACGCGCGCACGGGGCGGGTGGTCGGGATCGAAGCGTTGCTGCGCTGGGAGCATCCGGAAAAAGGATTCATCTCTCCGGCGGTGTTTGTGCCAGTGGCAGAGGACAGTGGTCAGATCATCCCGCTAAGCCTTTGGGTTCTTGATACGGCTTGCGCGCAGTTGCGCCAGCTAGGCGAGCAGGGCATCACCGGCATCTCAATGGCCGTGAATATTTCGCCGATGCATTTTCAGCGTGGCCATTTCGTCCAGTGTATTCAGGCTACCCTGGACAAACATGGTCTGCTGGGTGAGCAGCTGGAGCTGGAGATCACCGAGTCGCTTCTGCTGCATAACGCTGAACAGGCGATCGACACGTTGCACCGGCTCAAGGCGTTGGGGGTGCGCATTGCTCTCGATGATTTCGGCACCGGTTTTTCCAGCCTCAGCTATCTCAAGCGTTTGCCCATCGACAAGATCAAGATTGACCGCTCGTTCATCCAGGAAATCGCCACCGACCATCACGATGCAGCGATCACCCAAGGCATCATTTCCATGGCCCATCACCTCAGCCTGACGGTGGTCGCCGAAGGCGTGGAAACGGCTGCCCAGGTGGATTTTCTGGAGGTCAGTCGCTGCGATATTTTTCAGGGGTATTACTTTGCCAAACCGATGCCCTTTGCAGAAATCGAAGCGTTCCTGAGCCATCCCGTTTCCCTCTCCCTGACCGGCAATTGTGTCGGGTCCCAGACCTGAAATTCAGACGCTAAGGCAAATTTTCAGACCCCAGCGCAGAACTCCCTCTCCCCAGGCAAGGCGCTCCCTGCGCCTTTCTCACACACTCGGCTCTAACGCTATCGCGCTGCAAAACAACAAGAGCCGCGAAAAATGACTAGTTTCCAACCTGCTACCGAAAGCCAGACCGGCCACATCGGCGCCCGTCAGACCCGTGTCGAGGACGCCGCATTGTTGCGCGGCCTTGGCTGCTATGCCGATGACGCTGCGATCCCGCCGGGTACGCTACACGCGGCGATCATCCGTTCACCCCACGCTCATGCGCGGATCACCTCGGTGGACTTTTCCAAAGCGCTGCTGATGAAAGGCGTGCACGGCGTACTGGTCGGCGAAGACGTCAAACGCTGGGCGCTACCGTTCCCGGTGGGTGTGCGTCAGCCGATGGAGCACTGGTGCGTTGCCGTCGACAAGGTGCGTTACGTCGGAGAGCCGGTGGCCGTGGTGATCGCTGAGAGCCGCTATCTGGCCGAAGACGCCATCGAAGGTGTGCGCGTTGAATACGAGCCGCTGCCACCGATCATCGATCCTGAACTGGCCACCGCCGAACAGGCGCCGATCCTGCACGAAGCAGTCGGCAGCAACGTGGTCAACGAACGGCACTTTCGTTATGGCAAACCGGAGCAGGCGTTCGAGCAGGCGCCGCACAAGGTCTCGCTCAAAGTGAAGTTTCCGCGCAGTTCCTGCACACCCATCGAATGCTATGTGGTGCTGGCTCAGTACGAGCGCGCCACTGGCATTTATGACGTGCTTGCCAATTTCCAGGGCCCCTATGCGTTACACACGGTCATGGCCCGTGCACTGAATGTGCCCGGCAACCGATTGCGTTTGCGCACACCGAAAGATTCCGGCGGCAGCTTTGGCATCAAGCAAGGCGTGTTCCCTTACGTGGTGATGATGGGCCTGGCGTCACGCAAGGTCGGTGCACCGGTGAAGTGGGTCGAGGACCGTCTGGAACATCTTCAGGGGGCTTCTTCGGCGACCAATCGGGTGACCGAAATTGAAGCGGCGGTAGAAGCCGATGGTCGCATCACCGCGTTGCGTTATGACCAGATCGATGATTGTGGTGCCTACCTGAGAGCGCCCGAGCCGGCAACTTTCTACCGCATGCACGGGAATCTGACGGGTGCCTACGCAATCCGCAATGTACAAGTGCGCAACCGGGTGGTGCTGACCAACAAGACCCCCTCCGGCCTGAACCGTGGTTTCGGTGGCCCGCAAGTGTATTTCGCCCTGGAGCGGCTGCTGCAACACATCGCCGTGCAGTTGAAGCTTGATCCGTTGGACGTGATCCGCCGCAACCTGGTGCCCGCCGATGCCTTTCCTTACCAAGCGGCCGCGGGTGCGTTGCTCGATTCCGGCAATTACCAGGCAGGCATTGCCTTGGCGGTGGCTGATGGCGGTCTCGACGAGTTGCTCAAACGTCGTGATCGGGCGCGTGCCGAAGGCCGAATCTATGGCATTGGGTATGCCGCCGTCATCGAACCCTCGATTTCCAACATGGGTTACATCACCACCGCGATGACACCCGAAGAGCGGCGTAAGGCCGGTCCAAAAAACGGCGCTGTCGCAACGGCAACCATTAACGTCGGCCCGTTGGGGGACGTCAGTGTGCACGTGTCCTCGGCCCCGCAAGGGCAGGGCCACCAAACCACCGTGGCCCAGGTCGTCGCCGAAGTGCTTGGGGTTGCGCTGGAATCCATCGTGGTCAACGTCGAGCTCGATACCCAGAAGGACGCCTGGTCGATTGCCTCGGGCAACTATTCGAGCCGCTTCGCCGGTGCTGTAGCCGGTGCCGTCTTTAAGGCCGCGCTGAAGATCCGCGATCGCCTCGCCGCGATTGCCGCCGAGCAGCTGCAGGCCAGTCCCGAAGATATTCGCTTCGCGGGCGGCAAAATTTTTGTCGTCAATGGTGGGGCGGTGGCGCCATTCCATCGGATTGCTGGTGCGACCCACTGGTCGCCGGGCCTGCTGCCGGAAGGTGAAAGCGGCGGTCTGCGCGAAACCGCCTTCTGGAGCCCGCCGCAACTGGTGGCCCCGGACGACCAGGATCAGGTCAATAGCTCGCTGTGCTACGGCTTTGTCTTCGACATCTGTGGTCTGGAAATCGACCGCATGACCGGCGAGATCCACATTGATCGCTACGTCACCTGCCATGACGCCGGCCGCCTGCTCAACCCGGCGCTGGTCGATGGCCAGATTCGTGGTGGCTTCACCCAGGGCCTGGGCGCGGCGCTGATGGAAGAGTTCGCCTATGGCGAGGACGGCAGCTTCCTCTCCGGGACCTTCGCCGATTATCTGGTGCCGACCGCACCGGAAGTGATCGAACCGGTGATCCTGCACATGGAAACGCCATCGCCATTCACCCCACTGGGCGCCAAGGGTGTGGGCGAGGGCAACAATATGAGCACGCCGGTGTGCATCGCCAACGCGGTGGCCGACGCCCTTGGCCGCTCGGACATCCGTCTGCCACTGACGCCATCGAAAGTACGCACGCTCATCGGGATCGACGAGCCGCCACGGCCCGCCGGTATGGAGCCCGATGAAAACCTGGACGCGGCAGCTGCCGGTGGACCGGCACTGCGGGCCAACGACTCGGTGGTGATTCCTGCTGCGCCGCAACAGGTCTTCGATACCTTGCTCGACCCGCAGACGCTGGCGGCAATCATTCCCGGTTGCCACGACCTCGTGCTTGAAGGCGAAAACCGTTACCGCGCAGACGTCACCGTCGGCGTCGGCATGATCCGTGCGCGCTTCGAGGCCAAGGTTGCCCTGAGTGATCTGGACCCGCCGCATTCATTGCGTCTATCCGGTTCCGGCAGCAGCTCAATGGGTTCGGCCCAGGGTCAGGCCAAGGTTCGTTTCGTCCAACTGGAAAATGGCCACACACGTCTGGAATACCAATACCAGGTGGCGGTCAGCGGCAAAGTCGCCGCGGTCGGCGGCCGAATGTTGCAAGGGGCCTCGAAAGTGATCATCGGACAAATCTTTACTCGCCTGTCGCAACGGGTCAGCGGCCAAGCCATCTCCACCGGCTGGTGGGCGCGACTGCGGGCCTCGCTTGGCGCGCTGTTTGGCAAGGGAGGTGCGCAATGAAACCGGCTGCTTTCGATTACGTTCGGGCTGACACCCGTCGTCAGGTGGTTGAGTTGCTCGCCGAGTACGGCCAGGACGCTCGCATCATTGCCGGTGGCCAGTCGCTGATGGCGGTGCTGAACATGCGCCTAGCTCAACCCAAGTTGCTGATCGATATCAATCATGTGGCTGAGCTGACCTATATCGAACTGCGCAAGGATTGCCTGGCGGTAGGCGCAGGGGTACGCCAGGCGCAGCTGCTGGCGCGTTCGACCCTGATGGACGAGGTTCCTCTGTTGGCACTGGCGATGCCCTGGATCGGTCACTTCCAGACGCGCAATCGCGGCACCGTCTGCGGTTCGGTGGCTCACGCCGACCCCAGCGCCGAGTTGCCGCTGTGCCTGGTGACGCTGGGCGGCGAGATCGTTCTCGAGTCGAAAAAAGGCAAGCGCATCGTCAAGGCTTCCGACTTCTTCCAAGGCATTCTCACCACCGACAAGCGTGCAGATGAACTGGTCGTCGAGGTGCGTTTTCCGCTCAAGCGCGAAGGCATCACCTATCGCTTCCGTGAAATCGCCATGCGCCACGGCGACTTTGCAATTGTCTCCCTGGCCGCGGCCATCGGCGCGGACCAGGTCGAACTCGGCATCGGCGGGGTCGCCGACCGTCCGCAACGTCGCAGCCTGCCACGTGGTGCGGCGCTGCCGGACGCGCTCAATCAAACCGCCTGGTCGCTCGACGCTCAAGACGACGTGCAGGCCAGCGCTGCCTATCGCCGCCAACTGATTCGCGAGCTGGGTCATCAGCTGATCGAAGGAGTCTGAACATGCGTGTAACTGCCGACCAAACCTTTCCGATTCGCCTGGAACTCAATGGCCGCTCCCGCGAAGCGCTAGCCGAACCGCGGACCCAACTCTGCGACTTCCTGCGCCACGACCTCGGTGCCACCGGTGTCCATGTCGGATGCGAACACGGTGTCTGCGGTGCCTGCACGGTGCTGGTGGACGGAGTCGCCATGCGTTCCTGCCTGATGCTCGCAGTACAGGGACACGAGCGGCGTATCGAGACCGTCGAGTCCCTGGCCGACGACGACACTCTGAGCGACCTGCAACAAGCCTTTCGCCGTCATCACGCCTTGCAGTGCGGCTTTTGCACTGCGGGCATTCTCATGTCCTGCGTGGATTTCCTGGAACGGGTACCCAACCCGGACGAGACCCAGGTACGCGACATGCTTTCGGGGCATCTATGTCGCTGCACGGGCTACACCGGCATCGTCCAGGCCGTGCTCGAAGTCGCTGCCCAGCGCCAAACGAACAAAGGGGTATAACAATAATGTTCGATCTCGGACGCAGTTTCCTCGCTGCTGTTGAACGCCGGCCGCACGCCGTGGCGGTCAGTGACGGTGCGTTGAAGAAAACCTATGAAGACTGGTTCGTCGATATCCAGAGCGCCGCTTGGGGCATGCAATGCCTTGGGCTGCAACGCGGTGATCGACTGCTGGTAGCAATGCAAAACCGCTGGCAGATGGCAACCTTGCATTGGGCCTGTCAGTTTACGGGCATCGTCATGACCCCGTTGAACTGGCGTTCGACGGCCGATGAACTGGGTTACTGCATCGAAGATGCGCAAATCCGGGCAGTGGCTTACGACGACGCTACCGTGACCGCCGTGGCCGGTTGCAGCGCCGCCACAAGGCTGCCTCGGATCGCCGCCGGACTTCGTGCCGCCAACACCGACCTGAGTTTCGAGGAACTGTGTTCGCAGACCCCCTCCGGCATCATTTTGCAGGCCGACGCCGAAGACTATTCACTGCTGCTTTACACCTCCGGAACCACCAGCAAGCCCAAGGGCGTGCCCCGTCGGCACCGTTGCGAACGCGCCGCGGCGGTTGCCCACGTGGCGCAAAACCTCTACCGCCAGAGCGAGTGCACGCTGGGTGTCATGCCGCTTTACCACACCATGGGCGTGCGTTCGTTGCTGTCCATGGCGTTGATCGACGGACATTTCGTCTGTGTGCCGAAGTTCGACGTGGAAGCCACGCTGCAGGCCATCGAGCGGGAAAAAGTCAGCAACCTTTACCTGGTGCCGACGCTCTACCACATGCTCATCGAACACCCGGCCTTTGCTCGCGAGCGAGTTGCCAGTGTGGAGAAAATCGGCTTTGCCGGTGCGCCGATGAGCGACGGCTTGATGCGTCGTGTCGAGCAGGCGTTCCAGCCGCAATTGTTCGTCAATCATTACGGCAGCTCGGAGATCTACACCTTCACCATCGACCAGCAAGCCAACCGCAAACCCGGTTCGTCAGGGCGCAGTGCAATGAACCAGCGCGTGCGCGTGGTGCCGATCGATGCTGAAACGGCGGATGTGCAGGTCAACCCATTGGAGGAGGGCCAGATCATCGCCGACCTGGCGAGTGACGAGGCGTTCGAAGGCTACCTGAACCGCCCCGAAGCGACCGCCAAGGCATTACGTGACGGATGGTATTTCACCGGTGACATCGGCTACTTCGATCTGGAGGGCGATCTGTTCGTCACGGGGCGTGTCGATGACTTGATCATCACCGGCGGCGAAAACGTCAGCCCGGCGGAAATCGAAAACATGCTCTCTCTGCACCCGGCAGTGGAAGAAGTGGTGGTGGTCGGTCTGCCCGACGAGCAGTGGGGCAAGATCATTGCCGCGTTTATCAAGCCACGCGCCGAGGTCTCGGAAGGAGACCTCGATGCCCATTGCATCGCTTCGGGCCTGGCCAAATTCAAGCGGCCACGGCGTTACCAGTTCATCGATCAGATTCCCAAGTCTCCAGTGGGCAAGGTGCTGCGGCGCGTGCTGCTGGCCCAATTTCAGGAACAGGCCTTGAAGGCCATCAGCTAATCATCCAGAGGACACTCTCATGCAACAACAAGCGATCCAGCAATTTCTCGACACTCAGTTCGATGGCTTCCAGGTTGAAGTCGATGTGTCCCGCGAGCGCGCCGACATCATCCTCAACCGGGCGCCATTGAACGTCATTTCCATGGGGCAGCGCGATCAATTGCGCCTGGTCTTCGAAGCCCTCGATGCACACAAAGACGTGCGCGTCATCGTGCTGCGCTCGGTGGGTGAACACTTCTCCAGCGGCGGCGACATCAAGGGTTTCCTCGAAGCCTCGCCCGAGCACGTTTCGAAGCTGGCCTGGAACGTCGCGGCACCGGCACGTTGCGAAAAACCGGTGATCGTCGCCAACCGTGGTTACACCTTCGGCGTCGGTTTCGAACTGTCCCTGGCCTGCGATTTCCGTATTGCTTCGCAAACCACTCGCTACGCCTTGCCTGAGCAGAACCTGGGTCAGATCCCGGGCTCGGGTGGCTCCGCGCGCTTGCAGAAAATCATCGGCATCACCCGCACCAAGCACATGGTGATGCGCGCCAAACGCATTACCGGCGACCAGGCCTACGCCTGGGGTATCGCGACCGAGGTCGTGCCGGATACCGAACTGGAAAGCACCGTCGATGCGTTGGTCGATGAACTGCGGCGCTTCTCGCCGCTGGCTCAGCGCACGGCGAAAAAACTGATCAACGACAACGAAGACGCGCCGCTGACCGTCGCGATCGAAATGGAAGGTCACTGCTACAGCCGTCTGCGCAGTTCCAAGGACTTCAAGGAAGGCGTCGAAGCGTTTCACAGCAAGCGTGAGGCCGTATTTATCGGCGAGTAGATCGTACCGGCGAACAGGCCCGGGAGTATGTTGGTAACGGCGTACGCCTTACGGAGCAGGGCCTGCCGCTCCTTTTGATTCACCGCTTGTGTGAGGCAACCATGACTACGACAACAACAATAACTGCATCACCCACCAGCGCCGCTATCGATACGCCGCAGATTCCACCGGGCAAGGCTTTGCTCGCGGCATTTGCCTCGACATTCGGCTGGGCGCTGGATTTGTTTGACCTGTTCATTCTGCTCTATGTGGCGCCGATCATCGGCCGCCTGTTCTTCCCCTCGGACACCCCGACACTGTCGCTGGCCGCCGTGTACGCCTCGTTCGCCGTGGCCTTGCTGGTACGTCCGCTGGGCTCGGCGATCTTTGGCGCGTATGCCGACAAACACGGTCGCAAGCGTGCGCTGATGGTATCGATGGTCGGCGTCGGTATTTCCACGGCACTGTTTGGCGTGTTGCCAACCATTCACCAGGTCGGGGTGTTGGCCCCGATACTGTTTTTGGTATTGCGGGTGATTCAGGGCATTTTCGTTGGCGGCATCGTCGCTTCCACTCACACCATCGGCACCGAATCCATCTCGCCGCGCTATCGCGGCTTGATGTCCGGGTTGATCGGTGGCGCCGGTGCCGGCATGGGCGCGCTGTTGGCGTCATTCACTTATCTGGTGTTGTCGGAGATCTTTCCGGGGGGCGAATTCGACGTCTGGGGCTGGCGCTTCATGTTCTTCTGCGGCCTGCTCAGCACATTTTTCGGTCTGGTGATGTTCCGTTACCTGGATGAAAGCCCGGTCTGGCGGCAACTGCAACAGGCCCGCAAAACCAAGGGGCCGACGGTCGTGGTCGTGTCGCCACTCAAGCGTCTGTTCGGTCGTGAGTACCGCGCCGTGATGCTGGTCAATCTGCTGATTACCTTCGGCGGCGGTGCCACCTATTACCTGGCCTGCGGTTATCTGCCGACATTGCTCAACGTGGTCGCCAAAGTGCCTCATACGCAGACTTCGCAGCTGCTCATGTATGGGTCGGTGGCAACCATTGTCGGCGCACTGGCCTTCGGTTACCTGAGTGACCTGATCGGTCGCAAGAAGACCTTCATGCTGCTGGGTGTGATCAACCTGGTGGGCCTGCCCATGATGTTCCATGGGGTCGCCGAGCCGGGTTCGCTGACCCGCACTGCGCTGTATTGCATGGGCATAGGCTTCATGGGCGGAGCGATCATCGCGCCTATCCTGATCTTCCTCAACGAACGCTTTGCCACCGAGCTGCGAGCCAGCGGCACCGGATTATCCTGGAACATCGGTTTCGCCCTCGGCGGAACCATGCCGACCTTTGTGTCTCTGGTCAGCAGCAGCCCCGCGCAGATCCCCATGGTACTGGCGTTTTTTGCCGTCGGTCTGTCTGTGATCTACCTGATTGGCAGTGTGGTAATTCCAGAAACCCAAGGCAATTTCAAATAAACGCGGGGAGGTGCTCCAGGAATTCGCAGATCAGCTGCAAGGTCTGCTCGGGCGCTTCGGTCTGGGGAAAGTGCCGACAGTTATCCAGCAACACACAGCGGCACGGTCCAGGCACCTGTCGCTGGATGACTGCCAGTTGCTCGGGCGTCGCGTAGTGGTCTTCGCGACCCTGGATGACCAGCAGCGGTTTTTCGATATAAGCCAACTGCGTTTCGAGATCGTCCAGGGAAAAGTCCGCGTGCAACCAACTGTCGCTCCAGCCGTGAAAAGCACCGTCGACATTGCTCCCATGGTGGCGCGCCAGGCGTTCGCGCAGTTCGCCCTGATGCCAAGCCTCAGTGGTATGGCGAATGCCAACGAGGCTCTCGGTCTCGACAATCACGTGAGGCGCCAATGCAATGCTGCCCAACACGCGCGGATCGTTGGCGGCGGCATAGGCCAGGACGATGGATGCGCCGTCACTGTGACCGAGCAAGACCACTTGCGGCAGTTGCAAGGCATCGAGCAGTTGCCGCAGTTCACGAGGCCCGTCGCTGCTCAGGTAGTTCAGCGGACGCGGCAGGGTTACCGGGCTCGATTGCCCATAACCCTGACGGCTGTAAGTGACTACACCGTAACCGCTGGCCTGGGCCAGGCGCTGGGGAAAGTCTTTCCATTGATCGGCGCTTCCGAGGCCTTCGTGCAGCAGCACAAGCGTCGGTCGCGATGGGTCAGCCGCAGGGATTTGGCGATATTCCAGGCGCAGCGACCCAAGTTGCAAAAATTGTTGTGGCGACATGTTGAATCAACGATTGAACAAGGTTGCTCGCAGGTTACCGTAAACGTAACCCTGCATGCAGCACCACGCTTTGCTTGAGGTACAGAAAACATGCGTCATCTCGATGTTCAGGTGATCGACCAGGCACTGCAATGGGCTCGCGCCGGGCAGGCACAGTGGTTGTGCACGGTGCTCTCCACCTATGGCTCGGCGCCGCGTGCGCCGGGTGCGATGCTGGTGACCAACGGCTCGGGCGAACACGTCGGCTCGCTGTCGGGTGGCTGCGTCGAAGAGGAGTTTCTCGAAAGTCTGGCGCGCGGTGAATTACGCGAACCGGCACAGATCGTCAGTTATGGCGACAGCGTCGAGCAACGCCACCGCCTGAGGTTGCCCTGTGGTGGCGTGCTGATAGTGCTGGTCGAACACCGCGCTGCCAGCCTTGAATGGATCGCACACCTGGAGAGTCTGCAAGCGGCGTTACTCGGTCAGCGACGTCTGCAGCGCCATATCGAGCTGAGCAACGGTGCCTTGCGCCTGGATCCGGACGCGGGCCACGGCAGCGAACGGGTACAAGTCGACTACGAAAGGGTGCGCATCAGCGTTGGCCCGGCATTACGCCTGATTCTGGCAGGGCTCTCGCCGGTCGCTGAAGTTTGCGCCAGTTTCGCCCGAGCCATCGGCTGCGAAGTTATCGCCTGCGACCCCCGGGAAGAGATGCTGCATGTACATCTTGAAGGCGTGGAGATGCAACGTGTGCTGCCCTCAATGTTCATTGCCGCCGGAGGTTGCCACGCGGCGACCGCGGTAGTGGCGCTGACTCACGATCCGCGAATCGACGATCTGGCACTGATGGAAGCGGTGCACACGCCGGCGTTTTACATCGGCGCCATGGGGTCCCTGGCAACCTCGGACAAACGCGCCGAGCGGCTCAAGCGCATCGGTGGTCTCACGGATGAACAGATTGCCCGTTTGCACATGCCCATCGGCCTCGACCTGGGCAGCAAAGCCCCGGCGGAAATCGCCCTGGCGGTGGTGGCCGATATCCTGCGCGTGTATCACGGGAAAGAGCGTCATGCCTTGTAAGACGGTTTTTCCGACGAGTGTGGGGGCTGCGAAAGTCGAGGTAGACGCTCGGTCATTCGCGCGCGATAGTGGTTTGCTGAACCATAGAGCGATCGCCGGTGTTGAGAAATAGATAGACGCCCCGATGATATGCATTGAGGTCGATAACGATATCGCTTCATGCGAGCGGAGAAATCTGATGTCCATTGCCCAACGGGTTTTCCACGGCAGGTTTGGACGGGTCGCCTTGCTGAATATGGATCGTTCGCTGGTCACCCACACCCATTCCGAATGCCATGTGCTGGTCAAAGTGTCTGGCGAAGACACTTACTTCAACGTTAACGGTCGGCGGGTACCGCTCAGCGATCGCACGGCGGTGCTGGTCAACGCCTGGGAGCCGCATTTCTACGATCCGCAGCCGGATGCCGGTGCCACCCTGATCCTGGCGCTCTACATCGAGCCCGCCTGGCTGGCCACTGCCCAGCAGTCGCTGGCGCTCAGCGGTCGGCCGGACTTTTTTGCCCAGTCGTGCATCGAGCTGTCGAGTCGTAATCGCACCTTGGCTGACATCTTGGTCGCCGAAGCGCATGGCTGCGGGATTGTTCCGAAAGAGCGCATGGAATTCATGCTGTTTGATTTCCTGATCGAGCTGATCGAGGACTTTTCCAGCTGGCGGCATTTGTCGCTACTGGGTGCGCCGAACTCAGGTGAGTTCCGGGACGCACGCGTGCGCCGTGGCACCGCCTGGTTGCTTGAGCACCTCGATGATCCGAACCCGATCGACAACGCCGCACGGGCTTGTGGTCTGTCGCGGGCGCACTTTTTTGCGCTGTTCAAGAAAGATACCGGCATGACGCCGACCCTGCTGCTTAACGACGCGCGCATGCGCCGGGCTTTTGCCTGGCTTGAGCGTGAGCGCAGTGGAACATTGGGCCTGTTGTCGGAGAACCTCGGGTTCTCCGAGCAAGGTCATTTCACACGGTTTTTCCGTCAGCACATCGGAGCTTCACCCAGCCAGTATCGGCGTGTAGTGGATTGTTATCCGACGGTTTGAATCGAGAGAAGGGCGGGGGTATTGGGCAATACTCCCGTCGGTGAAGTTAGTCGTTTATCTACAGCATTGGAGGCGTGTATAGGCTACGAAAGTTATAGGGTGGACTAATCGTCCAGAAACTCATAAATCTCTTTCATGCGTTCTTCACGCATCAACTCAAGCTCTTCATTAGTGTTGGCTACCCATTGGAGAGTGAAGTCCCAACAATCACAGTCATGAGCGTCTGCTTCTGTTTCAAATGCTTCTTGCAGGAATTTATGGCGATATTCTTTGGGCGACAGCCCGCAACTTTCAGCGAGGCTGTAGTTCAACTCGCTGAGTTCAAGCTGGAGCCATAAGTTGGCGTCCAGGAATTTCTTCAGGGCGAGTTCGGCTCTGAATTCTTTTGCGATCATGAATATTCTCTTGTGGCATGAAAAATGTGGCGGGTTGTACGAGGTCGGCCCAGCGCTAAATCGGACTATGTCAATTTCCTGCCATCATCCATCCTCGAACGCCATGACTTTCACTCAACTCTTTCACGACTCGAGCTGCGTCTTGTTTTTGTCTATACGGGCCGATGACGACAAAGTTGTTTTCTTTACGCGCTACCGGTAATTCCAGTTGCTTAATGGCATTTGTGGCGCGATGACGGCTGGGTGTGTTCAACGCTATTTCGATCACCCACAAGCCGGATGAAGGCGTGATTGAAGCTTCTTTTTTAGCGTGGAGAATATAGCTACCACACGTTAAGCACGGGCTTTCCAGCGTGATTAGCGACCCAGGCACGGAGCGAAAGACGTGCCATTGCGGATCAGAGGTTTTTTTGCGGGCGAAGAGCACCAGAAGCAGGCCGGTAGAAGCAATCAGGCCGCTAAGGATAATTGTCCAATTGCGTGCTTGTGTGGGCAGTGAAGGCAGCGAAAAAACTGGCGATTCGTCTGGATTTTCGATCAAAAACTGTGCGGCGTGAGCCTCCGTTGAGTCGGGTATGGGGGATTCGTTTTCCGCAAGGGGCGTGAGCCCGTCGGAATATTTCGTAGTGAGGTTTGTTACAACTTCATTAGCGGTGTCATCGATGAGCTGTTTTAGCTTTGTCACGTTTTTTTGGATGTATGAATTGTCGACATTGTTTTCACAAAGTGGTCCTATGGATGTGTACGTCCATAATAATGCTGATAGTTGCCCTACAACGCCCGTTACCAGGAAACCCAAGCCAAGCTTTCGCACGGCACCATCTCCAAATCAAATGAATAGTTATTTATCCCATTTCTTTCTGATAAAGCATGGTTCTATTGTTTATCCTGGGATGGTCTGGATTCTTGAGCGCGTCAGTGTGCCCAAGCGCCAAAATAAGTTGGCTTCTTTTTTGTTGTTTTAAAGAACATCGGGCTTGCACTTTATAGAATGCTGGTTGACGAAAAAGGCTCAGGTGAGCGAAAAAAAATAGTATCAGATGGGTTGTTATGCTGGCCTATTAAAACACTTGTATTTAAGGTAAATTTTGTGGCCGAAGTAACTGGCCAAAGATTTAGGTCATACCTATGCACTTGCTATAAAGGAAAGGACTGTTAGCCGGCCCTTTACGGTACGGACAGGGAGAAGCTATTGAATTTTTTGTCACCCTTTCAAACGATGGCGGTGTCCTGCGCTACATTTCAGGTGTCATTCCTACCTTGGAGCGTTCTTGGTGAACGATCCGGACATTGTGCTTGGTGAGCGCATTGATCCGCCGAACCACGAAGCGAGGGATGCTCAACAAGCATCAATTGTCGTCATTCGGTTCAACTGCGCTTCAGCGCAGAAAACTGACCACTTAACCACGTATAAAGCTGGGAAACCGCAGGGCTGATCTGCTTGCGATGCGGGCACACCAGACTCAACGGCGAAGCTTCGCCAGGAAAATCCGGCAGCAGCACAAGCAGGCGCCCAGTGGCGATATCGGCACTGACATCCAGCCAGGATTTGTAGGCGATACCGTCACCGTCCAACGACCAGCGTCGCACGACATCGGCGTCATCGCTGAACAGTGGCCCTGAAACCTGCACGGTTTGCCCGCCCAGGTTCCACTTGTCGTAGACCCGGCCATTTTGCAGATAGAGCAGGCAGTGATGCTTGCTCAAGTCATCCGGCGTTTGGGGAGAACCGCAGCGTTTCACATACTCCGGCGAGGCAACCAGAACCCGCTGGTTCCACGGTGCAAGCGGCAGTGCCACGTAGTTGGCGTCTTCATTCGGGCCATATCGAATCGCCACGTCCACCGGGTCGCGAAACAGATTGGCCATCTGGTCTGACAGGAAAAAACGCAACGTCAATTCTGGATGCTGACGGCGGAACAGCGTCAGCCACGGCAGCAGTATGTTGCGCCCCAGATCGGAGGGTGCTGTCACCTGCAGCACGCCCCGCAGCGTGGCGTTCTTACCACGCAAATTTTCCTTGCCTTGCTGCAGGGTCTCAAGCACTGAGTGGGCGGTGGGCAGATATTGCTCGCCTTCGGCAGTCAATCGCAGGCTGCGAGTGGTGCGGGCGAACAGGCGTACGTCCAGCTCGCGCTCCAGACGTTTGATGGCGGCGGCGACCTGACCAGGCAATAGATCAGCCTCCAGCGCCGCTGCGGTGAAACTGCCCAGCGCGGCGCTGCGGATGAATAAACCAAGATCATCGATGCGGATCATTTTCACTCCTGCAGTGAAAGTGTTGGCGCATTCTGCTTGTTTTTCTTTGTACTTGGGAAGTCGAAGATGGCTGCAAACGAGTGCATCACCCTTCAGACAGCGAGTGTTTATGAAAGCCATCACCTTTACCGAACACGCTTTGCCCATCGACAATCCACACGCATTGATCGACATCAGCCTCCCGGTGCCCACGCCTGGTCCACGGGATCTGCTGGTCGAAGTTCGCGCGGTGTCAGTGAATCCGGTCGATACCAAGGTGCGCGCCGGAACTTTCACAAAAGAACCGAAAATCCTCGGCTGGGATGCCACAGGCATTGTCCGCGAGATCGGCTCTGAAGTGACGTTGTTTCAGCCGGGCGATGAAGTGTTCTATGCCGGCTCGATTGCCCGCACCGGCAGCTACAGCGAATTCCATCTGGTCGATGAGCGGATCGTCGGGCACAAGCCTCGGTCATTGAGTGCCGCCGATGCGGCAGCGTTGCCGTTGACCTCGATCACTGCCTGGGAATTGTTGTTTGACCGGCTCGGTGTCGTCGAGGGTTCGGGGGAGGGCAAGTACCTGTTGATCACCGGAGCGGCTGGGGGCGTCGGTTCGATGCTGGTGCAACTGGCACGACAGCTGACCCGCCTTACCGTCATCGGAACTGCCTCACGCCAGGAAACCGCTGATTGGGTGCGGCAGTTGGGCGCGCATCACGTGATTGATCATAGCCAGCCACTGCTCGCACAGTTGCAAGCGCTCGGCGTGCCGGAGATCGACTATGTCGCCAGCCTGACTCACACCGAACAGCACTTTGCACAACTGATCGACGTTCTCAAGCCGCAAGGGCGTCTGGGTGTGATTGACGATCCCGACAGCCTCGACGTGATGCCGCTCAAGCGCAAGTCGCTGTCGTTGCATTGGGAGCTGATGTTCACCCGCTCGCTGTACGAAACCCCGGACATGATCAACCAGCATCACCTGCTCAATCGGGTCAGCGCTCTGATTGACCAAGGTGTTCTTCAAACCACTGTGGGCGAGCACTTCGGTGCGATCAATGCGGCAAACATGCGTCGTGCCCATGCGCTAGTCGAGAGCGGCAAGGCCCGGGGCAAGATCGTTCTCGAAGGTTTCTGATTTCACTTAAGGCGGGTCGCTTGCGGGCCCGCTGAACCGCCTGCGGCATCACTTGCCATTTTTTAATGTTGGAGCGTTGACGATGAATTCGTCCAGTAACGTGTTGGTATCGATTGCCGTGCTAAAGGCCAAGGCAGGCAAAGAGCTGGCATTGAAACAAGAACTGCTGGCGTTGGTAGAGCCGACCCGAGCAGAGCCGGGCAATCTCGATTATGTGTTGTTCAAGCTGCGCGACGAGCAGGACACGTTCTACATGCGCGAGGCTTTCAGGGATCAGACGGCGCTGGATGCGCATTTTTCGATGCCTTACTTTCAGCGCTTTGCCGCCACGGCAGATGACCTGCTCGAAGAGCCGTTGCAACTGATATTCCTTGAGCAGGTATCGGCCTGATGATTCAACCAGTTGAACCGCACCACCTCGGCCGGCGTGGAGGCGGCCGGCGGATCAATTCGCTTCAGGACGCGGCTGTACTCCGAATTGCGGAACGATGTGAGTCCCCAGCTCCTCAATGACTTGCGCAGCAGGGCGCTTTCCGTATTTGAGATTCAGGATAACGTGGTCCACTCCGATTTCCTCAAGCGACTCCAGCAAAAACCGGAGATGGTAGTGTCCAAGTTTGAACCCCAAATGAATGCGAGTGGGCGGCGTGGACGGGTTCTCATCGAGGTCGATGTAAAGCGACTGAGTGAAGGGCTTATAGACTGAACCACATTGCTTCATGACCTCCAGCCGCCAATCTTCCACGATCAGTCGCTGCATGTTCGGCGCACGTGGATAGTTGATCCATCCGGTGCTTTCGCGCGCGATCCAATCCAGTGACTGGCGACTATTCCCGGTCACGAGCATTGGAATAACTTGGGTCGTGGGTTTCGGAATGAGGTCTGCGCCCTGCATCTCACCATCGCTCCAGCGAATGGGCTCGAAGCTGGTGCTGTGGGCTCTGCGAATCACCTCGTAATGCTCCCGAAAGATTTCTGCGCGCCTTTCGGGATCAACGCCAAAAGCCGAAAACTCCACAGGGCGATCGCCGGAAGCTACACCCAGAATCAAGCGACCTGCGCTCAACTGATCGACGCTGGCTGATGCCTTGGCCGTGTGCAGAGGATGGTGTAACGGGATGGCAATGGATGCGGTGCCAAGCGCTATCTCTGACGTGTGGGCGGCCATATAGCCCAGGTAAACCCAGGGGTCGAAGACTTGGCCGACATCACCGAAATTAGGGTCTCGAAGAGGCACATCGCGAAACCAGAGCGCGCAGAAGCCCAGCGCCTCCGCTCGTTTGGCCAATGCGACCTGGTTGAGCATGCTCGGAGTGTCCCCATCGAAGGCCTCCAAAGGAAAGAACAATCCCAGGCTCAAATGACCCGGAGTGAAGGTTCGGCTGAACCCTCGATGCTCCTGATAAGGAATCGTGCTCGGCCGATACATACTCATCTTCCTCAAGGGGGAGAACGTGAACAGCGCCCCTGTTTCCAGAGGTGCTGCGGCATCGGTCGCTTGGGAACGACAGGTGGGGTAGTGGGTGCAATCTTTGCCCGTTGCGCCGTACATGCTGGTCGGGTCGACCGGAGTGAGGGGCCAGTTGCTGGCGATACGCGCGGGCAGGTCCAGATTAGCATTGAGCGGACGGTCAAAATAAATCAGATCGTACCAACCCGATACATCGCCTGAGCAAACGCATGGGGACCATCCAACAAGCGTAGGCGGCATTGCGGGGAACCGCCATGTTCGTCGTCCGTCTCGGTACCTGTTGCAGATGATTACACCGCAGTCTGGGCCTTGGACGTCGTGATCGCCGCGCCGCGGGTTGCTATAGAGGACAGTCGTCAGGTCAGCCCGCTGAGCCTTTGGGTACTCGACCGACAATTGGGTCCGGCCCCAATCCTGAAATTCAGACGATAAGATAAATTTTCAGACCGCAACGCAGAACTCCATTTCCCCAGGCAAGGCACTCCCTGCGCCTTTCTCACACAATCCGCTCTATCACTAGCGCGTTGCATAACAGAAACAGGTGCGATGAGCGACTTTGGAACTTGCATTAACAATATTAACTTGATGCAGGAGGGGCGAGGCATCGTCGATTTCTCGTTTTCAGCAGGATATTAAGAATAATAAAAAACGCGCACCTGAAAATCTTGCGTTGCTTCTATTACTTTAAAATAACAAATGGAGCGCTATATAAATGAGTGGAAAAACAATAACTGCAAGTTCGGTGTTTTTTAGTATTACCCTGAGTGCCCAGGTGCATGCGGACTTCCTGAGTGACAGCAAAGCCACCTTGGGAATGAGAAACTTCTACTTCAATAACGACAACCGCGATGGCGTTGCCGCACCTTCCAAAACCGAAGAATGGGCGCAGGGTTTCACGCTGGACTTCAAATCGGGCTATACCGATGGAATAGTTGGCTTTGGTGTCGATGGCCTGGGGTTGCTGGGAGTTACCTTGGACAGTGGCAAAGGACGGCATGTCGGTAGCAGCATGATGCCTTCTGACAGTGACAACCGCGCCGTCGACGAGTGGAGCCGGCTGGGGCTGACCGTAAAAGTCAAGATGTCGAAAACTGAACTTCGCTACGGCACTTTGATTCCCAAACTCCCAATTCTGGTCGCCAACGACGGGCGCGTGCTTCCACAAACCTTCGAGGGCGGTCAAATCACCTCGAGCGAGTTCAAAGGGTTGACCTTGACTGGAGGTCGTATCGAACATGCAACAGGACGTGGTTCGAGCGATCAGACGGGGTTGGCAGTTGCCGGTGGTACGCGGGAAAGCAATCAGTTTGACTTCGCCGGGGGCGATTGGAACGTTACCAAGGTTCTGACAGCTCAGTACTACTACGCCAGCCTCGACAACTACTATACGCAGCATTTTATGGGATTAATTCACACCCTTGCCCTCTCGGACAATCAGTCCCTTAAAACCGACCTGCGCTATTTCAAAACTGACTCGTCAGGGGCAAATAGCTCCGGGACGTCAGGCTACAGAATGAGTGGCTACACCAAAAACGGTAGTGGAGAGATCGACAACCGTACCTGGAGTGCCGCGTTGATTTACACACTGGGTGGTCACGCGATTACTGCGGGGTACCAAAGTGTGTCAGATGGCAGCAACTTCACTCAACTCAATCAGGGTAGCCTGACTGACAAGGGCGCCGGTGGAGCAAGCCTGTACTTGTATACAGACCGCCTTATCCAAACTTTCACCCGCGCAGGCGAGCGCACAGCTTTCGGTCAGTATGCTTACGACTTCGCCGCTCTGGGTGTCCCTGGCCTGAAAGGATCGGTCATGTACCTCTCCGGTGATAATATTAAAACTACGTCAGGCAACAACCAAAAGGAATGGGAAAGAGACATTAGTCTGGACTACGTTCTTCAATCCGGAGCGCTCAAAGGCGTAGGGTTCGGCTGGCGTAACGGCAAGTCCAACAGCGAAGCATCTCGTAACGTAGATCAGAATCGTGTTTTTGTGAGTTATAGCATTCCGCTTTTCTAGATAGTGGTGCGGGAAGTTTGATTCAACCAACGTCCGAACCCGTCATGGCAGACAAACGAATGTAAAGGGCGGGCCGGGATATCGGATGCTCATGATCGGCGCAGACCCGGAGTGCGACGCGCCAGTCATGGTCAAGCTGGTCGTCGATGCCGAGGTAACAGTGGTCCTTTTTTACCAGTCGGGAGCCATGCACCTCGGGCTAAATTTGATAGTGTCCATTCGAAGGCATACGATTGAGCGGGAAGGTGCCTACGTACAAGTTACAGCTCCGCCACGGTGACACCACGCCTGAAGCGGTCAGCAGACTGGGAGGTGTTACTTGAAGCACACAACTGATACGCCCGCTAGCGTCATCACGACACTTACCTACCTGGTCAAGCACGATGCGAAGCCCTATGTGCATACCGAGGCTCTGACCGGTAACAGTGAACCGCACTATTTTGCTGAGCAGGAGGAGCGCGAGGTCACGATACGCAACGGTCGTCCGTTGGCAGACAGCCTGTCTCTGGACAAGCAGGGGTTTGAACTCCATCGGCGGGATACGGTGGTCGAGGATCTCTACGACGATACCTCAGTGGAAAGCATCTACTATGACGAGGTCAAGGCCTTGATCAAGGAGTTGACGGGCGCGAGCCGGGTCGTCATCTTCGACCACACCAGGCGCAGCGACGCCGAGCGGCGGGATATTCGCGGTCCAGCCAGCCGTGTGCATAATGACTACACCGACCGCTCGGGGCCTGAGCGTATTCGCGACGTGCTGGGTCAGGATCAAGCCGCCGCACTGGTGTCGGTGGCCCAGATTAACCTCTGGCGCCCGATGAGCGGGCCCGTCAAGCGCTCACCGCTGGCCGTGTTGGACGCCTCGACGCTCAACTCCAATGACCTGCTGGCCACCGACTTGGTCTATCCGGATCGTATCGGTGAGATCTACCACCTGGCCTACAATCCGCAACAGCGCTGGTACTATTTTCCGGACATGCGCCGTGACGAAGTCTTGCTGATCAAGGGGTATGACTCACGTTACGACGGCCGTGCCCGCTTCACGCCCCATACCGCCTTCAAAGACCCCAATACGCCGCCGGGAGCCCCGCCGCGCGAGAGTATCGAAGTTCGCACCCTGGCCTTCTTTGATTAGGTTTTTGCCGCTTGGCGCGGGCCTCCCGCCGCGCGGTGTTCCCCCCCGTGCTTTACCATGCGACCACCCGCTTCTCGTTGGTAGGGATGTATAGCGACTGGGTGAAGGGTTTGAACAGCTAACCACATTCAGCACGATCCGCAGTGCGCCAGTCCTCGACAATCAGCTGCTGAGTCTTTGGTGCGCGCGGATAGCTGATCCACCCGTGATATGGCCCAACTTTAAAGATTCAACGATACCTGAAGTTTAATAAAACATAACAGATCATGGTTGCTGTCAGGCCGACCAATATGTACTCGACGCGGGGTAGGAATATAACCAAACCACCTAGAGAAAACACGATCAAGGTGTTTTGTAGTATGTATTTCCTTATTTTAGGTACCGCTATGAAGTAGCCATATTGCTTGCCTAAGAAAAATAAGGCCATGCCGGTGATTGACGTAATCTGGAAATCGCGCATCGCAATGTCATTCAGGATCGCATGCCTGATCAAATTTGCGAGAAGTGCTAGCCCCATAAACAGAAAAAGGTGCGAGTAGATTAAGGAGTGTCCACTCATACTACTTTCATTTTTGCTCAGTAGGTAAAAGCTATCAAAATAGATCCACCAGATACTGCAAATCATGATAAATCCGGTGATTGCCGCCATCACATTATAACGATCCCATTGGATGTCAGATAACCCTACAGAAAGGCTAATTACCGACTCGCCCAATAAGATAAGGGTTAGTAAACCTAGTCGTTCAACCAAGTGTTCTGTATGTGCGGGCAATGGCTTTAGCTTACCCCAAGAAAATAAAGGGAGCAGAATGTCAAGAAAAATCCCAATGTAAGCGACAAGGTAACGCATAGGTGGGTCAAAAAGAATGGATGAAAGACTAATCACTGCGCTAACTAACAGGGCGAAGCCAAGCCTGGAGGAGAATTCGCTACGGTGATCAAATTTATTTATGGACGAAATGTACATAATGCTGATGATGGCACGTATACCAAAATAGCAGGCAATAACAAGCGCAAAGTTTACTTCCAATTCTTCCCCAATCCGTGCAGACAGCACAATGAGCAGCAACATTAAAAATAATGTTGCCAAGCGGTGAAGGCTACTGTCTGTATCAAACCTATTTGAGTAAATCGTGTGGCTGGACCAGATCCACCATAATGGAACAAAAAGCAGTAAAAATGTCCATAATTGCTCCTGTTCAAAGTGGCCGTGATGAAGATGTCCGAGAGTATGCGTAACCTTGCCAATTGCTACAACAAAAATCAGGTCAAAAAACAACTCTAACCATGTGGCGTGTCGATTTTTTTCATAATACTTCAAAGATTTCATTCGCTGCTGGCTCCGTGTGCACCTCTTTAATGTAGAAGGAAACTAACGGATAAGCGAACGGGTGGACGGGTATAGGCGTCAACCTTGGGGGCGGTCGCAAAAACTGAGTGCAACACCTGACCTAGTCCACCACCACGTCTGTTAGTACGGTCAATACAGAATCCAGCGTGCCATCGGGCCGATAGCAACATTGCGCACGGGCGGACCTTAACGGGCAACTGGGCTGCTGTTCCGCCAACCATTCATTCAGCGCCTCGACCAGGACACGCGCCTCGACTATGGAATCTTCCGAGCTGTCAAAAATTAACATCGCCATTTTTTATGTCCTCGGTTCTCTGGGCTGATATTTTCGTGCCGCTGCTTTATGAGCGATGCTTATCGTTGGCAGCACCGCGGATTCTTCAATCTCCCGTATTGAAATATTATCGAATGCACACCTGGTGCGCTGCGCAATGGGGCACGTTCGCCCTCGGCTACGGTGTGGGTGATGCCAAGCGATTCTCTATCTAGCGATTTCGTCAACTCACTAACGAAAGCTCAATCATCTGACTCATCTCGGTGAACTCTGGAGCCCCGTCATAGCGAAGCCCGTCAATGTAAAACGCTGGGGTGCCATTCACGCCGCTCCGTACGCCGCCATTAAAATCGGATTTTATTTTGGGTATGTAAGTGCCGTCCTGCATAGCAACATAGAGTTCTTCGCTGGAGAGGCCGTGTTTTAGAACGATGGCCCCAAACAGCGGCAGGCCCAATCGATCTTGATTTTCATACAATTCGTCGTGAGCCTCCCAGAAGAATCCTCGACTCCCGGCATACTCAGCGGTGACGGCTGCACCCATCGCATGCGGGTGAGCGGTGGTCAGTGGAAAGTTACGGAACACAAACTGCAGATCATCGCGAAAATGCTGCTGTAGCTTTTTGACGACCCAATACGCTAAACCGCAGTAGGGACATTCATAGTCGCCAAATTCCACCAAGGTGACTTTGGCATGCCCACTTCCTTGGCGATGGTCGTTGGCACTTACCGGGACTTTGAGAGTGGCCATGTGATCACCTGCTAATTTTTGGTTGGCGCGCTTTGGGGCGAACTCGCCAGAGCATCCAGCGCATCCAGAATGCCGTCCGCCCCAGGGTTGATTGCCATCGGTGAGATGTAGCTCCAGGCGATCACTCCCTCCTTGTCAATCACGAACAGCGCCCGCTTACAAACTCCCAGGTGGGAGTCGTACGCTCCATACTGTCGAGCCACAGCCCCTTTGGGCTCAAAATCGGCGAGCAGGCTGAAGTGAAAATTCCGATCTTTGGAAAAGGCCTGATGACACCAAGCGCTGTCAACCGAGATACCCAGTAGCGTCGCACCGTATTCTCTGAATGTGGGTAGCAACTGGTTGTATAAGGTCAGTTGGTCGCCACAAACAGAAGTCCAGTCTGCGGGATAAAACGCCAGTATCACGGGATTTCCCTTTAGCTCGCGTAGCGACAACTGCTGATCAGGGGTCGCGTACAGCGAGAAGCCGGGCGCGACAGTGCCGGCTGACAGCGGCCCCTGAACCAGGTCGTCATTCGTTTCTTTTGCAACATCCAATTCTGAAGTGTTCATTGCTTGAGCCCTGATAGATAGGTGGGTGGGATCTACTCAGGGGGGATACGACTTTCCCGGCGGGATAACTCCATCCACCATCAAGGGATTTATAAAGGCAACGATGCCTCGATCTCAGCCTGAGCCTGAGTGTTTTCGGCAGCGAAACGTTCACGATCCGCGTCAAGAAGCACGACGACGTTCGCCGTGCTTTCGCGGTATTTGGATTGAGGGCCATGTGGGTAGCGCAACGGCAGGATTCGCTCTGGCTCACCAATGACTATAGTCGCTGTTGTCGCTTGCCGTAGTCGCTGAACGCATTTTCGGTTTCCACAGCAAGGCCTCGCGCTAATTCTGTTGCCCATCCGCCTTCACCGTAATCGCCCGATCCTCTCATTGCTGATCGATTCGCCCCCGCGAATCCCGACATCAAAGCGTTGCTCGATCACTGGTGATTCCCTAGCCTCAATTGCTGATGAGTTGGTGGTTTACGACTGGCGGTATTTTTGAGCACGAATTTATCAGACGTCGTTCGTCGGTATCCTGGGTCGCCCATAGCGTGTTTTGATGAGATCCGACTATCTTGATTGGATGGCATCGTCTGTCGTGACTGCCATTCCCCGCAACATAATCGTCTTCCTGATCAAGCTCAGCGTAATGCGGATCTCATGTCCCAGCTTCTTGTGCATCGTTTACAGGGAAGTAGATCCATCTGAATGAGTTCGTGTTATCCACCTTTGGAGACAACTCATCATGGCTACTCTCTGTGAAATATGTAATGCGAGACCAGCGGTCGCGCGAGTGACCGTATCGCAAAATGGCCAAGCCAGGACAATGTCCATTTGCGACCACGATTACCGTCAACTCTTACGCCATCAAAGCATGTTGAATCCATTCGATTCTCTGCTGGGCGGGGGAGTGTCTCGCTTTTTCGACAGCATGGGCGGAGCAAAGGATCAGGGGGGCGATGACTTCAGGCTCTCTGCGCAAGTGCCTCGAGAATCTGTCGATGCAACCGATGCATTCAGTTCCCAGACGCTGGAAATCCTGCAACGCGCGGGTGAAAAAGCCCATGAGCTCAACCGTAGCGAGCTCGATACCGAGCACTTGTTGTATGTGCTGGCGGATACCGATGTGGGTACGGCGTTGCTCAAGGAGCTGAAGCTTTCTGCGGACGAGATCAAAGGCTACATCGATCAACATGCTCAGAAAGGCACGGCGCAGGACCAGTCCCCGGTGGACCGGATGAGCATTTCGCCCCGGTTGAAGAAAGTGTTCAATTCTGCGTTCCAGGCCTCTCGTGATTTAGGACATTCGTACGTTGGCCCGGAGCATCTGTTGATCGGACTTGCCTCTGTACCAGACAGTATTGCCGGGACATTGCTTAAAAAATACGGCGTAACGCCTGAAGCCTTGCGGCAGAAGGTGGTCAAGGTAGTGGGTAAGGGCGCTGAGGATGGGCGAGTCGATACCCCGACGGGAACACCGACACTCGACAAGTTCGGTCGCGACCTGACGTCACTGGCTCGTGAGGGCAAACTCGATCCCGTACTGGGGCGCGCGCAGGAAATCGAAAATACCATTGAGGTGCTGGCGCGGCGCAGAAAGAACAATCCAGTTCTTATCGGCGAACCTGGCGTCGGTAAAACCGCCATCGTCGAAGGGCTTGCACAACGAATAGTGAAGGGCGATGTCCCTGAGATCTTGCGTGGCAGACGGCTTGTTGAAGTCAATCTGAACTCAATGGTTGCGGGCTCTAAATATCGTGGTGAATTTGAGGAGCGAGCCAAGCAACTGCTTGATGAAGTCGCCGCAAAAAGCTCGGAGCTTATTCTGTTCATCGATGAGTTACACACGATCGTTGGCGCGGGGCAGGGTGGTGAGGAGGGCGGCCTGGATATTGCCAACGTATTGAAACCCGCATTGGCGCGCGGGGAGCTTAGTTTGATCGGTGCGACGACACTCAATGAATATCAAAAGCACATCGAAAAAGACGCAGCGCTTGAACGACGCTTTCAGCCTGTGTTGATATCCGAGCCCACCGTAGAACAGACCATCATTATCCTGCGTGGGCTGCGCGACAAGCTTGAGGCTCACCATCAGGTCACATTCGCCGATGAAGCATTTGTGGCGGCAGCAGAGCTGTCGGATCGTTACATCACCTCGCGCTATCTACCGGATAAAGCCATTGACCTGATCGATCAGGCAGCGGCCCGGGTTCGAATCAGTTCCTCCTCGAGGCCGGCTGGCATTCAGGAGTTGGAAGCCGAAATCACCCAACTTAAACGTGAACAGGACTATGCATCCTCCCGTAAACGATTTGATGAATCCAAAGGCTTCGAAGAACGCATTGGTCAAAAACAAGCGCAACTGGGAGAGGAAACAGAAGCCTGGGAGCGCAAGACAGGCTCCGAAACCCTTGAGGTGACCCTGGAGTCGATTGCCGAGGTACTGTCCCGTCTCACCGGGATTCCTGTGACCGAGCTTACGCAGGAGGAGCGTCAAAAGCTGTTGAATATGGAAGACACATTGCGTGATCGGCTGGTCGGGCAGGAAGATGCTGTTCGCGCGGTCAGCGATGCCGTTCGTTTGTCTCGAGCCGGCCTTGGCCAAGCCAACAGACCGATTGCCACGTTTCTCTTTCTTGGCCCTACGGGCGTCGGCAAAACCGAACTAGCCAAAGCGTTGGCGGAAACGGTGTTTGGTGACGAGCAATCGATCATTCGTATTGATATGTCGGAGTACATGGAGCGTCATGCGGTTGCCCGGTTGATCGGTGCGCCACCCGGTTACGTGGGATACGACGAAGGCGGGCAGTTGACAGAGCGTGTCCGCCGCAAGCCCTACAGTGTGATTCTGCTCGACGAGATCGAGAAGGCGCATCCCGACGTGAACAACGTATTGCTGCAGGTATTCGACGATGGGCGTCTCACGGACGGCAAGGGGCGTGTTGTGGACTTCAGCAATACGATCATTATCGCCACCAGCAACCTGGGCTCTCCCATTATCATGGAGAATCTTGAGCGCCCTGAAGATGAACGCCTTACGGATAAAGCGTTACGTGATGAATTAATGGGAGTCTTGAAAGGGCATTTTCGTCCCGAATTCCTGAACCGTATTGATGACATCATCGTGTTCCATGCCCTTACCCGTGACAACATCCGATCGATTGTGAGCATTCAGCTTGATCGGGTCATTCGAACCGCATCTGCACAGAACATCACAGTGAAAATTGATGACTCACTCATTGATCACCTGGCGGATGTTGGTTATCAGCCTGAGTTTGGCGCGCGTGAGTTGAAACGTCAGATTCGCCAGGCCGTCGAAACGCGGCTTGCGAAGGAAATGCTCGCTGACAAGCTGCAAGCCGGCGACAGCGTTGAGTTGGGTTACGACAAGGAGCGTAGCGAAGTGGTCTTCAATAAGGTGGAGGTGGATGCGCCAAAGACCGCCGAAAAGGGTAGTCCTCCAGACCAGCCAGATGATCTGGCACCTGTTGCGGAGACTGGGACTTAGCCTCAACACACTCACGTAACCTGGGAGCGGGCCTGTTGATCACGACGTGCAATGATGAACTGGATCCTCAAATGCCTGGATGAGCCCGGCAGGCTGAAGACGCAAGTGTGGAGGATTATCGTGCCAAAACCTGATTCTGAAGGGCGTGAGCGCAACTCGACGCTGAAAAATTTCAGACTTCAGTGGGCGCTGATGAATGCTTACGAACGTTTCGAACAATTGGTTGTTCTTGCGCTCAGTCTCATCATCGCGTCTGTGATTTTGATGGCGCTACTGCAGCTCTGTCGCAGGGTTGTGCCGTTGGTGATCGGTGGTGCGATTGACCCTCTAGATCACGATGTTTTCCAGGCCCTCTTTGGTTCAATCTTCACCGTGCTGATAGCCCTGGAGTTTAAGCATTCGATTGTACGCCCGGCCCTACGACGCAACAGCATCGTTCAGGTTCGCACAGTGCTGTTGATCGCCTTGCTGGCGCTCAGCCGGAAGTTCGTTATTCTCGATTCTGCCGCTACTCCTGCGCTCACCATTGCCGCACTAGGATTTGCCACCCTGGTGCTCGGCATCGTCTGCTGGCTCTTACGAGAGCGTGATCAGGATGAATAGCTACAAGGGTTACGCAATGCCGACAATTTTTTAGCGAGAGCACCCCGGTATAGCCGTGCCGTACGCATTATCAGTGACACTGTGTGGCGGAACCGCACCGTATCTTATGGCCGCGATGGCCGGATGGGGCTATGGGCACTTGTTCTGGATCTACCTGACGGTGATCAGCGCCATCAGTGCCGTGGTCTATTTGCGCATGCCAGAAACCAAGGACCTGCCACTGCGCTAATTGTTTAGAGTTACACCGATACAACCAAACGCCTGATGCACCGCATCGGGCGTTTGGTATTTCAGTAATGAATAAGAAGGGCGAGGGCGGTTTTCGCTGTTGCACAATGCTTCAATGCGATTAAAATCTATCCAAACTTAGCTCAACTAAATAGACGTTTAGTTGAGTTATGGTCATGATCTTAACTAAACTCTACAAACAGACCGCATTTAGCTGACCATCGCCCCCAAGAACCACACTCAAAGTTCTTGCCAACAATTTGATAGCTCTGACCAATTTCGATGAAGTAACTTCATACAGGCGATTGGTGCCCCTCCAAAGCTCCAACCTCTAAATCTCTTTGGCTAAGATCTACGTCCACCGGCTGGCCATTACGCAATAGGTAAGGCATACCCTCAGCCCAAGCGAGGCAGTCCTTACCACGGTCTTCTGTTATCGGCGCGTAAACCACACCTAGAACTGGGATCGAATGTCGTAGTAGGCCGACAGAAATTGATGAGCCTTTGACGCCTATTAAAAAATCGCTTGTGCCGTCGTTTGGATCGATTACCCAGCACCACGGGTGCCCGGTTAATACATGCCCCGTTTCCTCCCCCCCAAAAATCACATTTGAGCAATTGCAGTAGGGGATCGCGCAGACGCTCCTCAATCTCGATATCCACATCTGCCTTATTGCCCTGACCACGTACTCCAGAAGGCCTTTGCCATTCGGCGATTAGTAGTTCACCAGCAAGTGAAACCTCGGCTATCCGCTGAACTTTTTTTTCTACTAAGGTCTAGTGCTACGTAAAAATCTGCGCCTTCCTAGCCTTGGTGAAAGTCCAGGATTTACGTAGGCCGCCGCGTGGATGGGTGACCGCTGAAACTGCCGTGCTAGAGCCGTTATGCGACCTGTAGTCCACTATAATTTTTAAATGTCGATTAGCGACTCTGTCTAATTTTTAAATGTTGGCGCTCAATTGTCTGCCGTTGGATCGAAGACAGTTGATTTAGACGCGTCCAGTGGTAAACAACAAATGAAATCGATGGAAGCTCTGAATCAGTGGGCGCTAAGCTACCGCCGGGAAAATTAACGAACCCTGAATATGGTGTAGCCCATCTTGTTGATTTGCTGAGGATTATAGTTTTTAAATGCGTTTTTATAATTTTTAGATGATCCTCACACGTTTCATATTTAGCTTTATCTGACCACCAGACGCTCCCACGTCCGTACAGGGCGATACGCATAATGTATATTATGTTAAATCATATACGCATTTCCACTGCCATCGGTGCTTACGAGTTTGAATCCCTTACCCGCTCCCTTGCGACTCCGCAAAATTGAAACTATTTGCCCCACGCCGCCCTTGAAATCCGTTCCTTTCGAGTAAATTTGAAATTCTCGCGTAGATAATTCCGCAAATATGAAACTCTCGGGAGCTGCAATGAGCTTCCCTCTGTCCAGCAATACCTCAAGAGTTTTGTACACCGAACAGATTCTCGAAATTTTCAGAATGTAAAACTCAAAACTGGTATCGCCGTTACCGCTTTTGTATTTCCCTTCCGCGATTTCATGACGCGGTCAGCTTGCGTTGACCATAACTGTCCTGTCAGTGCGCAAAAAACAGTGTACGTCTGGACCTGGTGTTGACTGCCTACTTCAAATGACGGATCGTGTTTTTTTGCTCAATGGATCCTACTATGGCAGCGCATCGGGATACCGCCTTTCGGGAACAACAGATGCTCAAGCGCGCAAAGAAAGCCATCCTTGACAGTGGTGACTTTCTTCCTCAGGACCAAATTGCTCCGCGACTCGGCCTACCCCTTACGACACTAAAGGCGGCGCTGGATGAGTGGGAAACTGAAGGACATATTTTTTCAATTCAGGACTCAGGCTGCTCATTGTTTCCAACGTATGTCTTTCAGGACCGCACTGAGCATGGGCCTATGCCTGAACTGAAGGCGATACTCGATGTGCTGAGAACGAAAAAAGATGGATGGGGAATCGCATTTTGGTTCGCCTCCAGTAATGGATACATCGGAGGCTGTCGACCGCAGGATGTGCTTTTTTCCGATGCCGGTAAGCTACTGCTCGCAGCTACGGACGAGGTGTCAGGCATTACCCATGGATAGATCAAGCGCCATTCCAGTACCGCATTGGTCCATCTATGTCTCGCGCCCCTCAGCCGCTGTTCGACACCATCGAGTGCTTCCACGAGCTCAATTTTCTTCAGCTCGGTAAGGACTGTCTCACTTTCCAGCAATACCGATTTTACGTATTCCTTTCATTACTGCCTCTCGTGAGCGCTGGGAACGGGGCTTGATTGCTGCGCTCGTCGTATGATCACCGGCAGCCATGAAGTGCTTAAGCAAGCGCTACTGGCCAATTCGCCTAGGTTCATATGGAGCCCAATAAGGTATAGAAGCGAGCAGTAACGGTACCCTCCTCCACGGATTGAATCTGCAAAAACGTCTTCTTTGGGGCGAAGACGGCCCGTCCGTACACCAAACTGAAGTCTCTTCACGAAATAGAATCCCCTTCAAGTTTCCAGCTGAAAAACGATCCTTGGGCTTCGAGTGTAAAAGAAAGGCGGCAGTTGGCTGAATTCAGCGGAGCGGTGGATCACAGTGTTCCAACACAGGCGGTCGTTTTGGTCATTTGGCCAAGAACGATATGGTCTGGTAATGGATAAAAAACACATCAGAAAACGGCCAGCAGCTGCTGGCGATAACTTTTCGAGAAGCTTATTTGATAAGTCGATATGGGGGCCAAATCGACTTGCGATAAAAACTTCTGCGCTGTAGCGGTAGGCGCTGAGCTTCCTGGTTCTCCAGGGAGAGTTTGCACGGATCTATCCAACTCACCGTCTATTGAGCAAGGCTCAAATTCAGATGCACTTACAGCGCAGACAACAGCCAAATCATCCGGCAAATCATCGGCGATGCGCTGGGAGAATCGCTTCAGTGTCGGCTCTGCCAAGACGAACAGCCAAGCCTGATCGTCAATCTCGCCCATACGGCGAAGGACTCTTCCCAAGACCTGGCGGTAATGCAGTTCAGTACGAATTCGACTGAGGTAGCAGCAAACCTGGAGCCGAGGGATATCAGTTCCCTCGCTGATCATTCCCACAGCAACAATCCAACGGCAGTCACTATTTTTGAACCCGTTGATTACCAGCTGCGCATCTGGGGTTCTGGTGGTCACGACTTGGAAGCTTTCGCCCTTGCCCTTTAGCGCCAAAGCAACTTGGTGGGCATGTTCGATATTCGTAGCAACAACCAAGCCCGCGGCATTCGGTTTGAGCATTCGCACTTCATCGAGTTTCTTGCTTCCCAGATCGAGCAACTGGTTGAGCGCGTCCTCATGACAAACCAGGTCCTCGTATGAGACCGGAGATTCACGCAGCAGCTTAGCGATGCTGGGAAAAAGTTTGACGGTGCTATCGTTCGCGAAATCCTCTTTGAGCCTCAGCATCTGGTTATCTACCAGAACGATGCGAGGCGACCGGCAAACCCCGTCGGAAATGGCTTCTTTGAGGCCGTAGCGATAGTCGCAAATCAATCGGCCTTCCGGGTTGGAGTAACGAGCCAGCGCAATGCCTCTGTCATCGGAACGCCATGGTGTGCCCGATAGTGCCAAGGTGAAGGCAGCACGATCCTGCATTTTCAAAAGAATTTGTTGCCCCCAAGCGTTGCTCAAAAGCGGATCGTATCCGGAGCAGTGATGGATCTCGTCGAATACTGCAAACACGCGGTAGTCGTCGAAAAGCCGCCAGAAAGCTTCATCCTGGTGTTCCATCGCTTGATAGGTACTCGCGGCTCCTACGGCACCGATAAGTCCATCCAGGCGCCTCCCCAATACTGCAGAGAATGTCGAGCGAAAGCCGTCGACGACTTGGCATGACGGAGCAAAACAGAGCACGAGATCAATCTTGCCCTGCTCCAACAGTTGTCGAGCCAGCTCCGCGGCCATTCGTGTCTTTCCTGCCCCTGGAGTGGCTTGACAGAAGAAGTGCGGCGTTCTGGTGTAGTGTTCCAGTGCAATTTCAATGCATTGGCTCTGCCATTTTCTCGGCGATGCTTTCATCGTGCGGACATGACCGTCTTGAGCGTCTTTTCGACCGCTCGGAGATGCCCTAAAAGACGTGAGCTTCGGTCTCGAGCTTCCAGATACTCACCTTCGACTTGGTCTTTCAGATGCGGCATTTCGTCGAGCAGCTGCTTATAGCGCTCCGCCTCTCCCATCGAGGAAAGGAAGTCGAGACGAATCTCTTTGAGTATGGATTCCAGGTGCTCGATCACATCTGGGCCTGACTGCTCCGGGTCAATGCTTTGTAAGGGCTGGTGAATCGGTTTACTCACCGGCTTAGCACTGCTCTCGTACCCATTATCGATGAGCTCCACCTGCAAGTTCGCCGGAATACTCTGCCAGTGATAGATCTGCCCCCGCTTTTGTCGTTTTTCATCCTGAATGACCCATCCGGTCCGCAGCATGCGTCGGATCTGCTCATAGACATATCGACGCAAGTCGCTGCTGTTGAAAGTCATACCCGTCAGGTGAGCAGCGTATGCGTTACGTAGATCCTGGGTCGTAAACTGGCGTAGGTGCCCCTGCTGAAACAGGTCGTAGAGTCGCCTGTCGACGATGAATGAATCGGATTTCATGCAGGCACCTGGAAAGGAAATTCGCGGAACGGCCAAAATGCGGATTATAATCCGTGGTTGATTCATCCGCAAACGCAGGATAGTGCCGCCTCAGTGGGAACCGAGGCGGTTATGCATCAGCTTGCAAAGGCGTTGGGCGAAAGAATACGGATACAACGGAAGGCCAAAGGATTTTCCCAAGATGCCTTGGCGCACTCGTGCAGTGTCGATCGTAGCTATATGGGGCGTATTGAGCGCGGTGAAGTGAACATCACCGTAGAAAAACTATATCGCATCGCCACCGTGCTGGAATGCGAGCCTCAGTTCCTCTTGCCCGAAACGTTTTCTCTCCACGAGTTAGCTTCTGATCTGGCGGCAAGCGACTGAGCCAAGATTAGCCACCAAGCAAGCATTGAATGGAATTTAGCTATCCATCTCACTTTTTGCTCCGGACCGATTGCCTTCGCAATGGGCTCTTCCCTGCCGTTCGAGTTCGGATTGATCTGCGGCAGCGACCCAAACAACCGTTCTGCCGCCGTATCGGTTCATTATTTCTCAGACGCCTCTCTATTCAGTATTTGATTCCTAACAAGCCCTAAATCAGTGCCGCGATGGGCGTTGATTCCGCATGGAAAATTAATAACTCGAACGCTTGTGCCACAATCGCCCCCCGCGATCTTCTCGTTGCACAGATTGTTGACACGGTAAGTTTTGAGCAATAAGGTGGGTTCACTCGCTCTGGGATTCGCGGGCGTGAAGCCTCCCCCTAGAGACACAAGACAGGCTCACTCTAGTAGTGGGTCTTTTTTTTATCCGTACCGCAGAGAGTGGCCTGTCAACGCTCCAGGGCAGATGACGATTTTATGGGCGCGGCATGATCCAGGTTGTGGAGTGACTAGGCCCTAGAGACATCGCCTCCCTCAGCCGCTGATCGACACCTTCGAGTGCTTCCACTAGCTCAATTTTCTCCAGCTCAGCAACGAGCGCTCTACTGTCCAGCAATATCTCAAAAGTTTCGATGACTGTTGCCGCGCCATGGACAGCTACTTGGTAGCGCGGGGTTTCTTGAAGTCCTACGCCGGCAACCAATCAACCTTCAATTCCTTCAGAACGCACGTCGAACGCTTGCTGCTGTGGGCGGTGATTGTGGCTCGTAAACCTCTACTGGATCTGCGCCGCTCCGATGCGGAACAATTCATGAAGTTCTGTCTTAACCCGCCCGCGGACTGGGTCGGTCCCATGATCAAATCTAGGTTCAAACGCATCGGTGGCCGTAAGCGGCTTGAATCAGATGAATACATAGTGAATCCTGATTGGCGGCCATTCTTGCACCGTTTCTAAACGTGAGCGCAAGTTGGCGGCTGAGACGATGAGCGATCTCTCCTCACGTACTTACCATATGGCCCAGGGAGCGGTGGCTCAGGTCTTCGCTGTCTGCGGCAGCTTCTTTCAACACGTGATGGATGAAGGCCTTACGGAAGCGAATCCGTTTCGCTCGATCAAACAGAAGTCCATCTACAAGCAGCGAAACACACTGGACGTCGCGTCTCGGTCGCTGACCGAGTTGCAGTGGGCTTCGTGATTGATACAGCGGAACAGATGGCCGACGACGAACCTCGCCATGAGCGAACGCTTTTTGTCGTGGCGACGCTGTTTGCGATGTACCTTCGGGTCTCTGATCTGGTCGGGCGTGACAACTGGCGGCCGACAATGGGAGATCTGCGACGGGACACAACTGGCAACTGGTGGTTCCACGTCGTTGGTAAAGGCAACAAAGCCGCCAAGATCAGCGTGCGAGACGAATACATCGAGCGCTATCTGGTGAGGTATCGCCAATCTCTACAGCTCTCTCCCCTGCCCTCACCGCAGGAAAAACGCCATTAATTACCACGCTAAAAGGTCGCGGTGGGCTGTCGGATCGATATGTACGATCGTTTCTTCAAGCGGTGTTTGATCTCGCGCTGCACCGTATGCAGAGTGAAGATTGGAGTGAGGATGAGATTGATAAACTTCGCCCTGCCTCCAAGATTCCATCTAGCTGAATTTTCTCATCTGGATGAACCCCAGCGCGCCTTTGGCAAACGGCAGCAGCTCCGCAGCATTGATTTCTACCCTGGTACATCCCCCAGAGGTGTCATGATGAAATGCTGCAGCGAACTCGTTAAAACTGACCAGCTCTGCATGAATCGGATGCAAAAGTGCCAGGGGATTTGGGGCGACCGCCTCTTTGACTTGGCCCAGCATGTCGCCCACCGTCTGCCCTTCAGTGAATTTTTTGGGAAAACATCGATGCAGGTGCCCCTCAACCAGCAGACGCAAGGATTTGGCCACTTCGAGCAAGCTGACGGTAGGGTCTCCGTCGATGAATCGCTCAACGAGTTGGTAATGCTTGTAGTATTCCGAGGAGCAATAGTCATCCAGATCGAAATCGTCCAGCCGACTGTAATCCTCCGAATCCCGATGTAGGGAAAGCTCTCCTGTCTTTCCAAGCTTTTTACGCGCTACACGCCGTTTGACCTCACGCAGAAAGTGAGCATCGTGGGCCAAAGCGATGACTTGCGAGCATTGCTTGACCATCTGCAGCACTGCCTCAACCGTGTTATGACGGCGATGCTTATCCAAGCTGGTGAAAACGTCGTCGAGTACTACCGTAGCGCCGGATCGATTAGCGTCGGAGAACAGTCGGGCAAGGAAGAAAGCAAACGCCAACGTCCTTTTGTCCCCTTCGCTCAAAGCTGAATGGAACGAAAAGTCCCCTCCCGCGCCGGGGCCAACGATGACAGTGGCGCCTCTCACCTTCAGCGCATATTCAGAACGCAAGCCTCCACCTTTATAGGTGGGTGCCAAGGCTTGGATCTCGAAAGGAGCCGCGAATTTACGAAGCCAATCGTTAATGGATATTTGAAAATCCTTCAGCGTTTGCTCCATCAACCTGTCTAGCTCAGTACGAGCAGTATCTCTCGCGATCTCTGCGGACTTCAGCTTCGTCTTTGCAGTGGCCAGCTCTCCAACAAGAGCAACAACCGGAGCGTCAAACCTCATCTTGGCGAGCATGAGCGCGGATCGAGATGCCTCAAGTCCCGTAATATCCGGTTTAGCTAGCTTCGCCTTGTATTCAGCGATCTCATCGTTGAGCTTGATAATTTTTTGATTGAAGCCCGTCGCAATCTGGGCAAGCTCATTCAAACGCTCTACCACTTTCAGGAATGGCGCGGAATCGAGTGCAGTCAGCGGATCTCCTTCCTTTTGACTGATTATCATAAGCAGGTCTGCCTCAACCTCATCGAGCACTAGCCGCGCGGCCAGATTGTCGAGAACAGGAATATCGGCGATTTCCAGGCTTTCAGCCCATACGCTTCGAAGGCCCTGGTTGTATTCATTGGCAGCACTCCACCCCCCAAGATTCTGATCACCAAGCCTCAACAGCACAGTCTGACGAAGTGCAGTAATGCGACGCTGGTATTCAGAGTAGGAACCGTCGAAATACAATTTGTAAGCCTTGAGCAAACTCAGCTCATTCGTTGCTTGGCCGCAAAACGGGCATTCATCTTCTGGAATATGCTGGAGTCCCTCGGCAGCCCATCGCTCAGTTGCTGGCCCACTGTGTTTGGCAAAATGGGCTTTCGCTGTTTGTTCTGCGGTGACTGAAATGCTCTCAAAGGAGCCTTCCAGAAGGCTGGGCAGACCTTCGAAATTAAACGCAGGAATATTCACCATTTTGAAAGCTGGACGGCTCAATATCTGTTGGGATGCCCGTGCTTCGTTCAGTTGCCTATCGGTCTCAACAATCTGGGCGTCGACATCTTTAATTGGCTTGAGCTTGGTAAATTGGCTAACCGACAAATTGCCTTTGTACCCCTGCAATTTTCCCTCGGCGGCGGCGACTTTCGCAGTACAGTCCCGCACAGTCGCGGACTCAGTGTCGAATTTCGTCCGTTGGACCACA
The DNA here is from genome assembly GCF_059422645.1 of Pseudomonas sp. GW821-FHT01C01. NCBI lineage: Bacteria > Pseudomonadati > Pseudomonadota > Gammaproteobacteria > Pseudomonadales > Pseudomonadaceae > Pseudomonas > Pseudomonas sp. GW821-FHT01C01. The sequence continues at coordinate 281,819 of NZ_JBWKXF010000001.1, read as the reverse complement.
GCCGCGTCGCCAAGCGCCAGATTGAGTAGCGCCTCCCGTTGCTCGGGAAGAACACCGGCCGTTGCGTATACATTGTGATCTACAAAAGCCTGGTTGAAGACGTGTAGGTTCGGTTGCTGCCCCTTCCAGGAGCTTCCATCGAATTCGGTACTGAAGGGCGGTGAGCCGACCCCAGGATGGAATCGGAAATGGACTTTCTGGGAGGTCACTGCGCCAATAGTTTTGCGGTCGATCAGATTCTGAGCATCGAACGTTGAACACGCCAGTAGAATCGATGACAGCGTCGACTTCCCACGGGCGTTGTCGGCGTAAATTAGGCTGACTTTTTCCAGATCTATGGGTTTCGTGATCCCTTTTTTGATGACACCGACGTTATCGATACAAATGATTTTTTCGAGCATGCGAATCCGATTCCTCTACGACTGTCCCTATTTTAGGAGATCTGCAATTCCCAGGACTGATGTGCAGTAGTTCAAGCTAACCTGGGCAACTCGGTCTTTGTTCCTGCGTGCATGACCAGGGCGAGATGAGAACCCGAACGCATCAATTGCTCAGGCTCAGATCGTGATCCGTCCCCATCGACAAGCCCCCCCAGGCGCAGCGACCGAAGATTACCTTCGGCCGCCGCGCCAACAGTGGTCAAAGCCTGCTGTGGGTCAGTAGGTTTCCAGCTTAAACGGCGCGTCCGCAGTGGTGGCGTTGCCGGTGCTGAGCAGACCTGCCGCATTTGGCCGCTTCAGGACAGTGTCACGGGTCTGTATTTCCACCTCGATACTGTCGTCGTCAATCGCCGAGTTATCGGCGTTGAGTGGCAGCTTGAAGGTGGCCTTGGCTTCCAGGTGCGTCTGGCAGTTCATGCAACCTTCGACGTGCCAACGGCTGAGGATCGGCCGGGTACCTAGGTACTCGCGCTTGCCGTCGACCTTGACGTAGGCCGAGATCAGGAACGAACCACGGATTTTCGCGCGGTTGATACGGCTGACCCGCAGGGTCTTGCCGGTTGGCTGCGGTGCCTCGGCCTTGAACAGCAACTGCTTGGCGGGTTGGGCATAGGCATCCAGGGAACCGGCGCCATAGACGTAGCCCAGTTGCTTCTCGATGTTGATGCAGTCACGGGTGGTGAAGGGTTTGCCGTCGGCCTTGACGAAGGGGTCCAGGGTGGTGTCCAGGCTCAGTATGGCGTTCGGGTCCAGGCCCGCACCGCCCGCAGGGGGTTGCACGCCGTCGGGTTTATAGTAAGTGGCTCCGGGATCCTGGGGGTCGATGCTGAATTCATCAGTGGCCCCTTGCCGGCGCTGCCAGGTCCAGAACACATAGTCGATAAAGCAGTGGTGGAAGAAGAAAACCGGGTCCAGGCCAGCGGTTTCATTCTCGCCCATATCGCCATTGGCCCCGGGAATCGCCGAACTGTCGCCCTGGCCCGGGTAGTCGAAACCACCGACCGCCAGGTGCATGAAGTTGTGGGGTTCCTCCAGCGACACATAGTGAGGGCCCTCCGGGACGGCGTCGTTCTTCGCGCCGGCGGAGGTGGTATTGGAGAACAGCGTGTAGCTCGGAGAGTCGAGGCAGGCTTCGAAGCGACTGAACACCTCGCCGCGCCACTTGCCACCAATCTTGATCTTGCCGCTCAGCCAGGTGCTGACGTTCTCATTGAGGTAGGTGATGTTCTTCGCCGTGTCCTTGAACTGCGCGTTGTGTGCCGCCGTGGCAACGCGGTCCGATTCGGTGCCCAACAGCCCGGACAGCGGATAGCGCACGGTCTCGTAGCCCTCGGGTTTGCTGTAGATGATCGGTGTGTCCTTGACCTCATCGGTGATGGCTTGCGGGAACACGAAAGAGCGCAGCGGGTTTTCGATCTTCTGACCGTCGATCACGAAGTATTCCTGGGTCAGGGCCGAAGGCAGGCCATTTTCTCGTGACTCGTCGCTACATTCATCCCAGAACGGCAGGGTGACGTTTTCACATTTGGGGATACTGCGCAGCGCCTCTTCCAGGCGCCAGAGATAGGCACGGTGCCAGCTCGGAAAGAGCACCGTGCCATGCTGGCAGTAGCCGCCCCACCAGTTAGGGTCGGTCTTGCCTTCACCACGGAACGGTTCGCCATGCAGACCACCGATGGAGAAGAAGGAGTTGGGGTGGCTGGCGGGAAGATCCTTGACGCCTTTCCAGGCGCGGATCAGTGCTTCAAGTTCATCTTTCTTGCCGTGGTCATAGTCGTACTGAACATCACTGAGAGAACGGCGTACACGAGGGGCGGATGACATGGTGACCTCCTTGTTGCCAGAAGTCCCGAAAGGCTCGGGGGGTACTGCTCCGTCGTCAGCATATATGGGTTCTAGCAACGTGCCAGTACGAACGCCAATACACAGACCAGCGGCTCATATTGGTCGAAAACAGATGGGCGACAAGGTCAGGATTCAGATTATTGACTAGGAGTTGCCGACGGACCGTCCTTCCCTACTGAGCGGCCAGTGATCTGGACGTTGACCCACACCCCATACCAGGACATCGTTGTACTCGACGATGGTTGGGTTCAATTTTCGATCAAGCAATACCAGCTTCGCCTCTGTGAATTCAGCACTGGCACTGAACATGAGTGAGTTCGTCAGCCCCATCTGGGCGCTGTATACCTGACGATTTCAGCCTGTGGGTTCCCCCCGGTTCCTCGCTAATCACTCCCCCACACCTCCATTGATATCCCCAGCGTCGCTCAATACCACTCAGCACCTGCCTGAGAAAACGCCTTGCAGGTGGAAGAGCGCCAACTATGCTCCCCAGAAGCTGCCCTTGGGTATTGGTTTCAGGCAGCAGGACCTCCGGTTTTGCCGTCCGGACATCGCAACGTTGATTAGCAGGACGCTACACACCTGACGACGCAAGCGCGTTCGCCGCAGTGTTCCCCAGGAGGGAGCCATGCCCGCACCAGGACAGTACTTGATTGCAATCCCGGTCTACGATGGCGTGGACTTGCTCGACGTCAGCGCCCCGTACGAGCTGTTCAACTGGATGGCTCAGCTCGAACCGCAGCACAACCCCGCAGCCCCACCCCGAGTAGTTCGGCTGATTTCCCTTGATGGGCCGTCCATCACCACCCGGGACGGCTTGACGCTCGGTGGCGATTTACCGATTTTCGATCAACATTCTGAATACATCAGTCTGCTGTGGATTCCCGGCGGCGAACCTGACGACTTGCAGCGCCTGATGGGCGATCACCAGCGTATGACCTGGCTGTTGCGACAAGGCGAGGCCGCGAAATTTTCCGCCTCCGTCTGCGAGGGGGCATTGCTGGCAGCCGCGGCCGGCTTGCTGGACGGTTACAATGCGACGACTCATTGGGCCTTCATCGCCTGCCTGAAACTCTTCACGCGCGTTAATGTGGTGGAAGGCTATCCGCGCTACATCGTCGACAGACAACGCATCACCGGTGGTGGTATTTCGTCGGGGCTGGATGAGGCATTGAAAATCATCGCCTTGATCTCCAGCGAGATCGTCGCCCAACAAGTGCAGTTGACCATCCAGTACAACCCCGCCCCTCCCTTCACCAGCGGCGACCCTTCCGTGGCCCAGCCGCCGGTCTACACCCCAGGCGCCGGACGCACCTGCGACTTTACCGGCATGGCCACGACCATCGCCAATGTGCTCAAGAGCAGAGGTTCTTCGTAGGAAACGTGCAGCCACCGCAGAGTTTATGCCGCTTCCCATGTAATTCAGCTGATCAAAGGACACGCGGCCGTCAAGGCTGTCGCACACATTCGCGCAGTGGCGCAGGGAGCACAACATGACTTCGCTTCGTATAGTCCTGGCCGGGTTGATGGTCTGTACAGCCTCCACGGCAGCGCTCGCCGAACTCGCCGCCCAGCCTTTCCTCGCACCGCCCAGGCTCCTTGAAAAAGGACCGACGGGCACGCTGAAGGCGACCGAACTGGCCGTTCCGGAAGGTGGTTGCAACCCGGCGGGTGACATAACACGTGACGGTCAGACCGTCGAACTCAACCTGCAAGTGCAGAAGCGCGAAAACTATATCTACAACCCGGGCAATCCCGACGGCGCCAAGGACAAGGTTAAGCTACGTTCCTATGGAGGCTGCCTGTCGGGACCGCTCATCGATGTGCAGCCAGGTAATACCCTGCGGGTGCACCTGGACAACCAACTGGAGAAAAACGATCCCAGCTGTCCGGGGGGAAGCGATCCGGCGAATGGTGGGGCTGGTTGCTTTAATACGATCAATTTGCATTACCACGGGATGCACGTCTCGCCGTCGGGCAACAGCGACAACGTGCTGTTGAACATCGCGCCACAAACCAAATTCGAATACGAGATCAACATCCCCACCGATCACCCTTCGGGCACCTTCTGGTACCACGCGCACCGGCATGGTTCCACAGCGCTGCAAGTTGCGAGCGGTGCCGCGGGCGCCCTGATTGTGCGCGGCAACCGCCCCTACACCGGCAGCAATCCAGGCGACATCGACACCATTCTCAAGAACGCTGCCGGGAAGCCCATTACCGAACAAGTCTTTCTGTTCCAGCAAATCCCGTATGCCTGTTTCGACGACAAGGGCGCCATCATTACGCAAAAGGATGGCACCTGGACGTGTCCCAGCGGCAAAACAGGTGTGGTAGAGAACTTCGATGCCCAACTCTCCTCGGCCACTGTCTGGGATGAGAGCGGTCGGTTCACCAGCATCAACGGCGTGGTGCAACCGACCCTCCAAGGCATTGCCGCAGGAGATATCCAACGCTGGCGCTTCATTCACGGGGGTATCCACGACACCGTGAACCTGCAGATCGTGCCCATGAACACGACCAATCCCAAAGCCAGTCTCGCGCTCAAAGGTGTGCTCAGTGGTACACCGAAGGAACAGGCTGCGCTGATCGCCGACCTGTGCCCGGTGACCGTGCCCGATTCCAGCACACCGGTCGAGCTCGTCCCTCAATTCGAGATCGCCGCCGACGGACTCACGCGCACCGCCATTCGCCCCATCGGCGTGAACAAAAAGAGCGTCAGCGGTGGCGTTGGCAGCAACTTCCTGCAACCCGGTTATCGCAGTGATGTGTTGCTGATGTTCCCCCGCGATGGCACCTACTGTGTGCTGAACCAGGCGGCAACACCCGCAGAACGCGCCAATGCCGGCCCCAATGGTGGCCCGGGCGGCCAGGGCCCGAACGAAACCCAATTGCTGGCAACGGTGATCGTCTCTGGCGGCAAGGTCGTGACCGACGATCCGCAAAGCTATATCCAGCAAGCGCTCTACGACGCCAACAAAACGGACCCATCGCTGCCCGCCACGGCCCTCGAAGGATTGCGTACCGGCAATCTGAACCCTTGGCGCGGGATGGACGACCTCAAGGATGCGGTGGTCAACAACGACATCCAGAAGGCTGACTTCTTCATCGGCAATCCTCCATTCCCGCCCTCACCGCCTGCCACCCCGCCGAGAAAGCCGGGAGATCCGTGGACAGGCGCATTTGGCTTCTTCATCAACTACAGGTCCTATGACCCGGAACGCATCGACTTCACTCGCCAGGTCAACACCACCGACGACTGGGTGCTGAGCTCGCAGGGCGAACCTCATATCTTTCACATTCACGTCAACCCGTTCCAGGTGATGGACGTGCTCTACGCCAAACCCGGCGAGAAACCCAAAAGTATCTTCGGCCCCAATGGCGAGTGCCTGGTTCCGGCCGACGAACTGGGCCTGCAAAACCAATACTGCGGAATGTGGCACGAGTTCAAGGACACCCTCTTCGTGCAGAACGATTACCAGGTGTTGGTGCGCACGCACTACGACCGTTACATCGGCGAGTTCGTCATCCACTGCCACATCCTCGACCACGAAGACGGCGGCATGATGACCAATATCCAGATCGTTCCAGACCTCAAAGCCGTTGGCGGCGGCATTGGCATGACCGGCATGAAGCACGCCTCGAATCAACCGTCGGACCCCCATCAACATTGATGGGTAATCCCTTTGCACGACAATTGACGACAAGGAGTCGGGCATGACAATTAACTCAACAACCGCGCCTGTCACCCACCCCACCTGGTATGGGCAGATCCGCGATATGTTCACCTCCGAGGACCGGGGACACATGGCCAGGCAAGGCCTCGACCTGGCCAACTACGGCGTGGAGGTGAACCACGCCGGCAACATCTACCAACAAGTGGCGGCGGGCAACATGCCGTCGGGGCAACCCTGCTCCCCTGACTGGGTGGGTAAGCGTTCTCAAGCGAAGTGGTGTCGTGAGTGGCGAGCGACCTTATGCGGTTAGGCCCTGTTCTACGCAGTTTTACTTACGCCCCCTGGCCATTGCTTTTGGCCACGGCGGGACTCGGCCTGGCCCTTTCCGCTTACAACGAGGTCAACACAGAAGGTCCCGCGTTTTGCGTGGCCGTGAATGGGCTATCGATCATCACCAGTTGGCCCGCTGCACTGCAAGCGGAGCTCGCACTGAACCCACTCCACCGAATCCTGGTGGGTTGGGCCTTGATGCTTCTGGCCATGATGCCGCCCCTTTTGGCGATGCCACTCATCCATGTCTGGCGCTCTAGCCTGCCGAGCAGGCGAATACGAGCGTCAGTCGGGTTCCTGCTCGGTTACTGTGCGCTGTGGATGGCCGTCGGCCCCATCCTGATAGCCCTGGCGCTGCTGCTACAGATTGCTGTCGTAGAAAACGCCCTGGTCGTGGCACTGCTGATCGCGATGCTATGGAGCGCGAGCCCGTGGCACCACGCAGCACTCAATCGTGGCCATCAACGGCGGCGAATCGGCCTGTTCGGCTGGGCTGCCGACAGGGATTGTCTAATCTTAGGCATGACGCATGGCGTCTTTTGTATTGTTTCGTGCTGGGCCTGGATGTTAGTGCCGCTTGTTAGCGGGGCATGGCACTTTCCGATGATGTTGTTCGCAGGCGTAATCTTGCTTGCTGAACGGCTCACGCCTCCTGGCCCACCACGCTGGGGCTGGCACCCGGTTTTTTCACCGATTTACCTTTACACCCTCCTCACTAAACGCAATGCGCAGCGTCCCCATGGTTAAAGGGCCTTGTTCAAGCCACCGTGCAACCTTACGTCTACTCTTACTTGAGAGTAAGGACTAATGACGAAGCACCTAATGATGCCTCGTCATGAAGCTTAGGCTGGGGTGAAGCAGTACGCGCCAGCTTGTTACCATCGAGGTCCCGTGCGTAAGCTGCATAGGCGTTGGGTGCCCAGCCTCAGGGACCTGGTGCACCTTCATTGGTGCCACCACTGGCCAGTGCTGCGGCATGGAAGGCGTCAATGGCTGCGCGATCCGGTGCAGCACGCTAAGGGCTACCAGGTGCTGATCTTAGTGGCGCTGCAAGCTATTGCCGGCATACCCCATTACATTGGTAGCCACGAACGTGATGAGCTGCGTCGCGCCTTCGCATCAATCACCTCATCTACTCACGCCAACCGGCCAAACAGTCCATGGAACGGTCAAAAGCCCGCACCATATCGTGTTCTATCGTGTGGTAAACGACGACGTGTTTGAGGTCGTCAGACTCCTTCAGGACGCCATGGAGGTGCAGTTGCACCTATCTAACGACTGATCGGGGGCGGTTTTGATATTGGAAGGACCGACTTTTTCAACAGAATCGGCCAATAGCTGTCGGTCGCGAGGTCGTTCGAGATCTGAACTGAGGTTGAAGTCAGCTGGTCGATCAATATCATTCGCTCGTAAGGGAGTCGTTAAAGAAATCATCTTTAGCAATCAGACCGAAATCATCGCCGACAATAGCCGTATCCGCACGTCCGTCATCGCTGAGTAGACTCTGAGTACGCCGCTCCAGCTTGAGATTAGCAACTGCCTGAAAGAAGCAGTCTTCACACAAGTGCAGCTCGTAGCGCTCGCCATCATGTTTCGTGCCATACCCCCAGTGTGCCTGTAGCGTGGCGAATTGAAGCCCGCCACTTTTCACCCGGGTGGAGAGCTGGCAGACGTCGCACATGACATCCATGACGGATTCGATTTCGACCTTACCGGTAATTTTCATCACTACCTCCCAACCAACCGTTCCAAATGAAGATATCAGCATACAGGTGCAGTCGGCTGGCAGTGCTACAACGCAGCTATTGGCTGAGTCGTTGCTAAAAGCTGCATGACTGGGTAATTGCACAGACTTGCCCACCCATTTGCATTCGACCTGACCAGTCATTTGCATCGGATTTTACCATCCCGCTTCGTGACCATGACCGGCAGAGAACGGCCAGGAACAGACGTTCACGGCTGGCTGTGTACGTCCCAATGCGGCGGCCTACCTTGGCACACATGGGGCAAAATCGCACTGGCGCCAATTCCGCACTCCTACGGCATCAGCCCAGCACCTACCAAGACTTGGGCGTACGTACTAACTGAATAGGGGTGTACCCATCAATGCACCATTTGGTCTTGCATCATTCCCTGCTGGACATTTCTGGCTGCCATAATGCACACCAAGGCGATCATTGGCGTTCTTCTCGATTTCAGCAAAAGGCGCCGACTATCGGCGCCCGTGAAGTTCCGGTGCTCAGCGACCGGCACTCTGGCCGCCGTCGATGTGCAGGATTTCTCCCGTGACGAACGCTGCCGAGTCGAGGTACAGGATGGCATCGGTCATATCGCTTATTTCGCCGATGCGGCCCAGCGGATGGAAGCTACCTAGCATTTCGTGGGTCTGCGACGCGTGCATCGGCGTGTTGATGACCCCCGGTGCGACGGCGTTCACACGAATGCCTTTCTTAGCGTATTCGATTGCCAGCGACTTCGTGGCGGAGTTCAAGCCACCCTTGGTCAGGGCCGCCAGTACGGAATAGATACCGCTGATTGCATTATCACCGATGCTGGCTGTCACACTGACCACGTGGCCGTTGCCGTGCTTTTCCATTTCGGCGATGGCGAGTTGGGTGATGTAAAAGAAGCCTGCCATGTTGACGTTCATCACCGCAGCGTAGTCTTCGGCGGTATTTTCGGTAAAGGGTTTACCGATGTAAATGCCAGCATTGTTCACCAGTGTGTCGATCCGGCCAAAGCGTGCGACCCCTTCGGCGATGACACGTCGGGCGGTTTGCGGATCACCGATATCACCTGCGACCGTCAGGATATTCACATCGTCCGACGGTTTGATCGTGCGCGAGGTTGCAACAACGCGGTAGTCGAGCTTTCGAAACGCCTGCACCACTGCTGCGCCTATACCTTGCGACGCACCTGTAACGACGACAACTTTTTGCGAGCAATTCATGCTTTTCTCCGAAACTTAGACAGTCGGGTAAATAAAGAGACAGCGAAAGGTCAAAGCGCGCATGGCTCAGGACGGCAGCACAAGGCCGTTGCCTGGCTCGCCGCCAGCGACGTCAAACGCAGGCCAAATCACGTCCAGGCGGGTGCGGCTAATCAGCCATTGACCATCAACCCGTTGGTACTCGTCGGCGTAGATTGCGAGGAGGATGAGAGGGTTTTCCTCGACAGTTTTTCCGGTCGCCAGGAATTGCAGGTGGCAGCGTCCCTCGGCGCGGTTCTCGTCCAGCAGTTCAACCCATTGGTTGGAAACCAGGTGAGCAAACGGGTAGGCCCCGCGCTTGTGGACGTCGTACTCGGAGAATGCTGTAGATAGGCCAGCGTGGATCTCTTCACGGCCCTTCCAGCAACCGCGATCCACCTGAACAATGGCATCCTCGGTAAACAGCTGGGTGAGCGAGTCGATGCGACCACTGTCCAAATGGTGGCAGTAAAGGACTCGCAGTTTTTTGATGGCTTGCAACGACAGCAGTTTGTTCAGTTCGGTGTTGGGCATGTCGATAGCTGGCATGGTCACGCTCCTCTGTAGGGTTAGGAGCTAACCCCGGTTTAAAGAGGAACAGTTTCCGGTGTTTTTGGAAGGGCGATAAGCCGGTAAAAATCGATTTCACCTTTCGCGATTTGCGAGAAATCAAACCCGCCGTCAAGTTTAAATCCGGTTATTCAAACCCTGCCAATTCCTGTGTGAGGAAGTCGAGGAGCATCGTAACCCGACGACTCGCCACACCTTCGTTGGTGACGGCGTAGAGATTCGCTTCATCGGCAATAAATCCATTTAACGCAGTCGATAACACGCCTGTTTGTAGTTCTTTGCGAATATTCCATGTCGGGCTAATAAATACGCCGTAACCATTGATCGCCCACTGTCGGAGCAGTCCGCCATTGTTGGTCATGCGATTGCCCGACACTTTCACTCCGAACCGTTTACCGCCCTCGGTAAAGTACCAGGTTGAAAACGAGCGGTCGGGCCGCGACATCACCAAACAGTTGTGATGGACCAGGTCCTGCGGCCATGTGGGTTCGCCGTGGGATGCCCAGTAAGCCGGAGCGGCACACACCACGCGGCGTCCTGGCACCAGCAATCGGGCCCTGAGTGCAGAGTCGGACAAAGGACCGTTACGTAGTGCGAAATCCAGGTTGTTGTGAACCAGATCAAGCACGCCTTCGGCCAACAGAAGTTCGAAACGAATGCCGGGATGCAATTGCGAAAAACTGTCGATCAAGGGGGCGATAATTTCAGTGCCAAAATCCTGGGTAGCGGTGAAGCGGATTGGCCCCGTCAAAGGCCCTTCTTTGAAGCTCTCAAGCGAGGTATCCCATGTCGCCAGAATTTTCCTTGCTTCTGACAGGAACTGTCGGCCTTCGTGAGTGAAGCTGATTCGTCGAGTGGACCTCGTGATCAATCGCACCCCTGCGCTAAGCTCCAACTGCTGCAAGGCAACCGTCACTGTCGAGGTTGCTAGCGAATGTTGGCGTGCTGCACCACTCAAACTACCAGCTTCATCGATACCGACAAAGATTCGCAGTGCTTCGAACGTATCCATATTTCATGAGTCCAGAACAATGGATGGATAGCAAGGCTCCCACGCTGAGTGTGTGTCGAGAGGAGTTACCTCCAGCGTACTGTTATTCAGGCGCTGGGCCTCTCATCAAGCAATAGACGGGTGAGAGAACACACATCGTGTTTAAGAGAACGCGCTTTGAATGACTTGACGCTGTTGCTCTACATGCATGGCCATGTTGCCGGGCGCCGTCGAGGCACCGGGTGGTGGGCCGGCATAGCGCAGCGAGGCCATCGCCGGGAGGATCTCGCGCAGATAGTCATCGACGAACTTCCACGCGCCCTGGTTGCGCGCTTCCTCCTGGGCCCAGACCACTGATTGCAGGTTGGCGTATCGAGCGAACTCACGGGCCAGTGCGGCACTCGGAAATGGGTACAGCTGCTCCACGCGTATCAGAGCGATGTGGTCGGCATTTTCAGCACGGCGCCGGGCCAGCAACTCGTAGTAGATCTTTCCGGAACAGACGATCACTTGGGTCACCTTTTCTTCTGCGGCGGGGGTGCTGAAACCTTCACCCAGCACCTCCTGGAAAGAACCCTCGGCAAACTCCTTCAGCTCGTTCACCGCTTCTGGATGGCGCAACAGCGATTTGGGCGTCATCACGATCAACGGTCGGGGCTCGACGTGCAGCGCCTGACGACGCAACAGATGGAAAAACTGCACCGGTGTCGTCGGCTGGGCGACACGCATGTTGTCTTGCGCGCAGAGTTGCAGGTAACGCTCCAGTCGGGCGGACGCATGCTCCGGCCCCTGTCCGTCTTGCCCGTGGGGAAGCAACATCGTCAAGGCACTGTGTTGGCCCCATTTGGCGGCACCGGCGGCAATGAACTGATCGATCACCACTTGCGCGCCGTTGGCAAAATCACCGAATTGCGCCTCCCACAGCACCATAGCGTCAGGACGGGCGATGGTGTAGCCGTATTCGAAAGCCAGTACTGCGGCTTCGGACAAGACCGAGTTGATCACCGCGAAGCGACCCTGCTTTGGCGCTACATGATCCAGGGGGCGGTATTTGCCCTGTCCCCTGAATTCGCGATTCTGCGGATTCAACACCGCATGGCGATGGCTGAAGGTGCCGCGTTCGCAGTCCTCGCCACTGAGCCGCACGTCGACACCGGCAGACAATATCGAGGCGAACGCCAGGTGTTCGCCCATCCCCCAATCCAGCGGTTTTATACCCTTGGCCATTTCCTGTCGGGCATGAGTGACCTTGGCCACCAACGGGTGCAATTTCAGATCCGTAGGCAGATGGGCAACGCGTGCGGCCAGGCCCTCGATGTGCCCCAGGCTCGGCGCTGAATACAGCGTCAGAGGTGCTTTCGTCTGCTGGACGGGAGCCGTTTGCGCCGCTGTAGACGGGGCATTTTCCAGACTTTCACGGTAGGCCTGGGCAATGGACTGAACCTGCTCATTGCTGACCAGGCCCGAAGCGACCAGCCTGTTGGCATACAGCTGACGCACACCTGGATGGGCGCTGATCGAGCGATACATCAGCGGCTGGGTGATGCCGGGGGTGTCCTGCTCCTGATGACCATGGCGGCGGAAACAGACCAGATCGATGACCACGCTTCTGCCGAATTCCTTGCGATAGTCGAGCGCCAGCTGTACCGCATGCACCACGGCCTCGGGATCGTCACCGTTCACATGCAACACTGGCGCCTCGATCACTTTGGCGATGTCGGTGCAGTAGAATGAGGAGCGGGTTTCCTGTGGGTCGGAGGTCGTGAAACCGATCTGGTTGTTCACGACAATGTGCACGGTGCCACCGGTGCCATAGCCTTTGGTGTAGCTCAAGCTGAGGGTTTCCATGACCACGCCCTGGCCTGAAATGGCCACGTCGCCATGGATCTCGACCGGCAGCACACTACTGCGCGAGGTCGTTTCATCCCGCTCGCCCTGGGCCCGCGCCATGCCTTGCACGACCGGGTTGACGATTTCCAGGTGAGAAGGATTGAAGGCCAGGTTCACGGTGACAGCGCCGTCCGGTGTCTCGATGTTGCCGGTGAAGCCCTTGTGGTACTTCACATCGCCAGCAGGAAGAACGTTGGCCGCCTTGTTTTCAAACTCATCGAACAGGTAGCCCGGTGGCTTGCCGACGGTGTTGACCAGAACGTTCAAACGACCTCGGTGAGCCATGCCCATCACGACATCGCGCACACCGGTTTTCGCGCCGTGCCGGATCAATTCATCGAGCAGCACGATCAGCGACTCGCCGCCCTCCAGCGAGAAGCGTTTTTGCCCGGTGAAGCGAATATGCAGGTATTTTTCGAGGCCTTCGGCCGCGCTCAGCCTTTCGAGAATGCGGAGCTTTTTCTCGGCCCCCAGCGAAGGTTTTGCGCGGCTGGACTCCAGACGGTTCTGCCACCATTCGCGCTGCTGCGGATCGCTCAGGTACATGAATTCACTGCCCAGGGTGCCGGTGTAGGTAGCCTCCAGGGCCGAAACCAGATCGGCAACCGATCTTTCGCCTGTCCAGAACCAGTGGCCGGGCAGCTCGATTTTTTCCGCGAGGTCGACGCTGTCCAGGCCGTGATACACCGGCGACAGTTCTGCAATGACAGGCTTGGGCGCCCAGCGCAGCGGTTCAATATCGGCCCGGCGCGTGCCGACCATTCGATAGCTGGCGATCAAGGACTGAGCCGCAAGCTGCCTGCGAGTCATTACTTTATCGGGCGCCGCTACCGCCATTGCCTTGCGCCCGGCGCGGCGGGCCAGTTGCACGAACTGCTCGACAATCGGAGTGTGTGCGATGTCATCCGGCTGGCCTTCGCCACTGCCCGACTGCGCACGTAGAGACTCGAAGTAGGTCCGCCATTGCTCGGGGACGGTCAAAGCGTCAATGAGGAACTGCTCATACAACTCTTCAATGTAGGACGCATTACCGCCATACAGGATTGAAGTTTTCTGACTTTGCATAAGGACTCCTCGCGACGCTGCCGTAGTGGATCTCGTTAGTTTTGATGCTAACGAAAATCGAACTTCGCAAGTGCCAAGGATGGCGGGATCAAGGGCCAATCAATAGCGATTTTCGGCCAAGCACAAGCCCTCTACATGGACAGTTTTTACGTGGCCAGAAAGTGGTTGAATCAGGCGAAAAAACGAGATTAAAAAATCTTGATAAAGGAGTGCCTTATCAGGCTGCCGCAGACTTTGTCTTGGGGCGAAGTACCGTCGGAGCAACTTTCTTGATCGGTTTTGCCTGTTGCTCTTTTGCCTTGAAGTGGCTGCGATAGTCTTTGGGCGTCTTGTTCAGGCGTCGCAGGAAAATCATCCGCATCTGGGTCGAGTTATGAAAGCCGCAATTGAAGGCAATGGTTTTCAGTGGGGCATCGGTGTCTTCGAGCATTTTGCGCGCATGGTCCACCCGCACCTGTTCGACGAACACCGCCGGGGTGACCGAGGCATCCCGGGAGAAAATCCGCGAAAAAGTGCGACGGCTCACGCCGACAGCATCGGCCAGTTGGTCCATGGCGAACGCTTCACCGATGTGATCGGTGACATAGCGCAACACCTTGCTGACGATGGAGTCCTCCTCGGGACGCAAGGCCAGGAACGGGCTCGATTGCGACTGCCCGCCTTCGCGGTGGATGTACACCACCAGGCGCCTGGCGACGGTCAGCGCCATTTCGCTGCCCCAATCTTCAGCGACCAGGCTCAGGCACAAATCGATGCCGGCGGATACGCCGGCGGAGGTGAACAGGTTGCCGTCGCGCACGAAGATCTTGTCGGGTCGAATCAAGCTATCGGGGAACTGGTCCTCAAGGCGCTGAACATCATTCCAGTGGGCGGTCACCTCGCGGCCATCGAGCAAGCCGGCGTGGCCCAGCAGAAAAGCACCGTTACAAACCGAACCATAGCGCCGTGAGCCATCGGCCTGGCTGCGCAGCCAATCGAGAAAACCTTCCTCCGGTCGTGCGTCCGGCATCCTGGGGCCGCCGGCCACCAAAAGCAGATCGCATTGACCCGGATAGGTCGAATAGTGGTACGGAACGGTAATCTCCATGCCGTTGGAGCACCGGACATTGCCTGGTCGAACCCCGACCATGGAAACGTCATAGCGCTGATCCGGTGGCAGGAATGAATTCGCCTCGGCAAAGACATCGAGCGGGCCAGCGACATCCAGTGCCTGAACACCATCGAAAACAACCAGTGCGAGTTTCATGTGAGTCGTCCGAGGCGATCATCTGAGGTGGATTGACAGTCGTGCGCCGCCAAGTCGGCGCCACTGCGGGTCGACATAGTTTCTCACCGTTAGCGAGCAGTGTGTCAGGCAATCTTGCACCGTGCAGAACTCAACCCAATGCGCTGTCAGAGTGGCCCGTTTGAGTATGGCCAAAAATCGCGATTGATTGGCTGCCGGATGAAAGAACGAGAAGCCCGCGTGTTCGCTTACTTCTTTACGCTGAAGGTGCACTGATCAAGCCCCCACAGGGGGAAGCGCCAATCAACGGAGGGAGATGACCGATGTGGTACGACACACCCGCAACGCAACTGTTGGGTATCAGGTTTCCGATTATCCAGGGCCCCTTCGGTGGCGGTCCTTCGTCTGTTGAACTGGTCAGCACGGTTTCGAATGCCGGAGGGCTGGGCTCTTATGGCATGCAGTCGCTGGAGCCTGGGCAAATGATCGAGGAGGCCCGACGAATTCGCCTGGCGACGGACAAACCCTTCGCCATCAACCTCTGGATCCCCAGCGCTGACGAGACGTTGCCCAACCCTGACAGCGTGCTGGCGGCGGACCGGCTGTTGCGCCCTTACTTTACCGAGCTTGGCAATGAAGTCCCGCCGGCGCCTGAGCGTTTCATTCCCGACCCGAATGAGCAGATGGAGGCCATGCTGACCATCAGGCCGCCGGTGTTCAGTTTCGTCTTCGGCATTCCACCAGCAGGCATTCTTGAGGCGTGCAAGGCATTGGGCATTTTGACCATGGGCACTGCCACCACGGTGCAGGAAGCGCGGGCGCTGGAAGCAGCCGGTGTCGATTGCATCGTGGCATCGGGCTTCGAAGCCGGTGGTCATAAAGGCTCGTTTCTGGAGCCTGCGCATGCTTCGTTGACGGGGATTTTTTCGCTGATCCCACAGATCGCAGATCAGGTGGCGATTCCAGTGATCGCTGCCGGAGGTATCGCCGATGCACGGGGCGTGGCAGCGGCCCTCGCCCTGGGTGCTCACGGTTTGCAGATCGGTACGGCATTTCTGGCCTGCAAGGAGTCAGCGGCGAGCCCTGGTCATCGCAAAGCCCTGAGGGAGCAGGCCACCACACTTACCAAGGCTTTCACAGGGCGCCTGGCAAGGAGCCTTTGCAACCGCATGACCGCAGACATGGATCAAAGGGATTCCAGACTGGCGCCTTATCCGGCACAAGCTTGGTACATGAGGCAGCTCGCCAGAGCCGGGTTGAGCCAGGGCCGCGATGATTTCAGTTCCCTGTCAGCGGGCCAATCGGTGCCTCTGATACGTCACGACAGTGCGCAAGCATTGATGGAGGCAATCATCAGCGAAACGCCGCTGGTATTTGAGAAGTTTGGGGCGCCTCGGACGTGATTCAATCGATATGTCCTTGTTTGTCTTTCAACCTCATACGAATGGTGAGCATCTTCGGTATTTCAGGACTGCTTGAAACGATCAGGGCTTGAGTCCAGCCGCTTGAGCGTCCGTGAGTGGCTGTTTGGGCCGCTGGCGCGGCGCAAACAACATTACGAGAGCCGTTGTACTACTAGGAGCAATTCGCGCTTCCGTTTGCTGGTGACACAATCAACGCCAGCGAAACTCAGTTTTAAATGCGTCCAGCGTGTTTTGAACATTCCCCTGGATGTGGTTACGCAGGACAACGGCGAAACCCTTGGGATGATTTGGACGCAATTCGTAAAAAATTTGATTGTTGTACCTAGACTGACGGACAGCAAAATTTCTCCGCTGTGAATACACCGTCTGCTAGGGGTTGACTACGACCCTTCAGGCGGGCTGCTGCGGCCAATTGCTATATGTCGCCACAGACCGCTTTGGGTCGGTCGCAGCCCTTCGTGACAGGCAGCCACAAGCAGTCATTCGTTTTGCGGTAACAACGCTGGGGAGTGCGTTTTAGAAAGTGCGCAGGAGCTCTCCGGTATCAACCAGGCTCTCTGCGATGGCTGCCGCTGCTGCCATGACTCGACTCATCAATTGGGTCCACTGCAACCCTGGCGCCCTTCGAAAATGCGGGCTACCTTCATGGTCAGCCCGCCCTCGCCTGCCTTCTTAAGCAGCCGCCACGCGTCCATTGCTGTTGTTGCTCACCTCAAACTGCCCCACCAGTTTTTGCAGTTTATTGGCATTGAGCCTCACGGTCTCGGCACTGCCTTGCAACACCACCACCGTCTGACGCATTTGCGCGGAAGACTGGTCGACCTGTTTGATCGTCTTGCCGTAATCGAGGCTGCGTTTGTTGAGCTGCTGAATGATCGCAAACATACTTTCCACCGCGTGATGCAACTGCACGTTTTCCGAGGAAGCATCTTCGGCCAGGCGCAGGCTGTTATCGACGTCCTTGACGCCCTCCTTCATGAAGCTGACGGCGTTTTGCGTTTCGTTCTGCAAGCCTTCGACCATCTGCCGAATGTCGTCGGCGGCCCGAGAGGTGCGTGAGGCAAGACTGCGTACCTCTTCGGCAACCACCGCAAAACCTCGCCCATGTTCGCCGGCGCGCGCGGCCTCGATGGCGGCATTGAGTGCCAGTAGATTGGTCTGGTTGGTGATATCACTGATCAGGCCGGTGATGTTGCCGATTTGCGTCATGCGGCTGTCGAGCAACTGCACGCTTGAAGAAGAGCGTTCGACCACATCCCGAATCGACTGGGTTCCTGCCTGCACGGCGAGAAACTGCTCGCGGGCACGGGTAACGACTTCGTCCATTGCCTGCTTCATTTGCTCGGCGCTGGCAGAGGCCTGCTGGATCTCGCCCAATTGGTCTTCAACGATAATCATCATGTGATGCACAGCTTCGGCCACCTCAGCCGAAGTGACGCCAGCTTCCTGGCTGCGCCCCAACATCATCTGGTTGGTGGCGCCGACGGTGCGACTGGCCTTCACCACTTGCCCGACAACCGAGTCCAGATTATCGATGAAGCTGTTGATCCAGCGCCCCATGTCACCGGTCTCATCGTTGGCCATTCGTGTGGTGTCCAGACGTTGACGAAGGTTGCCCTCGCCCTCGGCGATGGTCCTGATCACACCCGTCATCTCGCTCAACCTTTGCGCAAGCCGTTTAGGCCCCAACAGGCTGAACAGCACAGTGGCGCAGACCATGCCCAAAACCTCGACGGCATCGATCATCCCCTGTGCCAGGCCGCTGTAATGCTGGACCGTGTAGTTGCAGGCAAAGAGCCCTGTCATGGTTGCGAGATAAGGTTTCATCAAGCCATAGCTGAGTGAGCGTCGGCGGTAAACTTCCTCCAGATCGGCCTCACACATCATTCCCCAGCGATCAGGTGATCCTGGCAACTGGAACGTAACCCCCTTGCCAACCACCGGAATGTGCCGATAGTCCGAGTAACCGGGATAAGTCACGAACAGATTGGAGCCCATGCGGATAGTTTCGCGCACACCAGGGTGCAATTCCTGGGTCGCTGGGTCAGTGAAGCGCAGTTCCAGCTCAGTATGCCGTTGAATCTGCACGGTCTTATAGGGCGTGTGCACGCCACTTTTCAGGTTTTCGCCGTGGGTGAAAGTACCGTCCTCGAAACGTGAGCGCGACAACGCGGTGCCCGGTGCAATCGCCGGATCAAAGCGTGATTGCGCCATGAACAAATAATTGTCGCCCGATTCAGCATAGATGTGCCCGGCCTCGCGTTGGATAAGATCGCCCAACACATCGTTTGGCACGCGACCGCAGAGACAGCCAAGGACTTTTCCATCAGCCTTCAAAGGCTGATAAAACATCAACGTGATTTCATCGTGAAAGCGTGAAGTCGATGGACCGATTTGCAAGGTTAATGAATCGCTGTAAGGACCGTGAAGAAACGGTGCCTTCAATCCTTCGGCCAGGGCACGAGTTTTCTCAAGCTGATTTATACCGCGTCCGCTCCAGGTGGAGGCGATGACGGCGCCGTCGACCCCCACGACAAATAGCTCGGAAAAATCTTCGGCCTGGCTGAGCTTATCCATCAGCGAACTGCGGTCGATATGGGCAAAATCCCGACCGAGATTTTCCGCCAGCTCAGCGAGGTGCTCCCATTGCTCGCGCGTCCAGTTATGTAGCAATTGCGCACGGGTTTGTGCAATGGCTTCAAAGGTTTGTTCGATCACCGGGTATGTCGATTGATTGAGTCGGCATGACCAACCCATCGCAATTTTTCCAGTTTTGCCGAACCAGGGTAACCAGTGCTTCTCGCTAGAGGATAACTGCATAACCTTACTTGAAAGCGACATTTGCCTCTCCAACCGCGACATTCGGATGGCGAGTTGATAGCAAATACCAAGCCAAGTCGTAAGCAGCCTAACCATTTGCACTGTTCGAAGGATATTCTGCAGTCGACAGCATTCTGTTTGCTTTAGCCCGCCAGACTGCATGCTCCAACTCAGTGCGCCAAGCGCCACATGCTCTGAAAAAGCGCTGATTTCGGACTTAGTTTCGAGGGTCCGGCATACGTGGCATTATCGGGATGCAGCCTACCGCCCCAGAAGTCGGAGCTATGTCGTTCAATCGTTTTCCGCATGGACCAAATCTGATTCATGCAAGGAGGATGTAAACAGCGTTGGCTTGCTCCATTCGTTATCGATACGGGCCGTGATGCGAAATCGAAATTGCACTCCGGCAGAGAACGGCCGAGAGTGTATAAAAACGAAAGCCATAAAAATCGGAAGCGAATAACTCAACATTGCTGCCGCAGGTAACTAGTAGTACCCAAGCGTTTGCAACGTTCTGGCAAGATTCAAGACAGGTTGTAATTTTTCATCAAGTACTACTCACCCAAACGGATACATGCTGTCCAACACACGGATGGAGATCGCCACCATGGTCGGTTGCACAAGAGAGATGGTCGGGCGCGTACTGAAAGAACTCTCTGTGGCGGGCTTGATTTCCATCCACGGGCGGAAAACCCTGGTGCACGTGGCTGCCAGTCATTGATGTGCTTGCCCCAAACTCCCCTGGTATGTGAGGCAGGCCTGCAGTAGGGCCGGCCTCTCCCACACTCCACTATCCATTTCTCCCCAGTCCCCTCCCCAGAAACCCCTCTTGTGAAGCGCCAGGGTGTTACGGCGAAATTGCACTCCGATGGCCCTAGCGTACTCTGGCGCACCTGCCGTGATCGAAGCGTTCCATAGTCGGCCATGATGGGCGCAGACGTTACGAAGCAGGGTCAAACTCTGTAGCCAGATCGACAATACGGATTGCCAGAGGAATGCACAGCCCTCGCACCTCTTTTTACAAACTATATGCATACAGGGCCAGTTGCACAACCAAACCAAATAATTACAGGGATTCCAGTAATAATAAGTGAGACCGCCCCCAAAAAACACCAGATAAAAAATGACGTAATTTTTAATCGTACTTTTTTTGCCAAATAAATATATGTTGCTAGAAAAACAAGCCATGTAATTGCAACTGGTATCCCAAGGCGCAACCCCCGAAGAATGGGAATCAGATTTACTAAAATCTCAGCAGTCACTAAAGAGAGAAGTGATACACCTACACACAGCAGCATTACAACTAACGGACTAAAACCATTCTCATTGCGCGCATTTCGATATACGCTAATCAGTGCGAGTAGCAATATGACGAATGGTATTGCTGTAACAATAAAGACGTAAGGAGTAAGTGGATAATACACTTTGCTTGATCCTCATGATTAATTCACGTGATCGTGGTGGCCGATCGCGCCTCAGTGAACAAAAATCAGTGATTTAAGGTACCTGACCAAGCATAGCCACTAATTTGCCATTGTTATTCACGACGGCAGCCATGGCCGCTTTTTGCCTGTCTGGACTGACCGCCATGGGTCGCACGCTGCCCTTCGCGACAGGCACCGATCGGCCAAAAGCAGTCACTCGCATAGCTTATATCGACCCACGGCGGACGGTCTCGACTGGCTACTTTAGCCAATACTTACCCATTTTTGAGGAGAACTATCCTGAGAGGGTGCTACCGGTGAATCCCATCTCACCTGAATGCATCGAAGATCGACGATCAGTAGTTGGAGACAGGCTACGCTGCACACCAAGGGCCAGGTTTGCCAGATTCCCATATCTGATATACTGTTTGGATGAACAGTGTTTTCTGGTAAGGCGACCCCAACATAACGAAAACCCTATGCGCCCTCGTGAACGACGAAGACATTTTGCCATCATTGGAATTAGAATCGGCGAATTTCAGGGGGGCGCAAGGCTCTAATCAGATCGCTCAGGTCGCTTAGCGCGTCTATCGATTGTGCAGACGAGAGTTTTCAGGCAGCCCTGGTGCTATTAATCATTCATGGAAGTAGGTCGCAATGCACGAGACGCTGAAGATCAAGATCGATTTTGCCAAGGAGCGCCACAGACCCGCTGAAATATTCCAGGCCATGAGCATCTACATAGAAGCTTACCAGGCACTTGGGCAAGTTATTGCAATGAGCGTTGGCGCGGCAGGTGACTTTGAACTCCGATTGGAAAATGTCGAGACCGGATCGATAGCGAGTTTGCTAAAGTCCGTTCCAGGCAGGGTAAGAACATGGGTGGAAGATGCTGTCTTTGATGCTGGGGTGAGATTAGCAGGTGAGCTTTCTGAAATCGACTCTACCAGCACTGAAGAAGACGTAGATCTCTTGGCGGCGAAGCTGGAAGATCACTTGAGCAAGTTTGATTTTGGCCAAACCGTGGATCCTATGATCGATCGCAAAGCTTTGGCAGTCGCTTTGAGTAAGCTTTCGGAAGCCAACAAACGGTTGCTTCCAGAAGAGAGTGCTACGGCTACCCTAACGGAAGCTCACTGCGTAACTCCGATCAACACGCATTGGCGCTTCAATGCCAATCCCAAGGATATGTTTTTGGGAACAAAGGAAAGCCACATTGGTGTAGATAAACTTTATGTGAGGGCTCCGGTCAATATCGGAAAGGGCGCATGGGCCATGCTAAGTGTCAGCACTGGTAGTCGATATAATGCGAACATTTCTGATCTCGGCTGGCTAGAAGGGTATCAGGATGGGTTGATAAAACCTATTGGGCCAAAAGATGTTATGGAGGCTGAAGTTGCCTACGAGATTTACACGCCGCCTGCCGGGAAAGGTAAACCTTTCATATCCAGTGCGAAAATTAAAAGGGTAATAGACATCCACCGAGATGTGGGGCTTCAGCATGAACCCAGAACTCTCCTCTAGAGACCGCAAGGCTATTTTAGCCGAACTTATGTCCGAGTACCTTTTTATCGTGATTCCCTTCACGATGCTGGTGCTCATCAAGCTGTATGCGTACACATGGCAGGAAATTGTGCTTTCAGCTGATTGGTCGCTGGGGTCTTGCATCATTTTTGGTCAGGTTGCAGTCAGAATGACGAGATCGGCCATCAAGCACCGTTCTGCCGATGATAGGTTTTTGGGTTGGTATGCTTCCAAACGCTTTTTTATGGTAGCGGTGTCATTGTTGTTCTATTTTGGGATGATTGCGCAGCCAACCTTGAAGCTGGGGTTTGCGCAATTTATTTTGTTCGGACTTGCCAGTTACTTTCACTTCAAAGATGGTGTGGCGGCGAGAATCCTTGAAGAGCGAATAGAAGTCTAAGAGTCCTCATAGTGAGGCATCGCTGGCACCATTTTCTTAACATGAATGGTGCCTCTGCGCATATTTCGCAACAAGCAACGAAGGAGGAAGATGAGGCTAATAATATTCTCCCCATCTTAACCTCCTCTGATGGAACTCGCTTGGTTTGCTATGTTTACTTATGACCGATAGCTGCCGCACGAACGACGGCATTCGGCCGATTGTGTTGAAAAAGTCGGTCTGCCCAAACTGCTTGATTATTCACTGGTGAAAACGCTTTTTTGCACTCTGCTACGTGAAATCCGAGTCTGGAAGACTCTACGAAAAGTAAAGATTTCAATCTCGGATGCGTACTTTTCTGATGCGCAAACCATGCCCGACTTTTTCAACAGAATCGGCCAGGAGCGGCCTTTTGTGGACGGATCAAATCGACAAAAGGCAGTTATTAATTTACACCTACGAACTCAAAGGTAACGGAGCTTATGCTAAAGGCCCGCCTGCTATTCTTCTTAATCTATGGGGTATACTGACGCACGCAATATCGAGCCAGAGTGTGTAAAAACGCTTTCCGATTGGAATCCTCTCCATGTAGGTCTTAGGATTTATCAGCCTTGTTCTCGATTGCTTTAACCACGTCGTGCGGGATAAATCTCCCCAGATCATCGGGAATCTTTTGCTCTATAACGCTCCTAGCCATATCGTATTTTCGATGGCTTTCCTGCTCCGCCTCAACCGCTGACTTGAACTTGGTGATTGCGGAATACAATACTTTCATTTGATCTGCTACCTCTCGATAAAGAGAGCTAAGTTCTAGCAGGCGATACAGCTGCCCTTCTTTGACCTTAAGATATGCAAATGGCGAAGACTTCCAGTTTGCCGGATGGTCATCTTCACGATGCCTACTGTACGTTGTGAAATCCTTATAAAGCTGGATTTGACTTTCAATAACCCTAGGAAACTCATCCGTCATGAACTTCTCAACAGCCACCCATTGATATTCGGTTTTTTCCGCCCCCATAAATTCGTCAATTTTCTTTTGTATGGAGCGGATCGGCTGCTCTGGTGTGAAAAATCTACGTCTGGCGAACTGAGCCATTGGATGTTTGATTTCTTCAAGATAATCCGAAAACTCAAGCGCGTTATATTTGATTGCATCAGTCGCTGCGACTAATTCCTCATATGCCTGTTGTGTATTTTTGGTCTTCGCTTCGAGATCTTTGGCAATCCCTGGAACCTTAGACTCGGCATCTCTGACTTCATCTGATACCACCGCGGCAGCTAAGTACGCCAGAGCATCAGATAGGTGATGATCGGGTGTATCTCGGGTTGCTACGTCTTGTGCAGCCGCGTAAACCCAGTCGTAAACTTTGTTCGAGCCATGCTCGCGAATAAGATACGAAAAAGTACAAGATAAACCAGTGTATGCAGACATGAACTATTCCTTCGCTCTATACTGGGGGACGTTTTTAGTGAATACGCTTCGCGATCCACCTCAATTCTTTATGCTTACAGTTCGGAGAGGATGGCACTTTGCACTACCTCAAAGATCCAGTCAAAACCTGTAGCGCCTGCAACTGATCCTGGCTGTGTGTCTCCTCTAGGCGCACCAGTTGTGGCATCGCCTGCCTCCTCTCCCCAGAAACACCATATTCCGACTAGCGCACCGCCGTCTTTCCCTATCCGAGCGGCCGCTCTTGGTCATCATCAGTTCGAAGGACCGCTGTGGGTCGATTCTGTTGAAAAAGTCGGCCATGGTTTGCGCGTCAGAAAAGTAGGCGTCCGAGATTGAAATCTTTACTTTTGGCATTGGCTTGCGGACTCGGATTTCGCGTAGCAGCGCGCAAAGAAGGCATTTTCACCATCCAATGAGCAGTCAGTTTTGGATGACCGACTTTTTCAACAGAATCGGTCGATTGCAGCCCTTAGTGACACGCAGAAATCGGCCAGTAGCAGACGGTCAGTTCTATAAACAAACACCTCCAATTTTCCACACAGCTATCGCTTGAAGTCGTCCGGCAGGACAACGAGTGGCATTGGCACGACCAGCTCTTCTTTGTCTTCGGCCCTACGACGCTCTTCATGATGCATGGTAAGCGACAGATAAATGAGCGCCGACCGAACCAATTGCATTAGCCTCAAGGTCTTCTGCTCTAAGTCAGATCGGGAGATGTAGTAGGCCAGCGGATCATGGTATCTGTCGTGTTCACTACATACAGGCATCAATCTCTCGTGAACTTTTACGTACCGGTGCTCCATGTGGTTTCGAAGTTCAGCAAGGGCAAGCGCTTCAGGTTCGGTTGTGCCTTTCACGCCCTCTTCATATAGGTCCTTGCTTAGCCAGTACAGACCACGGAGCGGCCAGTTCTCTGACTTAGCTACAGTCTCTCGTAAGGCCCCACCCTTCTTCTCAAACCAGATTGTTCTGAAGCTAACTTGTTGCGCAGGTATGCCTAGCTCAAGGTAGAAGTTCAGGAAGTAGGCGATCTTGTCGAAGATCGAATAGTTAAGCCGAAACGCCATTTTGACCTTCTCGATCGAGAGCCCGAAAGACGAGTAGTCCAGCGTGTCATACAGAAGCACTCCGTGATCGGAGTAATGGGCATCGACTGCATGAGTACCTTCCCAGAGCATCCACCTGGCTGACGCGAGCATCTGTTTGAGCTCGTTGAACATTCCTGTGACGATTGGTGGCTCACCGGTTGGCAGCGTGAAATTTGGCAGTGTAAGGATGTCGCTGGAAGCAATAGAAGCCTGGGCAACATCATTTAGCGGGTTGAGGAACAGGGTGTGGTTCAGACACCAGCGACGGTAGGCCTGTTCCGCCGCGCAATCGCCTAACGACCAACCATCCAGCCGGTAGGAATGGCCTATGGCTGCCAAGTCGTAGTACTGCCCTATCTGCTCAGCCGTTTGCGCAAACAAATCCCGCAATCCTGGATCCCCCAAGTGAGGAAGCGTGCTGATGAGTTCCACTGCGCTGGCGAGGTCACGATGAGCATGAAGGGCAAAGACCCCCTCATGACCAGGATCGTACAGTATCGAGGCGTAATACATTAGTCCTTGCCCCCGGTTCGCCATAGCCATCCAAAACTGCGGATCAACTTCCAAAGCTGCGTTCCAGCTGGCGCGAGCTTCCACGAAACGGCCCACAGCATCGAACTGGTTGCCTAGATTTGTTAGGATCTGACACTTCCTAAGCTGATCCAGCGCTTCGAACCCTGGGCCGTGGGCCGCCCGGCGGAGGTGAAAAATCTGCTGCTGAATTTCTGGCTGATCGAAGTCCCACAATCCTTCTCGGTCGCAGTATCTGCGTTGGTAGCGACACGCCCACGCATTGGCGCGGAAGTAGTCGAGAAGTGCCAGTTGATCATCCTGGAGCTCACGCGTCTCTAGCTGGTCTGCGAGCTCGACCACATGATCAATGAGAGACACATTGTCGGTATTAGAAGCCTGATCGACCAACATAGCGATGATGTTGAGCGCTTCTGTATTGGACAGCCCATCCAGGTTCAGCTTGTCGCTTCGACCACTCACCACGAATCCCTCTCATCTAACTGTATTTGAATCGGCGCAGTCTACGCCCTCCTTAATGACGCCCGTACCGGGCGCCAGATATCGCTACAGGAGCTTGGACCTTCCGCCTGAAGAGGTGCAGATTTCACAGCATCACAGCGGGGTAGCCTGGAACTGGTGGAAAAGCGCTCTGTGGTTTTCCACCCTACGCGATCTCGGGAGTTCTGTAGGGTGGGCAACGTTTACTTGTCCACCAGCTTCAGCAACAGGCAGCTATGGGTCGGATAGCGACCACCACGCACTGTGCCTGATCCACCCTTGTCCTCCCCCAACGTGGAGGACAACACCATGAACACTATTGCTACATACAGCCATCAGCCTTGGAACAAGGGAAAGCTAATAGGACAGAAAGCCCCCGCTCCGAGCCAGAGATATCTGGGCCATCCGAGTCAGCCTCCAGTTCGCGGAGAAGATGCGGGATTTGGCGCTATTCAACTTAGCAATCGACAGCAAGCTGCGTGCCTGTGACTTAACCAAGCTGCGAGTACGAGATGTAGTCCCTGGAGAACATGTCTCGTCACGGGCCATCGTGATGCAGCAGAAAACTCAGCACCCAGTACAATTTGAAATCACTGAGAAGACCCGAACGGTTCTAACGGCTTGGATGTATCAGGCTCACCTCCGTGGCGAGGACTTCTTGTTTCCGACTCGGTTGCATGGCTCAGACCATCTCACCAGGTAATACGTTCGAATGCGCATGCCGACGCATATGTCGCCAGGCAAAGACACCGAGAATCACGCCGGCACCGCTTAATGACAGGCCCTGTAATAAATTGGCACGACTTTGCCCCAGCATCTCTACGCCATACAACAACGCCGCACTGGCATCGCCAACCAGCAGAAAACCGCTGAAATCGAATGTCCGGGAACTGACGTGATCTTGTTTGGGAATCAAGACCAGCGCGGCAATCTAGGCCAGCACACCCAACGGTAGATTGAGGTAGAAAATCCACGGCCAGGAAGCGTCAGTGACGATAAAGCCACCCTGCTACTCCGACACTTCGTTCAACACCCCTGACCCTGAGTTGCTTTACGCTCGAAAATCGCCCCCTCGATACCCAGTACTTCTCGATTGTCGGCATAGATGCCCACACCTTTTTCCCAGACCTGCTTGATCGATTGATCCGCGCATCGAATCCGGTAGTTGAGCTCGAACGGCTCCTGCCGGGACAAGGCATATTGCACCTCACGCCAGACGTAATCGGCATCCTGTGTCAGGATCAGGCTGCTGTAGGTGAAGTCATGGTTGTCCACCAACCGCTCCGCCGGGTAGCCGGTGAGTTGCAGACAACCGGCACTGACGAATTCCATGGTCCAGTCGCGGTTGTTGCGGCCGCGATAGATCAGCCCCGGCATGCTGTCCAGCAGGTTCATGCTACTGCGCTGACTCGCTTGCAAGGCAATCTCCCGCCGCTTGTGCGCGGTGATATCCCCCGCCACCAGATAGAAGCCATTGTTCCCGCGCTTCAGACTGACCTCGAACCAGCGCAATTCCCCCGAAGGGTGGACGAACCGCAGCCGCTGGTTAAAAGACGTTTCGGGGCGCCGTCGCAGTTCATGCAAGGCCTGACGCCATAACGAGCGGTCCTCGTGGTGCACATAGTCGATCAGATGGCGCTCTGCATCCGGCAGGTCCATCAGCTCGACCCAGGCCAGATTGAAGTGGGCGATTTGACCGGTATCCCGTAACTCAAGCAATGCTGCAGGAAAGCGGTCCATCAGGTGCAAAGGCTGTGTCTGCATGAATGCCTCTGGAGGTTCCATCATCTAATGTCGCTCCTAATGTCTCACCGATGGGCCGTTATGCACCCACGCCGCCAGCTCAAGGCGTGAGTGCAGATTGAGCTTCTGCAAAAGATTCTTCACGTAGATTTTGACCGTGCCATCGCTGATCCCCAGCTCCCGCCCGATCTGTTTATTGCTCATGCCGACAGCGATCAAGGCCAGCGTCTGGCCCTCGCGCTCGGTCAGGTTACCGGTATCGGGCTGATCCGATCCGGGCACTGGCTCGCCTTGGTCGGCGAGCAACGAGACCAGGGTCGAGTCCAGGACAATCGTGCCCTTGTTGCAATTTCGCATGTAGGTGAGCAACGCATCTGGCTCGGTTTCCTTGAGCACATAACCACTGGCACCCAGGCGCAGGGCCGTCAACAGCTCAGTGCGATCCATCGACGCGGTCAGCACCACTACCTGACAGTCGAGACGCAGCTGCCGCAGTTCATCAAGTACCTGCAAACCACTCAAGCCAGGCATGTGCAAGTCCAGCAAGACCTGCTGTGGTGCCAGGCTTACGGCCAGGTTGATGCCTTCGCGGCCACTGGCGGCCTGCCCCACCACTTGGTAGTCATCGCTGGCGCCGAACAGCTGTGCCAGTCCCTTGCGAAACAGCGGGTGATCATCGATCAGTAATAAGGTCGTGCAGTCCATCGTGACTCCCTTGTGGCAGGTCCAGGTTGGGGGAAAGGCCCAGGTGTACGCGCACTCCGTGAGGACGAATCGCTTCAATAGACAAGCGAGCGCCGATGCTGGCGGCGCGCTCGCGGATAATCGCCAGGCCGAAGTGGTTTTCCTCGCAAGACGCCGGGATCAGGCCGATGCCGTCGTCCTCCACCGAGATAGCGGCATCACCGTCCTGGTTTTGCCGCAACTCGATGCGCACGTGTCGCGCATGAGAATGACGCACTGCATTGGTCAAGGCTTCGCGAATGATCTGCAGGACCTGTAGTTCGGTTTCCGGACTCAAGGCATCGTCGGCCAGGCGATTGTCCAGTTCGAAAACGATGATGCAGCGTCGCGAAAACTCTGCCACGGAATCGGCCAAGGCCTGACGCAATGAGCGCCCGTCCATGGTCAGACGGGCACTGGTGATCAGCTCCCGCACCTGCCGTTGCAGCTGGCTCAAGCCACCGCGCAGCTCCTGTAACGTAGCGCTCGCCTGCTCTGGCTCCTTCATCCGTGACTGTAGAAAACGCGCCTGGAACGACAGGTAGCCCAACTGCTGAGCCACCGAATCGTGCAGCTCACGGGCCAAGGCACCATGCTGCGAAGTGGCCTGTTTGCGCTGTTGCTCACGCTTGTGACGCAGCAAACGCACGGTCACCCCGACCGCCTGCGCCGTCTCCTCCAGCAACCGCTGCCAGCTTGCGTCGACCGGCCTCGGTGTATCGAGTAACAACTGGCCTTGGTTCGGCCCATCATCCTCGGGCAAGGCACACAGCAGACGATGCACGCCGCGCTGCCGACAAGGCGCGCAGACCTGCGGCACGTCACTCAGGGTTGCGTTGCGCCAAGGGCAGCTCCCTACATCCTGACAGCCATCGATCAGCCCCCGGCGCGCCGGCCCCAGGTCTTCGCCGCCGAGGATCAGATTCAATCTGCACGTAGGCACCAGTGCTTCGAAACGGTCGAGAAACCTCGGCAAGGCACCGTCAGCGTGCACCTGGCACAAGGGCAACCCGACCAACAGCCTGCGCACACTGCGCATCTGTTCGGGTCGGATACGCCCAAACCAGCGTGCCCACCACTGCGGTCGTGTCTGCACTGTCGATGACTCCCCGTCCCGTTGCTCAACCTTGCGTAAACACGAGCAACTTCCATGCCCCGAAAGTCCCGCAATCGCGGACTACCTCCAAAGAGATAACTCTTTTTCCAGATTGAGAAGATTTTCCCCGTAGGAAATTATCTTCCCCAACAGGAAACAAGAAGCCTGTCCAACACCCACTATTTCGCCCTTCAGACCAGTGCGGATCAGCCAGGAACGCCAGCATGACGGATAGACACAGCGCCGCCCTCGACCGACTTCACAGCCTTCCACGGTATCGCCAGCCGCTGCCGCGCGAAGCCGTTACCCGGCACATCGTGGTGATGCAATCGGCAATAGCCTGCGCGCCTTTTGTCGGCGAGTTGGAACAGCCTCTGGTACTGAACGGTGAGAACGCCGACTTCGCTCGTCGACTGGACAATGTGCTGGCCAACGCCACCGTCGGTAGCCACCTCTACATCATGGGCGACGAGGCCTTTATCTGGCGTATCCACGGGCTGGCACGCAGCGCCGGGCTGGAGAACGACGAGATCGACATCAGCCGCTCGATCGGCGGCGCACGCCTGGTCTATTGCGTGCACTGCGGGCTGACACAGGCGGCGGGGCCGGAGTCGGTCCTGACCTGTATCGGCTGCGAGGTCGGACTGGATGTCCGCGAACACTTTTCCCAACGCCTGGGCGCCTACCTCGGCGTTTGCACCAATCCCGATCAGCCATACGCCGGAACCACGTCATGAGCGCCGTCCTCAAAGTCAGGGTCAGCACAGCGAAAATGCTCACGCCGGTGGTGCGCGAATTCACCCTGGAGTCGTGCGCCGGTCCCATGCCTGGCTTCTCCCCCGGCAGCCATGTGCAGGTTCACCTGCCGCTGGCCGAAGGTAAACTGCGCAACGCCTACTCACTGACCGGCGATCCTGCGGACAACCGCTGTTACCGCATCGCCGTGCGCCTGCAAGAAGCCTCCCGCGGCGGCTCACTTTACCTGCATCAGCGTGTCCAGGTCGGCGACACCCTGGAGATCTCGCCACCGGCCAACCTGTTCGCCCCGCACTTGACCGCCAGCCTGCACATCCTGATCGCCGGCGGTATCGGCATCACACCCTTCATGGCCTACATCGCGGCCCTGGAGCAACAACAGGCAAACGTCGAACTGCATTACCTGTGTCGCCCAGGCGCAAGCGATGCCTACCTCGATGTGTTGCAACAGCGCCTGGGGTCGCGCCTCCACATCTACGACCGCCGTCCGGACCTGAGCAGCATCCTGCGTGACCGGCCTTTGGGCAGCCACGTTTACACCTGCGGCCCACAACCCTTGCTCGATGCTGTCCGGCAACAGGCCAAAGCCCTTGGCTGGCCGAAAAGCCGGGTGCATTGGGAAGCCTTCAACGCTGCGCAACCGGGCCAGCCCTTTGACCTGGAGCTGCAGCGCAGTAGCCGACGCCTCAGGGTCGGTGCCGAGCAAAGCCTGCTCGAAGCCCTGGAGTCCGCCGGCCTGCAAGTGCCCAATCTGTGCCGCGGCGGGGTCTGCGGTCAGTGCATGACCCGCCATGTGAGCGGCGAAATCGAACACCGCGACAGCTTTCTCAGCCCCGCCGAACAGGCCGAGTTCCTCATGCCCTGTGTCTCGCGCGGCTGCGGCCCTTCCGTTTCGCTGGATCTTTAGGAGTCGACCATGACCATTCAATCGAGCCCTGTGCTGACCTATCGCGACGACTTCAGCTTTCGCAACAGTCCCGCGGCGATCCGTCGTTTTCCCTTTCCCTTCAGCGAAGACAGCTATCTGTATTCGGTGAACATTGAACCGGCCAGTTCCCGCGATCCCGGTTCGATCTATCAGTACCGCTTTGACATCGACGAACACTACCGCTCGGAAATGGCCGAGCGGGCGCTGGTCCTGGACCAGGATCCGCGCCGCTATCTGGTGCTGCCGCACATGCAGGTCGCCGCCTGGGATGCCCTGCAGATGCTGATGGAAAATCTTTCCACCGATTACCCCCAATCGTTTCAGCTGGAGCGCAATGGTGATCACTGGCATTGGCGCAATCAGTTGCTGGAGATCGATCAGCGCTTTGTGTTCGGCGATGCCACGAGTCTGCCGTGCGAGCCGCTGGAGTTCATCGGCCGGCAGGTCCAGGGCGATTTTGCCCTGCTCGATCAGCGTGACGACGACTTGTTCATGGATGCCGGCATCGTCACCAGCCCGGCCGACTGGTCCTTGGCCTTCGACGCCGGCATGAGTTTCAAGCAGTGGCATTCGCCGGTGCCCATGGCCCACCAGATGGGTATCTTCGACCGTGCGCTGAAGTACTTGCTCAACCTGCAAGTGGGGCAGCCGGTGCGGCGTCTGAACTGGACGCTGACCATCAATCCGCGCCTGGACTCCTCCCCCGAGACTTTCCATGAATGGGGCGCCGACCGCGGCCGCATCACTGCCGACAACGTCGGGCAACAGGTGCACTTGCGGGTCGAACTGCAGGTGATGGTACGCCTGCCCCGCAGCAATGCGGTGATGTTCAGCATCCGCACCTACCTGATCAGCATGGACGAACTGGTCACTCAGCCTGGCTGGGGCTGCCGCCTGCACCGCGTGCTGCGCGACCTGCCCGAGCCGATCGCCGACTACAAGGGCATGACCCGGTACCGCCAGACCCTGGTCGAGTGGCTGAGCCGCTTCGACCCGCAAGCCTGACTTTCCAACTTTCCCACGACAAGGATTTTTACATGACTCATTCATGGCGTATTTCTGCACTCGCCGAGCGCCACCGCGCACTCGGCTCGAACCTGGAAGATTGGAATGGCATGGGCACTGCCTGGACCTATGCCAGCGACCTGGCCGATCACCATCAGGCGATCCGCACCCGCGCCGGACTGATGGACGTTTCCGGGCTGAAAAAAGTCCACTACGTGGGTCCCCATGCCGAAAGCCTTCTGCAATGGGCGACCACCCGCGACATCGCCAAGCTCTACCCAGGCAAGTCGGTGTACGCCTCGATGCTCGACGAGGATGGCAAGTTCGTCGATGACTGCGTCGTCTACCGCACCGGCCCCAACGCCTTCATGGTGGTCCATGGTGCTGGCACTGGTTACGAAATGCTGGTGCGTTCGGCCCAGGGCCGACAAGTGGCGGTACTGTTCGACGACGACTTGCACAACCTGTCGCTGCAAGGACCACTGGCCGTAGACTTTCTTGCCGAGCATGTGCCCGGAATCCGCCAGCTGCCTTACTTCCATCATCTGCAAACCCGGCTGTTCGACCGCCCGGTGATGATCTCGCGCACCGGCTATACCGGCGAACGCGGCTACGAGATTTTCTGCAAGGCCGCCGATGCCCCGGCGCTATGGGACACGATCCTCGAACAGGGCGCCGGTCTGGGCATCATCCCTTGTGCCTTTACCGCCCTGGACTGGTTGCGGGTAGAAAGCTCGCTGATGTTCTTCCCCTATGACAACTCGCAGATGTACCCCTTTGCCGATCAGAAGGCCGGCGACACCCTCTGGGAAATGGGCCTGGATTTTACCGTCTCGCCGGACAAACGCGACTTCCGCGGCGCCGAGGAGCACTTCCGGCTACGTGGCAAGGAGCGCTTCAAAATCACCGGTGTGTTGCTCGAAGGCGTCCGTGCCGCCGAGGCTGGCGACACGTTGTGGCAGGGCGACAAGCAAGTCGGGGTCATCACCTGCGGCATGTATTCGCGCCTGAGTAAACGCTCCATGGCCATTGCCCGCATCAACGTCGCCTGTTCCGCCCCAGGTCATGCCCTGCAGGTACGTGGCAGCCAGGAAAGCGCCGCCGTGACCCACACCCTGCCCTTCGACGACCCGGAAAAAACTAAGCGCACGGCCAAGGGCTGAGCCTCCACCACTTTCATAGGGAGCCCTCGATGGACACCTCCAGCGAACACTACATTCTCAAGATCAACTGCCCGGCAGCGTCCGGCATCGTCGCCGCAATCAGTGCCTGCCTGACCCGGCAGCAGTGCTACATCAGCGAACTGGCGCAGTTCGACGATGAGTTCACCGGGCAGTTTTTCATGCGCGCGGTGTTCCGTTTCAACACTGGCGTGAGCGGCGATATCGGTGCCCTGCGCGAGGGCCTGGGAGACTTGGCCGGCGGCTTCGACATGCACTGGCAACTGTTCTGTTCCAGCGAGCCGACCCGGGTACTGCTGATGGTCAGCAAGTTCGACCATTGCCTGACCGACCTGCTGTACCGCCACCGCAAGGGCGAGATGGACATGCAAATCACCGCCGTGGTCTCCAACCACCTGGACCTGCGAGCGATGGCCGAACGCGAAGGCATCCGCTTCATCTACCTGCCGGTCACCAAGGACAGCAAGGCCAGTCAGGAAGCCGAACTGATGCGCATCGTCGAAGACACCCGGACCGACCTGGTGGTGCTCGCCCGCTATATGCAGATTCTGTCCGACGGGCTGTGCCAACAGTTGTCGGGGCGCGCCATCAACATCCACCACTCATTCCTGCCCGGTTTCAAGGGCGCCAAACCCTATCACCAGGCGTACGACCGGGGTGTGAAGCTGATCGGCGCCACCGCCCACTACGTCACCAGTGACCTCGACGAGGGGCCGATCATCGAGCAGGAAATCCAGCGAGTCGACCATACGCACCTGCCCGATTCACTGGTTGCCATCGGCCGCGACACCGAAACCGTCGCCCTTTCCAAAGCCCTGAAATACCACCTGGAACATCGAGTGTTCATCAACCAGGACAAGACAGTGATCTTTCGCTGAGCGCCGCTGCTGTTTTTATCCGATGAATTCATTACGAGGCACGATCATGACCTTACGCGTGGCAATCATCGGCGCCGGCCCTTGCGGCATGGCGCAACTTCGAGCCTTCCAGTCGGCCCGCGACCAAGGCGTCGAGATTCCGGAACTGGTCTGCTTCGAAAAGCAGAGCGATTGGGGCGGCATGTGGAACTACACCTGGCGTACCGGCCTGGACGAAAACGGCGAGCCGGTGCACGGCAGCATGTATCGCTACCTGTGGTCAAACGGACCGAAGGAATGCCTGGAGTTCGCCGACTACACGTTCGAAGAACATTTTGGTCGCCCCATCGGCTCCTATCCACCAAGGGAAGTGCTCTGGGACTACATCAAGGGCCGCGTCGAAAAAGCCGGGGTTCGCGACTACATCCGTTTCAACAATGTGGTGCGCCAGGTCACCTTTGACCAAGAGACTCGCCGCTTCACGGTGGTCGCCCACGACCACGGCAGCGATACCCAGACCTCGGAACAGTTCGATTATGTGATCAACGCCTGCGGGCACTTTTCGACGCCGAAGATGCCGTACTTCCAAGGATTCGAGCAGTTCGCCGGGCGCATCCTGCACGCCCATGATTTCCGCGAGGCGCTGGAGTTCAAAGGCAAGGATCTGTTGATCGTCGGCAGCAGCTATTCCGCCGAAGACATCGGTTCACAGTGCTACAAGTACGGCGCCCGCAGCATCACCAGCTGCTACCGCACCGCGCCCATGGGCTATGACTGGCCCGCCAACTGGGAAGAAAAACCGCTGTTGCAGCGCCTGGAAAAAAACCGCGCGTACTTTATCGACGGCACCCACAAGCACATCGATGCGGTGATCCTCTGCACCGGCTACAAACATCACTTCCCCTTCCTGCCGGACGAGCTGTGCCTCAAGACCGACAACCGGCTATGGCCGATGAACCTGTACAAGGGCATTTTCTGGGAGCCCAACCCGCAACTGATCTACCTCGGCATGCAGGACCAGTGGTACTCGTTCAACATGTTCGACGCCCAGGCCTGGTACGCCCGCGACGTGATCCTGCAACGCATCGCCCTACCCGACCAGGCACAAAGGGCCGCCGATAGTCAGGAATGGCATGCCCGTGAACAGCAGCTTGAAACCAACCAGCAGATGTTCGAATACCAGGGTGCCTATATCCAGCAACTGGTGGACGCCACCGACTACCCGAACTTCGATATCGCTGCAGTCAACGACACCTTCCTGCACTGGAAGCACGACAAGGCCCGCAACATCATGGGTTACCGCGACAAGTCCTACCGATCGCTGATGACCGGCACCCAGTCGCCACCCCACCACACGCCTTGGCTGCATGCCCTTGACGATTCCATGGCGGCGTACCTCGCTGAACCGCCGATGTCCGTCAAGTCGATCGGTTGACCCGGGAGCCCACCATGAACGCACCTCGTGTTTCCCGTCCGCGGGAGCCCGGACTCTTTGCCCGGGCCCCGGCCCTGGAGCGCTATCGGGTGGCCGCCGGCGGCCTGACCCTGGTCGCGCTGCAGCCCGGCGACAGCCTGCAAGTGATCGACCTCGAAGGCCGGCAACCTTGCGAATTGCTGGCCGTGGATATGCTCGGTCGCAGCGCCCTGGCGGCCTGGGCACTGAGCGGTTCGACGGCCTGCGGGTTCATCGGCGCACGGCTCGCCGAACCGACCTTGCAGTCGCGCCGCATTGGCCAGGCGCTGATCCGACGCGCGATTGATCCACAACACCTGCCCAGCGCCGCCTCACTCTGGGACGAGGACAGCCCTGCCGACTTCAGCCGCCGCTTCGTCGCCAGCGATGAGCTACTGGTGATCGTCGCGGCACCCGACGGACCGACCGCCGTTGACCGGCAATACCGGCCCAGCGAGCTGCGGCTGCTGGTGACTCGAGCCAATCCCTCGCCGCTGCTGCTCCCCGCGTTGCCCGAACCCTTGGGCGAGTTACTCGACGAGTTCACCATCGGCGCCGGCACCGCCCACAGTTACACCGTTGGCAAAGGTCAGTATGTGCAGGTGCTGGATGTCGCCGGTCGCCAGTGCTCGGACTTCGTCGCTCTGGATCGACGGGCACTGGATCGCGGCCTGGAACTGGACCTGGACCAGACCGTGACCCGCACCCTGAACGGCAGCGCCTACCCGGCACCGGGACTGTTCTCAAAGTTTTTCGACCGGCAGATGCAGCCAATACTGGAGGTTGTGCGCGACACCGTCGGCCGCCACGACTCCTTCGCCCTGGCCTGCGCCGCGCGCTACTACGAGAGCCATGGCTACTTCGGGCACGACAACTGCAGCGACAACCTCAGCCGAGTGCTCGCGCCCCATGGAGTCAAGGCCCGCAATGGCTGGCCGGCGATCAATTTTTTCTTCAATACCGGGATCGACGCGCACCAGCAGATGACCCTGGATGAACCCTGGTCGCGTCCCGGCGACTACGTGCTGCTGCGAGCCATGACCGACTTGGTGTGCGGCAGTACTTCGTGCCCGGATGACATCGACCCGGCCAATGGCTGGAACCCGACCGATATCCATGTCCGCGTCTACAGCGAAAAGGAGCGTTTTTCCATCGCCATGAGCACTCGAACCACGGCAGATGCCGACCCGATTCTCACCCGTGAGTCCGCGTTCCACTCACGCACCAGCGCCTTGACCGGCAGCTTCGTCGACTACCGCAACTGGTGGTTGCCACTGCGCTATGACGACTATGGCGCGATCGAGGAATACGTCGGTTGCCGCGAGCGAGTGGCGGTGATGGACCTGACCGCCCTGCGCAAATTCGAAATCATCGGCCCCGACGCGGAAGCCTTGTTGCAGTACTGCCTGACCCGGGATGTGCGGCGCCTGGCGGTCGGTCAAGTGGTGTACTCGGCCATGTGCCACGAGCACGGCGGCATGCTCGACGACGGCACCTTGCTGCGCCTGGGCCCGGACAATTTCCGCTGGATCTGCGGCGAAGACTACGCCGGGGTCTGGCTGCGTGAGCAGGCGCAGAAGCTTGGCATGAAGGTCTGGATCAAGTCCGCCAGCGAGCAGATCCATAACCTGGCGGTGCAAGGCCCAATGAGCCGCGAGCTGCTCAAGCAGATGGTCTGGACACCCCCTACCCAACCGAGCCTGGAAACCCTCGGTTGGTTCCGCTTCCTCGTAGGCCGCCTGGACGGTTACGACGGCTGCCCGCTGATGATCTCACGCACCGGCTACACCGGTGAACTGGGTTACGAAGTCTGGTGCCAGCCTGAGGATGCCGAGCGGGTCTGGGACCGGATCTGGCAACTGGGCCAACCCTTGGGCCTGGTGCCGTTGGGGCTGGAAGCGCTGGACATGCTGCGCATCGAAGCCGGGCTGATTTTTGCCGGCTACGAATTCAGCGACCAGACCGATCCGTTCGAGGCCGGAATCGGCTTTTGCGTACCGCTGAAAAGCAAAACCGATGACTTCATCGGTCGCGACGCCCTGCTACGGCGCAGCGCCCATCCCGCCCACAAGCTGGTGGGCCTGCAACTGAGCGGTAACGAAGGCGCCCACCACGGTGACCCGGTGTACCACGGCCGGGCTCAGGTCGGCGTCATCACCAGTGCCTGCCGCTCGCCGCTGCTGGCCAGCAATATCGCGCTGTGCCGGGTCGACGTGGCCTGCGCCGACGTCGGCACAGCGTTGGAGATCGGCAAAGTCGATGGCCTGCAGAAGCGCATCAGCGCCACGGTCACCGCAGCGATTTTCTACGACCCGGACAAGAGCCGGGTGCGTAGTTGATCAACCTTTTGACTGCCCATACACACCTGTAGGAGCGAGCCTGCTCGCGATGAACGTCAACGATAACCGGGTTGCCTGACTGTCCGCGGTGCCTGGATGTCCATCGCGAGCAGGCTCGCTCCTACAGGGTCCTGCTTTTTTCAGACATGGGAATACCAAGATGGAAGCGACTACGTTCGAGGCCGTACCGCAGGCCGCCAGTTCAGTGGGCAGCCTGCACCGCAAGATCGATTGGCGCGGGGCGTTCTGGGTCGCCAGTGGCGTGCCCGCCCTGGTGCTGTTTTCTATCGGCGCGATTGCCGCAACGGTAGGCAAACCGGCCTGGATCGTCTGGATCGTGTCGATCCTGTTCGGCTTCATCCAGGCCTTCACCTATGCCGAAATCGCCGGGCTGTTCCCACACAAATCCGGTGGCGCCTCGGTCTACGGTGCAGTCGCCTGGGTGCGCTACAGCAAGCTGATCGCACCGGTTTCGGTGTGGTGCAACTGGCTGGCCTGGTCCCCGGTTTTGTCCATTGGCTCAGGGCTGGCGGCCGGTTACATCCTCACCGCGCTGTTTCCCGCCGACGCGCTGATCAACACCTGGCAATTGACTTTGGTCGATCTGGGCTGGATCAAGAGCGGCCTGTCGCTACGGATCAACGCGACATTCGCCATCGGCCTGTTGATCCTGCTGACGGTCTTTGCCGTGCAACATGGTGGCATCCTGCGCTCGGCACGCCTGACCCTGGTGCTCGGTGTGACGTCACTGATTCCATTGCTGCTGGTGGGGGTGGTGCCTTTGTTCACCGGGGATGCGGCCCAGGCCAATTTCCTGCCGTTGTACCCGCTCGCGCATGATGCGGCCGGGCAAGTCATCGACGGGCCATGGGACCTGTCCGGCTGGTCGCTGATGGCCGGCGGGCTGTTCATGGCTGCGTGGTCGACCTACGGATTCGAAACGGCGGTGTGCTACACCCGGGAATTCAAGGACCCCAAGCGCGACACCTTCAAGGCGATCTTCTATGCCGGCTTGCTGTGCATTCTGGTGTTCACCCTGGTACCCCTGGCGTTTCAAGGCAGTCTCGGTCTTGGTCAGTTAGTCACACCGGCCGTGCTCGATGCCAGCGGTGCAGTCATCACCCCTGCGGTCTACAGCGGTCTGTTAGCGCCAGCGATCTACAGCGGCATGGGCGTTGGTCAGGTCATGGCGGACAGCATTGGCGGCGGTAAGGTGGTCGCCAACATCGTGCTGATCATGCTGGTCCTGGCCACATTGCTGGCGATCATGACCTCCATGTCCGGTTCGTCGCGCACCCTGTATCAGGCATCGGTGGACGGCTGGCTGCCAAAATACCTGGGGCGCACCAATGAACACGGCGCCCCCACCGCGGCAATGTGGACAGATCTGTCATTCAATCTGCTGCTGTTGCTGATGTCCGATTATGTATTCGTGCTCGCGGCGTCCAACGTCAGCTACATCATCTTCAACTTCCTCAACCTCAATGCCGGCTGGATCCACCGCCTGGATCGTCCCGACTGGGTACGACCATACAAAGCTCCCACCCTGTTGTTGGCGGCCGGCGGCGTACTGAGTTTCGTCAACCTGGCCTGCATGGGACTGGGCGCCGATATCTGGGGCGCGGGGACGCTGGTGACGGGCCTACTGCTGGCGTTACTGATCCTGCCAGTGTTCTGCTTCCGTCACTACGTACAAGACAAGGGGCGCTTCCCGCAAGCGATGCTCGACGACCTGTACGTTCAAGCCGATGCCGGCCTGAAACGCGCCGGCTGGTTGCCCTATGCCACGCTGATCGCGGGCGTGTTGGTGGTATACGGCTGCCATCAACTGGTAGCCTGAGCGTCCTTGCCTGCAGGTCTGTGATGAGTCATCGGGGTGCAACGGCGCCTCGATGATCGCATCGTCCCCATACAATCAAGACAACGGTGACTCTTTTGATCAGCACCATCCCCGCACTTGCCCGCGAAATCGACGGCAAAGCCATCGCCGCCCAGGTTCTCGAGGAGGTTCGAGAAGAGATTCAGGTCCTGGCGCGACAACAGATCTACCCTGCCCTGGCCGTGCTGCTTGTCGGTGAAGACCCGGCCAGCGAGGTTTATGTGCGCAATAAACTGCTGCGGGCCAAGGAGGTCGGCATCCGTTCCCTGGAGTACCGTCTGGCGGCAAACGTAAGCCAGAACGATGTACTGGAACGGATTGCGCAACTGAATGCCGACGTCACGGTCAACGGCATCCTGGTGCAATTGCCATTACCGGCCCATATCGACGAGGCGGCAGTGATTCATGCCATAGATCCGATCAAGGACGTGGACGGCTTTCATCGGGAAAACGTCGGTGGACTGGTCCAGGGCATTGAGGTCCTGACGCCCTGCACACCCAGCGGCTGCATGCGTCTGCTGCACGAAACCTGCGGTGACCTGAGTGGCTTGCACGCGGTCGTCATCGGCCGTTCGAACATTGTCGGCAAACCGATGGCGACGCTGCTGTTGCAGGCCAACTGCTCGGTCAGCGTGGTGCACTCGCGCAGCGTCGATGCTCCAGCATTGTGCAGGTTGGCGGACATTGTCGTCGCTGCGGTGGGCCGCCCCAATCTGATCGATGCCAGTTGGCTCAAACCCGGGGCGGTGGTGATCGACGTCGGCATCAATCGTATTGCCAACGAATCGGGCAATCGCCTGGTCGGCGATGTTGATTACGCCAGTGCGCGCACCGTGGCCAGCGCGATCACGCCGGTGCCCGGTGGTGTCGGGCCGATGACCATTGCCTATCTGCTGAAGAACACCCTGATCGCCAGCCAGCTACAGCGTGCTGCCCAGACGCACGAGCAGTCGTCGGTCAGTCACCTGGCATTGAGCTGAGCCCAACTGTAGGAGCGAGCTTGCTCGCGATGGACTCAATAGCGCCGCGTTTAGCCAGTAAACACGCGTTATCGTTAACGACCATCGCGAGCAAGCTCGCTTCTACAATGTTCAACAGTAACGATCAGTGGTTGTAGGCACGTTCGTTGTGCTCGGCCAGATCCAGGCCCATTTCCTCCACCGATTCATCGGCGCGCAAGCCAACCAGGGCATTCACCACTTTCAAAATGATCCAGCTGATGACGAAGCAGTACACCGTCGTCAGCAGCACCCCCTTGATTTGCGCCAGCACCTGACCGCCCATGGTCACACCTTCGACCAACCCACCCAGGGACGGTACGCAAAAGACGCCGGTCAATACCGCGCCGATCATCCCGCCGATACCGTGCAAACCGAACACATCAAGGCTGTCGTCGTAACCGAAACGCCGTTTGAGCACGGTAACGCTCAAGTAGCAGAACACCCCGCACAGCAAACCGATCGCCAGGGCGCCACCTACACCCACATAGGCACACGCAGGGGTAATGCCCACCAGCCCCGCCAGCGCACCACTGGCCAGACCCAGCGCACTCGGCTTGCCTACCTTGAACCACTCGGTGAACATCCAGCCGAGGATCCCGGCGCAGGCACCCAGTTGGGTGTTAAGCATGACGATACCGGAGGTGCCGCTGAGGCCGCCGCCGGACCCGATGTTGAAACCGAACCAGCCGACCCAAAGCATGGCCGCGCCGGCCATGGTCAGGCTCAGGTTGTGGGCCGGCATCGGCGTATTTTCGTAACCCTTGCGCTTGCCGAGGATCAGGCAGGCGGCGAGCGCAGCGACTCCGGCATTGATGTGCACAGCGGTGCCACCGGCAAAATCGAGCACGCCCCAGTTATGCATCAAGGCACCCGCACCACCCCAGACCATATGCGCCACCGGGGCGTACACCAGGGTGAACCACAGCGCCATGAACAGTAGCGCCGCCGAGAACTTCATGCGTTCGGCAAACGCCCCGGCGATCAGCGCCGGGGTGATGATGGCGAACGTCATCTGGAAGGTCACGAACACCCCTTCCGGTATCTCGCCGACCAGGCTTTCCGGAGTCATTCCGGCGAGAAACGCCCGGCTCAGCCCGCCGACAAAACTGTTGAACGTCACCTCCCCTTCAACCATACCGGTGGTGTCGACCACCATGCTGTAACCGTAGATCACCCACAAAACGCCCACCAGTCCGGCGATACCGAAGCACTGGGTGAACAGCGACAGCATGTTTTTCGCCCGCACCAGACCGCCATAAAACAACGCGAGGCCCGGCAGACACATGAACAACACCAGCACCGCCGCCGTCACCATCCACGCGGTGCTGCCGGTGTTCAGGGTCGGCGCTTCAGCCGCCTGCGCCAGCGGCACGAACGCGCCGACGACCGACGCGCCAAGTAAGGATTTGCCGAGAAGACGATTGACCATGTTCAAAGCTCCTGCAAAAGAATAGAAAGTGTCTGGCAGTGAGCAAAAGTGAACGTACGCGGATCTCTCAGGAGACCTCTTGAACAGGAATGACCTGACACGATTGGTCAGGCCTTCCAAACACCTGTGGCGAGCGAGCTTGCTCGCGCTGGGTCGCATCGCGCCCCCAAAAAACAGCGAGTGCTGCGCACTCGAGCGGGAGCGAGCTCCCTCGCCACAGAGGGTAAATCGGCCCTCAGTAACCCGAACCCGGAATCCAGCTTGTGCCCGCCAGCGGCACCCGTGCCATGGCGGCCGACTCCACAGTCAAGGCCACCAGGTCTTCAGGATCCAGATTGTGCAGGTGCGACTTGCCGCAAGCCCGCGCCATGGTCTGCGCCTCCAGCACCAGCACCCGCAGGTAGTTGGCCAGACGGCGACCACCTTCCACCGGGTCCAGGCGCCTGGACAGTTCCGGGTCCTGGGTAGTGATACCGGCCGGGTCGCGGCCGTTCTGCCAGTCGTCATAGAAACCGGCCGCCGAACCAATCTTGTGCAGTTCTTCATCCAGTCGCGGGTGGTTGTCGCCCAGCGCAATAAGCGCCGCCGTGCCGATCGCCACTGCATCGGCACCCAACGCCATGGCCTTGGCCACGTCGGCCCCGTTGCGAATCCCCCCCGATACGATCAATTGAACCTTGCGATGCATGCCCATCTCTTGCAAAGCCTGTACCGCTTGCGGAATCGCCGGCAAAATCGGAATGCCCACGTGTTCGATAAACACTTCCTGGGTCGCCGCGGTGCCGCCTTGCATGCCATCGAGCACAATCACATCGGCCCCGGCCTTCACCGCCAGTTTGACGTCATAGTAAGGCCGGCTCGCGCCGATCTTCACATAGATGGGTTTTTCCCAATCGGTGATTTCGCGGATCTCGGCGATCTTGATCGCCAGGTCATCCGGGCCGGTCCAGTCCGGGTGACGGCAGGCACTGCGCTGGTCGACGCCGATCGGCAAGGTGCGCATGCCGGCCACCCGCTCGGTAACTTTCATGCCCAGCAACATGCCACCGCCACCGGGTTTGGCGCCCTGCCCCAGGACGATTTCGATGGCGTCAGCCTTGCGCAGGTCATCGGGGTTCATGCCGTAACGGGACGGCAGATATTGATAGACCAGATGCTTCGACTGACCTCGCTCCTCCGGGGTCATGCCGCCGTCGCCGGTGGTAGTGCTGGTGCCGGCAATGGTGGCGCCACGGCCCAGTGCTTCCTTGGCATTGGCCGACAATGCACCGAAGCTCATACCGGCGATGGTCACTGGAATCTTCAGGTGGATCGGCTTCTTGGCGAAGCGATTGCCGAGGATTACGTCGGTGCCGCACTTCTCCCGATAGCCTTCCAGCGGGTAGCGCGAAACGCTGGCGCCGAGCAGCAGCAAGTCGTCGAAGTGCGGCACTTTACGCTTGGTGCCGCCGCCGCGAATGTCGTAGATGCCGGTCTCGGCAGCACGCTGGATTTCCTGGATGGTCAGGCGGTCGAAGGTCGCGGACTCGCGCAGCACTGGAGTGTTCTTCTCGCTCATATCTGTTCTCCTCGCGTGGATCAGTACGCGGACGCGTTATCGACTTTGAAGTTGTACAGCTGACGGGCCGAGCCGTAGCGCTTGAAGTCAGCCACCTTGTGCTCGAAACCGGCGCGGTTGAGCAGCACTTGCAGCTCTTCCAGGTGTTCGGCGCGCATTTCTTTCTCGATGCAATCCGAGCCCAGGGAGGCGACGGTGCCCCGCACATAGATGTGGGTTTCGTACAGCGAATCGCCCAGGGCATCGCCCGCATCGCCGCACACCACAAGTCGTCCGGCCTGGCCCATGAAGCAGCTCATATGGCCGATGCTGCCACCGACCACAATGTCGATGCCCTTCATGGAAATGCCGCATCGGGCACCGGCATCGCCTTCGATCACCAACAATCCGCCATGGGCGGTGGCGCCGGCGGCCTGGGACGCGCTGCCCTTGATCCGCACCATGCCCGACATCATGTTTTCCGCGACGCCGACCCCGGCATTGCCATGCACGGTGATGCACGCTTTCTGGTTCATGCCCGCGCAGTAGTAGCCGGCGTGCCCCTGGATATCGATGGACACGGCCTGGTTCACCCCAACCGCGAGGTTGTGCTTGCCGTTTGAATGGGTC
Source organism: Pseudomonas sp. GW821-FHT01C01 (assembly GCF_059422645.1). Lineage (NCBI taxonomy): Bacteria > Pseudomonadati > Pseudomonadota > Gammaproteobacteria > Pseudomonadales > Pseudomonadaceae > Pseudomonas > Pseudomonas sp. GW821-FHT01C01. Next base: position 237,138 of record NZ_JBWKXF010000001.1, on the reverse strand, counting down.
ACCACCCACTCGCGGTCTTCTACGTTGTTGACCTGGTCATGCAGCGCCTGATTGAGATCACGCACGGTGGCGGTGGAAAGATCGATGGTTTTCATGTGTGCGCTCCTTAAGCTGACTCGCGTTCCCAGATGTACAGGGTGGCCGGTGCCGGCTCCCAGATCCTGGCGTGTTCGATACCCGGCAGGCTCGACAGCGCCTGATATTCGGAGGCCATGGCAACGTAATCGTCGGTCTCGGCGAGAATCGCCGGTTTGCAGGCAATCGGGTCACGGATCACCGCAAAGCCATTGCGGGTACCAATGGCGAAAGTGAAGAAGCCGTCCAGGTCCTCCAGCGAATGATCCAGCGCCTCCTTCAGCGAATCGCCTTGTTGCAGGCGCCAGGTCAGGTAGCCGGCGGCCACTTCCGTGTCGTTGTCGGTTTCGAAATGGATGCCTTCGCGCTTGAGTTCCTGACGCAGGCGGAAGTGATTGGACAGCGAACCGTTATGCACCAGGCACAGGTCGGCACCGGTGGAAAACGGGTGGCTGCCTTCCATGGTCACCGCGCTTTCGGTGGCCATGCGGGTGTGGCCGATGATATGGCTGCCCTTCATGCTGGCCAGGCCGAAGCGTTGGGAAATTTCCTGGGGCAAGCCCATGCCCTTGAGGATTTCGATGCTCTGCCCGGCGCTCATGATGCGGATGCTCGGGGCCAGATCGGCGAGGGCCAGACGGACTGGCGTTTCTTCAGCATGGATCTTCAATACGGCGGCGCTGGCGTTCTGAAACCAGTCCAGCGAACAGCCCAGACGGCCTTCCAGTTCGCCCATCAGGGTTTTCCAGTCGAAGGCTTCGGTTGTCGCCTGCAAGGTCAGCTTGACCCAGCCATCGGCCACTTCATCGCCATAGATGGCGAAACCGGCACTGTCCGGGCCACGATCGGTCATGGCCTGTAGCATCGGTTCGAAGAGCTGACCGAGCCGGGATTCCAGCTGCGGATTTTTCAGGTAAAGGCCTACGATTCCACACATGACAACAGTCCTCACTATGTTCGGCAGCCACACGTTTCAAGCTGCGAGATGGTTCGTTTGGGCGCGCCGGCTGGCGCCTAGAAAAATTCGGTGTAGCGCTGCACTTCCCAGTCGGAGACATGGCGGCTGTACTCCACCCACTCCATGCGCTTGAGCTTGATGAACTCGCCAACGATCTGCGGGCCCATGACCTCGGCGAACAGCGGGTCGGCTTCCAGCGCGTCGCAGGCTTCCTTGAGCGATTGCGGCAGAGTCTTGATGCCGCGCGCGGCAATCTGCTCCAGGCTCAGGCTGTAGAGGTTTTCGTTGCAGACGTGGTCGATTTCCAGCTGGCGGTCGATACCGTCGAGGCCCGCCGCGATGATCGCCGCGCTGACCAGATAGGGATTGCAACCGGCATCTGGAAGGCGGAACTCCAGGCGGCCATAAGGCACCCGCACCATCGCCGAGCGGTTGTTGGCGCCGAAGGCAATAAAGGCTGGCGCCCAGGTCGCGCCGGACAACGAATTGCCCACCACCAGACGCTTGTAGGAGTTGACCGTCGGTGCGGCGAAGGCGCAGAGCGCCGGGCCATGGGCAAGCAGGCCGGCGGCGAAGTGATAGGCCATTTTCGACAGGCCCATGCCGCTCGGATCACTGGCGTCGTGGAACAGGTTCTTGTTCTCGGCGCTGCTGATCGACAGGTGAAAGTGCATGCCGTTGCCGGCGCGCTTCGGATCAGGCTTGGGCATGAACGAGCAGATCATGCCCAGGTCATTGGCAATCTCGCCGGCGGCCATGCGAAAGAACGTGAAACGATCCGCCGAAGTCATGGCGTCGCTGTAGGTGTAGTTGATCTCGAACTGGCCGTTGGCATCTTCGTGGTCGATTTGATAGACCTCGAAATCCACCGCCTGCAACGCTTCGGTCAGGCGTTCGAGGAACACCCGGGAACGCGACAGGCCTTTGTAGTCGTAGCAAGGCTTGTCCAGGTTGTCGCTGGCGTCGACCAGCTGCAGTTTGCCCTGCTCGTCGCGGCGCATCAGGTTGAATTCGGGTTCCAGGCCGGTGTTGAGCGTCCAGCCCTTGTCTTCCAGGCGACGGACCTGCTGCTGGAGCACGTAACGGCTGTCATAAGGATGCGGTTTGCCGTCGACATGACCGATACACACGATCCGGCCATAACCCGGCTGCCAAGGCACCGGTGTCAGCGTGGACAAATCGCCACGGGCCATGAAGTCCGGACCGTGGGGTTCCATGCCCATGCCACTGATGGCGAACCCGGCAAAACCCGCTCCGTCCTCGGCCACGGCCTTGAGTCCACAGATCGGCACCGATTTGGTCTTGGCCGATCCATGGATATCGACAAACTGCGCAAGCACATACTTGATCCCGTGCTTGTCGATGATGCGCTGGGTTTCTGCTGGCAACATTGCTCGTCACTCCTCGCGAAAAAGGGCAAATCATTGTGGATAGGCCGTCACTTTCTTTTGATATTCCTGAAAAGAAAGTTAGTTTCCCAATAGGAATGCAAGGCCCTTGCCAGAATCGCGAATGAAAAGCTGAAGTGCCGTAACCAGCGCTTTTGTGCTGTATATATGGGAATATTCTTTTCCCGGTGGGAATACCGCCCAATGGGCTGGAGAGGAACGCCGAGATTTGCACTTTCTCAGTGCGAAACTAATATTACTGAACAGAAAGTGTGCAGGATCTAAAGACTATGCCGACCGAAACCGCCCCGCGCCTCAAGCTCGAGCAATACCTGGGTTTGCAAATCAAACGCCAGCGCCAGGCGCAGGACCTGAAATTGTCCGATGTGGCGAAAATTGCCGACATCAGCCAAGGCATGTTGAGCAAAATTGAAAACGCCCAGGTCTCCACCAGCCTCGATACCCTGAGCCGCTTGTGCGACGTGCTCGGCCTGCCCTTGTCGAAGTTGTTCAGTGAGTACGATCAGCAAGATGGCAGCGCGCAGTTGGTCAAAGCCGATCAAGGCATGGAAGTGGTTCGCCGCGGAACCGAGAAAGGCCATACCTACCATCTACTCAATCACACACGCGGGCCGAAGAAGAGTTTCGAGGCCTACATGGTGAGCATGGATGACGCCAGCGAGGAGTTTCCGACCTTCTCCCATCCCGGCACCGAGTTTCTCCACCTGCTCGAAGGCGAACTGATCTATCGCCATGGCAATCAGTTGTACCGCATGGAAGCCGGTGACAGCCTGACTTTCGAAGGGGAAATCCCCCATGGCCCGGAACAACTGGTGCAAGTACCGATCCGTCTGCTATCGATCATGAATTACGGCAACGACAAAGAATAATCCCCGCCCCACTCCCCGTTCGATTCCAACCCTGAGGCCGATCTGTGTCGGCCTCAGGCGTTTTCCTGCCAGTTAAAAAACTTTCACAAAAATTCTGGACGCGGCGCGGGCATTCCCCTATAAAGCCAACTTCAGGAATATTTTATTCCCCATAAGAAAATACCCTCATGGACGAGATTGCTGTTGTCGATGTTTTTTTCGCTTTGCGATGAGCTGCCGCCATCTTCCCGAGGACGTGTCATGCAACACGAAAAAAACCATTTCATCATCAAGATCACCTGTCCCGCGGTGTCCGGCATCGTCGCGGCCGTCACCACTTACCTGGCGGACAACGGTTGCTACATCGGGGAGATGGCGCAATTCGATGACGACTTCAGCGGCCGTTTTTTCATGCGCGCGGTGTTCCGTTTCAACGACGGCCACCCGGGTGATATCCAGCAGATCAAGGAAGGCTTCAGCGACGTCGCCAAGGCGTTCGACATGAGCTGGGAACTGCACGACACCCGCGAGCCGATGCGTGTGTTGCTGATGGTCAGCAAGTTCGACCACTGCCTGACCGACCTGCTCTACCGCTACCACAAGGGCGAGATGGACATGACCATCACCGCCATCGTCTCCAACCACCTGGACCTGCGGCCCATGGCCGAACGCGAAGGTATCCGCTTCATCTATTTGCCTGTGACGAAAGACACCAAGGCCCGGCAGGAAGCCGAACTGATGAAGATTGTCGACGAGACCGGCACCGAACTGGTGGTGTTGGCGCGCTACATGCAGATCCTCTCCGATGACCTGTGCAAGCAACTCTCGGGCCGCGCGATCAACATCCATCACTCGTTCCTGCCTGGGTTCAAAGGTGCCAAGCCTTATCACCAGGCCTACCAACGCGGGGTGAAACTGATCGGCGCTACGGCGCACTACGTCACCAGCGACCTCGACGAAGGGCCAATCATTGAACAGGAAGTGCAACGCGTCGATCACGTCTATCTGCCGGACGACCTGGTCGCCACCGGCCGTGACACCGAAACCGTGGCCCTGTCCAAGGCAGTCAAGTACCACCTGGAGCACCGGGTTTTCCTCAACCAGGACAGAACGGTGATCTTTCGATGAACACGCCCCGACTGATTGACGGCAAAGCCGCTGCCGCGCGTGTGTTGATCCAGGTTCGCAAGGACGTGGACGGCCTTCGCGAGCAAGACATCCAACCGGCCCTGGCGGTGATTCTGGTGGGCAGCGACCCGGCCAGCCAGGTTTACGTGCGCAACAAGATCCTGCGCGCTGAAGAGGTAGGCATTCGCTCCGTGGAGCATCGACTGCCCAGCGACACCAGCACCGAACAACTGCTGAACCTGATCGCCACGCTGAATGCCGACTCTTCGATCAACGGCATTCTGCTGCAATTGCCGTTGCCGGTTCACATTGACGAATTGCGCGCCCTGGAGGCCATCGCCCCGGCCAAGGACGTCGACGGTTTTCACAGTGAAAACGTCGGTGGCCTCAGTCAGGGCCGCACCGTGCTGGCCCCCTGCACGCCCAGCGGTTGCCTGTACCTGTTGGAACAGACCTGCGGCGATCTGCGCGGTAAACACGCAGTGGTGATAGGCCGCTCGAACATCGTTGGCAAACCCATGGCGGCCCTGCTACTCAAGGCCGATTGTTCGGTGACCGTACTGCATTCGCGCAGTCCGGATCCGCAGGGCTTGTGCCGTCAGGCCGACATCGTCATCGCCGCCGTAGGGCGGCCGAAACTGATCGACGCCAGCTGGCTGAAGCCCGGCGCGGTGGTGATTGATGTCGGCATCAACCGCATCGACGACCAGGGCCGCAGCCGTCTGGTGGGCGACGTCGATTTCGACAGCGCCCTGCCCCACGTCGCAGCGATCACCCCGGTGCCCGGCGGTGTCGGCCCGATGACCATTGCCTTTTTGATGAAAAACACCGTGACCGCAGCCCTTGCGCAACATCAGGCTCGACGCAGCCAATCGGAGGCTCTATGCCGTTCAATCTATTGAAATACGGGCTGAGTTCGGAGTACCCGGTGGACGTCGATCTACCGCCGCCGCGGGAACTCAAGCCGAGCTATGACGTGGTGATCATTGGTGCTGGCGGGCACGGCCTGGCCACCGCCTATTACCTGGCCAAATACCACGGCATCACCAACATCGCGGTATTGGAGAAGTCCTATCTGGGCGGTGGCAATACCGCGCGCAACACCGCGGTGATCCGCTCCAACTACCTGACCAGCGAAGGCGTGCGTTTTTACGCAGAGTCGGTGCGGATGTTCCAGTCCCTGTCCAACGAATTCGATTTCAACATCATGTACTCCGAGCGTGGCCAACTGACCCTGGCCCATACCGATGCCACCGTGCGTTCGTTCCGCCAGCGGGCCGAGGTCAACAAGCACTTCGGTGGTCGCAGCGAAATGATCGACCGCCAGCAGATTCGCGAACTGGTGCCCAGCCTCAACCTCGACCCCGGTCACCTGCCGGTGCTTGCCGGGCTTTGGCACATCGACGGTGCCACCGCGCGTCACGACGCCGTCGCCTGGGGCTACGCCAAGCAGGCGGCCAAACGCGGCGTAGAAATTCATCAGCTCACCGAAGTCCAGGACCTGATCATCGAGAACGGTGCGATCACCGCGGTCAAGACCAATCGCGGGACCATCAAGTGCGGCTGCGCCGTGCAGGCAATCGCCGGGCACAGTTCGTTGCTGATGGCCAAGGCCGGAATCCGTTCACCGATCCAGACTTTCCCGCTGCAAGCCATGGTCACCCAACCGTTCAAGCCGTTTCTCGATCCGCTGGTGAGTTCTTCGGCACTGCATTGTTACGTGCAGCAGACCAGCCGCGGCGAAGTGGTGTTCGGCGGCGGCTCCGATCCTTATCCGCTGTTCAACACCCGCTCCACGCTCGATCTGAAGGAAAGCCTGCTGGCCCACGCCATCGAAATGTTCCCGTTTCTGGCCAACGCCAAGCTGATGCGCCAATGGGCCGGGATCACCGACATGACCCCGGATTACAGCCCGATCATGGGGCTTTCGCCTGTGAAAAATTACTACCTCGACGCCGGTTGGGGCACCTGGGGTTTCAAGGCTACACCGATCTGCGGAAAGACCATGGCCGAACTGGTGGCCAGCGGCGGCAAGGTGCCGGATCTGATCAAACCTTTCGGCCTCGAACGCTTTTCGACCTTCCAGCAAGTCAACGAAATGGGCGCTACGGCGGCCAGTCACTGACGGAGAGCGGACTATGAAAATCATCAATTGCCCGCTCAACGGGCCGCGGAATATCAGCGAATTCACTTACGGCGGCGAGTTCAAGCCAATGCCCGATCCCGTTCGTTGCAGCGATGCCGAATGGGCCGACTACGTGTTCAACACCGACAACCTCGCCGGGGTGGTGCGCGAATGGTGGATGCATACGCCGTCCAGCTACTGGTTTCTCGCGGAGCGTCACACCGTCAGCGATGAAATTCTTCGCACCTTCGACCCCAAAGAACTCTTCACCGCCCGCGTCGACTTCAGCGCCGCCAAGGAGATCGCAGGATGAATCGCCTACCCGCCCCGATGGGCCTGCTGATCGACCGTGATCAGCCGCTGGATTTCAGTTTCGACGGTCATCGCTATCAAGGCTTGCAAGGCGACAGCATCGCCAGCGCCTTGTTGGCCAATGGACGCTTCCTGATCTCGCGCTCGTTCAAATACCACCGCCCGCGCGGCCCGCTGACCATGGCCGGGCAAGACGCCAACAGCCTGGTGCAACTGCCCCGGGAACCGAATGTGCTGGCCGATGCATTCGCGCTGTCGGCCGGTTTGCAGGTGACGGCACAGAACGTCAACGGCTCGCTGGACAACGATCGCGATGCCTACCTGGGCAAGTTCTCAAAATTCATGCCGGTGGGCTTTTACTACCGTTCCTTCTATAAGCCCAAGGGCATGTGGAAAGTCTGGGAACCGATCATTCGCAAGAGGGCCGGCCTCGGCGTACTCGACCTGACCTTCCAGCCCGAGTATTACGACAAGGCTTACCTGTTCACCGACGTTGCCGTGATCGGCGCCGGGCCCGCCGGGCTGCATGCGGCACTGACGGCGGCCAATGCCGGGGCGAAGGTGTTGCTCATCGAACAGCAACCGATTCTCGGTGGTTCGTTGACCTATGCCCGTTTCGATATCGAAGGCAAAAGAGCCGAAGCCCTGCGCCACGAACTGCTGTCTGCGGTGGAGCAACACGCCAATATCCGGATCCTGACCGAGGCGACCTGCAACGCCTGGTTCACCGACAACTACCTGCCGGTCATCCAGGGCAAGCGCATGTACAAGGTGCGTGCCCGCCAATGCCTGGTGTGCAGCGGCGCTTTCGACCAACCGGTGGTGTTTCGCAACAACGATTTGCCGGGCGTGATGCTGACCAGCGCGGCGCAACGCTTGATGAAGTTGTATGCGGTCAAGCCAGGCAAACGCGCGGTGGTGCTGACGGGTAATGACGACGGTTACCTCGCCGCGCTCGATCTGCATGATCAGGGCGTGGAAGTCGCCGCGGTGGTGGATCTGCGCTATGGACCTGGCGATGAGTCCCTGCTGCAGGCACTGGCTCAGCGCAAGATCCCTTGCCAACGCAACAGCACCGTGTATGAAGCGCTGCACGAGAAAGGCATGCGTCATATCACCGGCGTCGATGTGCGCAAGATCACCGCCCAGGGTCAGGTCGCAGAAAGCGGACAACGCCTGGATTGCGACTTGCTGTGCATGTCCGCCGGTTACATGCCGGTCTATCAACTGCTCTGCCAGGCAGGCGGCAAGCTGGCCTACGACGATCAGCGTGCCGAGTTCACGCTCAGTGGCCTGCCGCTGAACCTCGCGGTAGCCGGTTCGGTCAATGGGCGTCACCGCCTCGACAATGTCATCGCCGACGGCGTGAATGCCGGGGCGGATGCCGCGCGGGCCCTGGGCCTGAAGGTCGGCGCACAGCGCGCGCCCTTGGGCAGCGAAAATCGGGTCAACTTCAACTGGCCGATCTTCCCCCACCCCAAGGGCAAAGACTTCGTCGATTTCGACGAGGACCTGCAAGTCGCCGACATCGTCAACGCGACACGGATCGGCTATCGCGACGTGCAACTGGTCAAGCGCTACTCCACCGTGGGCATGGGCCCTTCCCAGGGCCGTCACTCAGCGTTGCCGACCGCCCGGCTGGTCGCCTGGGCCACCCAGCGCAATATCAGTGAAACCGGCGTCACCACGGCACGCCCGCCCTTTGTGGCGGAAAAGCTGGCGCATGTTGCCGGCAGGGCTTTCGACCCTTACCGCCAGACACCGATGCACGCCCGGCATGTACAAGCCGGGGCGAAGATGATGCCCGCCGGAATTTGGCAACGGCCAGCCTACTATGGCAATGCCAGGGATCGCGAAGCCTGCATGCAAGCCGAGGCGCTGCACGTACGCAACAAGGTCGGGATCATCGATGTCTCGACCCTGGGCGGTCTCGATGTACGTGGTCCGGACGCCGCCGAATTGCTCAACCGCATGTACACCTTCGCTTTCCTGAAACAGCCGATCGGCCGTTCTCGCTATGCACTTATGACCAACGAGCATGGAGTGGTGATCGATGACGGTGTGTGCGCTCGCTTCGCCGAGAATCATTTCTACGTCACCGCCACCACCAGCGGCGTCGACCGCATTTATCAGCAAATGCTCAAGTGGAACGCACAATGGCGCCTGGACGTGGACGTCGCCAACGTCACCGCAGCTATCTGCGCAGTCAACGTTGCCGGTCCGGACTCACGCCTGGTGCTGGAGAAAGTTTGCACCGATCTGGATCTGAGCGCCGCAGCGTTCCCTTATCTGGGCGTCCGCCAAGGTACGGTTGCCGGCATCAAGGCCAGGTTATTGCGAGTCGGTTTCGTCGGCGAACTGGGTTATGAAATTCACGTACCCGCTCGTCACGGGCTGAAACTTTGGGACGCGCTGATCGAAGCTGGAAAAGCACACGACATACGTCCCTTCGGCGTCGAAACCCAGCGTCTGCTGCGCCTGGAAAAAGGCCATGTGATCATCAGCCAGGATACCGATGGCATGACCCATCCGGCGGAAATCGACATGGGTTGGGCGGTCAGTCGCAACAAGCCATTCTTCGTCGGCCGGCGCTCGGTGGATATCCTCGAAGCCCAGCCACAAAAACGCAAACTCGTGGGTTTCACTTTGCCCAAGGGCAGCCTGCAACCGCTGGAAGGCCATCTGGTGCTCAATGGCCCGGACATCAGTGGCAACGTCACCTCCTGCGAATATTCCGCAAGCCTGGGCAAGATCATCGGCCTGGCCTACGCCGGCATCGACCAAAGCTCGCCGGGACAACGAATTCCGATCCGCGTCGAAGGTGGAATCGTGGTCCAGGCCGACGTCGTGCCGTTACCCTTCCTTGATCCCACTAACTCGCGTCAGGAGCTTTGACCCATGACCAGCCTGAGAGAACAACCCGGCACCGGCCATCCTGCCCTGGCCCTCTTGTCCAGTTGCACGCTAACCGACCTCACCGACCTGCCACGGGTGGGTTTTCGCGGTGCACACAGTGCAGAATATTTGCTGAGCCGCCACTTTTTGCTGCCGGACGCGCCCAACCACGCGGTCGTACAGAATGACGGAAGCCAAGTGGCGCGCCTGTCCCAGACCGAGTACCTGTTGCTCGGTAGCCCCCAGGATCAAGGTGAGCGTGTTGCAGACGAAGAGGCCCGTTGGGAGCTGGATCACAAGGCCAATTACCTGCTGCCGCGCCAGGACAGCCATGCCTGGTTTCAACTCAGCGGCGATCATCTCACGGAGGTCATGGCCAAACTCTGTGGTGTGGATTTGAGCCCACAGGTTTTTGGCCCGGGCACAGTCGCGCAAACCTCGGCCGCGCGTATCAACGTAATCGTGATCAATGCCACTACCGCGCAGAAATCGAGCCTGTACATCCTCTGTGATCGGGCATCGAAGGCTTATTTTCATGAGGCTTTGCTAGATGCAATGCAGGAGTTTTCAGGCCGGTCAATGGATGAGGCAGCCGTTCTCTGAGTCGGTACTCATGATAGGACGTATAGGCTTATGACGTTCGGCGGCGGACTCAATCGCCGCCGCCCGAACGGCCGTTTTTTTTGTATCGATCCCTCACCGTAAACACACCCAGCCTGTCAGGAATGCCCTCACTTCGCCGTAATCACCGACAACTTGGTAATCCCCGCTCGCTCGATCGAGGCCATCGCCCGGGCCACTTCGCCGTAATTCACCCCATTGTCAGCCTGCAGTTGCACACGGACATCGGTGTTTTTGGTCTTGGCGGCCTTGAGGTTGGTTTCCAGCAAATCAGGCTGGATCTCATCCTTGTTGATGAACACTTTGCCCTTGTCGTCGATGCTCACCACCAGCGGATCTTTCTGCTCCACCGGCGCCACCGCTTCGGTCTTGGGCAGGTTGATCGGGATCGCGTTGGTCAGCAGCGGCGCGGTGACGATGAACACCACCAGCAGCACCAACATGACGTCCACCAGGGGCGTGACGTTGATTTCGCTGAGCACTTCATCGCTGTCTTGTGTGGAGAAGGCCATCTCAGGACGCCTCCTTGACTTTCTGCCCGGCGACGGTTACCCCGGACTTGCTCAGCACCGGGTGTAGCAGCACGCGGAACGAATGCTTCTGCGCCAGGCTGTAGAAGTCGTGAGCGAAGTCGTCAAGGTCGGCGACGGTCAGTTTCAGGCGACGCAGGAAGTAGTTGTAAACCAGCACCGCCGGCACCGCGACGGCGATACCGACACCGGTGGCGACCAGGGCCGCGCCGATCGGCCCGGCCACTGTTTCCAGACTCGCCGAGCCCGCCGCACTGATACCTTTCAACGCCGACATGATCCCCCAGACAGTGCCGAAAAGACCGATAAAGGGCGACGTGCTACCAATGCTGGCGAGGATGGCCAGGCCGCTTTCCAGCGAGCGCCGCTCACGCACGATCTGCTGGCGTAAGGCGCGCTCGAGACGGTCCTGGTGGTTGATCGACTGACTGAGATCGGTGTTCTGGTTGTCGCTCACCTGAATCGCTGCGTACCCGGCCAGTGCCACGCGGGCTGCCGCGCCGGGCTGGTCATGGGCGAGTTCGGCGGCCGAATCCAGGCTGGAAGCGGCCCAGAATTGCTTATGGAATTTTCGGTCTTGTGTCTTCAGGCGGGTGAACTGCAAACCCTTGAGCAAGGCCAGGCCCCAGGTCGCGACGGAAAAGAGGATCAACAGCCAGATGACGGCGTGTTCAATGGATTCGAAAGGGGATGCGATCAGGTTCATGGTCAGGCTCTCCAGCAAGGCATTGGATCGGTTGTAGCGATGCGCCTTGTGTCAGGTAGCCCGCAGTGTATTTCAACAGGGTTGAGTCACTTGATTTTGAAATCGATCGGCACGCTGACCCAGCCGTCCTGGGCGACATCGCCCTGCTTGGCCGGAACGAAACTCCAGCGTTTGACCGCTGCCAGTGCCGCGTCATCGAGTTGATCGCGGCCACTGCTTTTCTGGATCTGGATTTCACCCGGTTTGCCACTGGCCAATACATGCACCCGCAGCAACACCGTGCCTTCCCAGCCACGACGCATCGCCAGCGATGGATACTCCGGTGCCGGATTGCGCAAGTAAGCGGCGCTGGCCGACGCGGGTGTCAGCGGTTTCGGTGCAGACGGCGCCACGGGGGCTGGTGCGGCGACCGGTTGTGCTGGCGCGGGCGGTGCAGGTGGCTGCTCCACAGGTTTGGCCACGGGTTTAGGCACAGGTTTGACCACCGGTTTTGGTTTGGGAACCGGTTTGGGTGGTGGTGGCTTCACGGCCAGTTCATCTTCCACCGGCGGTGGCGGTTCGACCACCGGCTGCGGAATCGGCTCGGGCGGCGGTACTACCACCGGTGGCGCCGGTTGCGAAAACTCGATGGTCATCGACGGAATCTCCGGTGGCACCACGGGCAGTTGCGGCGGCGGTGTCTGGTTGACCCAGACAATCACTGCGCCATGTAGCACCAGCGCAAACACACCCAGCAAGACCACTTCGCGGCGACTCAACACACGCTTGGGCGTGCTGTGCAGCCGCGACAGCCCCAGGGGTTCCCGGAAAACCCGGCCAAGGTCGAACAGTTCGCCGCCGGGTAGCGGGTTTCGGAACACCTCTACGGCACTTGTGGCGCTCTGGACATTGCCCATTGATAGACTCCTGTAAATCTTCAGATAGAACACACATCAGGCACCGGCCTACTGCGCTGGCTCCGATTGCGTCAACGTCAAAGGCGCTGAAGAAAACACTGCAGTGTCCGTAAGTTTTTCCACGTTGACGCGATGGGGAAAGATGTTCTTTTCCACGAACAGATCATCGACTTGCTGCAAGGCCTGAACATCTCGCGGTTCAACTGGCAGGAGAGATTCGTCGCCCCAACTGCGCAGGCGCTGCGAGACGTCCAGCGGAATGTCGTTGAACCTGGCGAAGACCCGAGCGTACTCATCAGGGTTCTGCCGTGCCCACTCGAACGCCTTGGCGAAACGCTGCAGCACGTCACTGAGCGCCTTACGCTTGAGCGGATCGGTCAGGGCTTCCTCGGAAGCGGTAATGAAAGTCAGCCCGGTATTGATGCCTTCGCCGCTGATCAGCACGCGCGCGCCCTGCTGCTCGGCAAACGCCTGATAGATACCGAATGTGGCCCAGGCTTCGATCTTGCCGGCGTTGAACGCCGCCAGGGCGTCGGTCGGCAGGACGAACCCAACATTGACGTCTTTCTCGTCAACCCCGGCATTGGCCAGCGCGCGAATCAACAGGTACTGGGAAATGCTGCCTCGGGCCGAAGACACCACAACGTTTCGGCCTTTCAGATCCGCCACGCCATGAATGGCCGAATCGGCGGGTACCAGGATCGCAATCCCCCTCGATTGGCTGCGCCGAACGGCGACAATGCGCAACGGTGTCCCACCGGTGGCGGCCGCAAGCACCGGCGTATCACCGGCCGGGGCCAGATCGACAGCGCCGGCGCGCAAGGCTTCGAACAAGGGCGCCGCGCCCTGGAAGTTCGCCCACTCGACCTTGTAGTCGATGCCCTCCAGCGCACTCGCTGCCTCGACCACGGTGCGCAAGCCTTTGACCTGATCGCCCAGCACCAGCGTCACACCAGACAAGTCAGACTGGACAGAGGATGCCGTTTTGTTGTCGATCGTTTCGCCGCAGCCGCTGAGCAGCAGAGCGGCTCCCGAAAGCAGCACAGCAGCAGATTTCCATACGCGTAGCGACATGGCGGACCCTCCCTGGATCAAAAGACTGGAAGCGGAATCAGCCATGGGCGAAACGCCGGACCGATGTGTTGGGTGCCCGGTGCTCAGCGACGGCAACGGTTTCCACTTCAACGCCCAACAAACCCAGCAGCCGCGTGCGGATAGCCTGAAAACCTTCCTGGCCAGTGTCTCGGGACCGGGGCAGATCGATGATCAATTGGTCGGCGATTTTGCCATTGGCCAGCACGATAACCCGGTCCGCCAGCAGGATGGCTTCATCCACATCGTGGGTGACCAGCAGCACCGCCGGTGTGTGTTTACGCCACAACTCGATGATCAGCCGATGCATGCGAATCCGGGTCAACGCATCGAGTGCGGCGAACGGTTCATCCAGCAACAACAGTTTTGGCTCGCGAACCAGACCACGGGCCAGTGCCACGCGTTGTGCTTCACCGCCGGAGAGCGTGGCAGGATAGGCATCGAGCCGATGAGCCAGCCCCACTTCAGTCAGTGCTTGCACCGCACGGGCCTTGGCGCCCGGAATATGCAGACCGAGAATCACGTTCTTCCAGGCGCGCTTCCAGGGCATTAGACGAGGCTCTTGAAACACTGCCGCCCTCGCCTTGGGCACCAGCAATTGACCACTGTCGATACTGTCGAGCCCGGCCAGGCTGCGCAGCAAAGTGGTCTTGCCCGAGCCGCTGGCCCCTAGCAACGCGACGAATTCGCCGGGGGCAATGTCCAGATCCAGGCCGTCGATGACCCGCTGTTGGCCGAACTGGCGCACCACATTGCGCAGTTGTACCGGCGCTGGCGAATGTGCAGATTTCGTCGCGTTCAAAAGATCGATGCTCGACATATCAATTCCTCACAAAAGTTGGGCGCCAGGCCAGGGCGAAACGTTCCAGCGTGCGGATCAGCCCGTCGATCAACAGACCGAGGACGCTGTAAATCAGCAGGCAAATGACGATCACATCGGTGCGCATGAAGTCCCGTGCATCACTGGCCAGGAAGCCGATGCCGGCAGTAGTGTTGATTTGCTCGACGAACACCAGCGCTAGCCAGGAAATCCCCAAGGAGTAGCGCAGGCCAACAAAGAATGAGGGCAAGGAACCCGGCAGAATCACATGCCAGATCAACTCGCGACGATTGAGCCCCAGCGTGTTGGCGGCCTCGATCAGTTTGGGATCGATATTGCGAATGCCGGCGAACAGATTCAGGTACACCGGAAAGGTCGTGCCAGTTACGATCAGCGCAACCTTGGTGAATTCGCCGATACCGAACCAGAGAATGAACAGCGGCACCAACGCTAGCGAAGGAATGGTGCGCAGCATTTGCAGCGGCGAATCAAGTATCACTTCGCCCCGCTTCGACAGCCCACTGATCAGGGCCGCGATCACACCAATACTGACACCGATACTCAAGCCCACCAGCGCCCGTTGCAGTGACACCAGCAAATGCTTGCCCAGTTCGCCGGACAGAATCATCGCCCAGAGTGTGCCGCCGATCTGCGAGGGCGCCGCGATGACACGCTGCGGGATCAGCCCCGCTTGCGACGCCAGCTCCCACAACAGCAGCAGCGCAATCGGGCTGAGCAAACGCAGCAACACTTCAGGTGTCCGCCAGTTGCGCAGCCAATTGGGGAGCAGCCTCCACGCGCCCTGCAATTCACCTGTGTGGCGAGCAGCCTTATTGACGGAAAACGAGCTGCTGGCGCTCGATGTATCGAATGTCTTTTCAGTCATCAGGCTTCCTTCCTCATAAAGAACATGGCCAGAGGTGCCATGCGTCAGCTTCTTTTTTCATGCTATTCGCATAAAAAACATCAGTGAAATTCTTTTTGGGAATAACCTAATATGATTAGAAATCAGATATTCGGCCAACCTGATAAATTGTTTGCATAATAAATGAGCCCTTTCCTTGCTCGCTGCGGGCTGCAGGGTAGGTATCGTTAAATATGCACATTTTTCATACAGTGCAATTATCATCATTCAGTATTTTAATAATTAACTTAGAACCAAACGGCATTTCACAGCCACACTCGCTACGCCTATTTTTGGCTCTACAGACCGACCCCAATACCAGGTGGAGGCTTGAATCACGCCTATCCAACGACAAGGAACTCCCATGAGTATTGAATTCATCGGCTACATCGGCGGTCACCATTCTTCGGAAATCCACCCTCGTAGCGGCCCCACTCTGCAGCCCGAATACGTGGAAAAAGTCGCACGTGCCCATGACGAGGCCGGGTTCGATCGGGCCTTGGTGGCCTTCCACTCCAACAGCCCGGACAGCACGCTGATTGCCTCGCACGCCGCCAGTGTGACGAAAAATCTCAAGTTCCTGATTGCCCATCGACCAGGCTTTGCCGCCCCGACCCTGGCCGCACGGCAGTTCAACACCCTCGACGTCTTCAACGGCGGGCGCACCGCCGTACACATCATCACCGGCGGCGATGATCGGGAACTGCGCGCCGATGGCAGCTACATCGACAAGGACGAGCGTTATGCGCGTACTGACGAATACCTCGACGTGCTGCGTCAGGAATGGACCAGCGAAAAACCCTTCGACCATGAGGGCAAGTATTACCAGGTCGAAGGCGCGCACTCCGCTGTGAAGTCACCGCAACAGCCGCACATTCCGTTGTACTTCGGCGGTTCTTCGACGGCGGCCATCGAAGTGGCGGGCAAACATGCGGACGTGTATGCGCTGTGGGGCGAAACCTACGAACAAGTGCGCGACGTGGTGAAGCAAGTGCGCGCCGAGGCTGCCAAACATGGTCGTAGCATTCGCTTCAGTTTGTCATTGCGCCCGATTCTGGCGGACACCGAAAACCAGGCTTGGGAACGCGCCGAACGCATCCTGCAACAGGCCACTGCGCTGGCCGAGCAGAACGGTTTTGTGCGCCGCGAACCACTCAACGAAGGTTCGCGTCGCCTGCTTGCCGCTGCCGCCCAGGGCTCGCGCCTAGACAAGCGACTATGGACCGGCATCGCTGGTCTGCTTGGCGCACAGGGGAACTCGACCTCACTGGTCGGCACTGCGGAACAAGTGGCCGAAGCCTTGCTCGACTACTACGACCTGGGCATCACTACGTTCCTCATTCGTGGCTTCGATCCGCTTGAGGACGCCATCGACTATGGCAAGCGCCTGATCCCGCTGACCCGCAAACTGGTGGCAGAGCGTGAACGGCAAAACGCAGAAAAAGTCGCTTGATCGCGATGAGTAACTAATGTGGGAGCGAGCTTGCTCGCGATGACGGCAGTACATTCAGCAGAGATGTTGACTGACACACCGCTATCGCGAGCAAGCTCGCTCCTACAGTTGTTCCGGGTGTCGACAAGAGTTGTGTTCACCCTGGAACTCTGTGGGAAAGGCTCAGTTCTTGTAGTCGCTATCGCTGCGCTCCAGCTGACGGATCAGCGCATCCCAGTGCCGCGCCACGCCCGGCCCGTCACCGCTCTTGAACACCTCGGCCTGTTTCTCGACCTTGGCCACCACTTCGGCTGGCGGGAAGATCAACTCGACGTTACCAGCAGCCTGCGCCGCGATCTGAATGTTGCAGGCCCGCTCCAGTCCGTGCAGCTGTTGAAACGCATGCTCAACGCTGACGCCCGCAGTGAGCAAACCGTGATTGCGCAGGATCAACACACTTTTATCACCGAGATCCGCCACCAGACGCTCGCGCTCGTCCAGATCCAGCGCGACGCCTTCGTAACCGTGATAAGCCACCCGCCCGGAAAAACCGATCGAATGCTGGGAGATCGGCAACAACCCGTCGCGCTGCGCGGACACCGCAATGCCGTCGCGGGTATGGGTATGCAGGACCGCTTGCAGGTCCGGACGCGCCGCGTGAATCGCACTGTGGATCACATAACCGGCAGGATTGATGCCGAGCCCCGTGGGGTCATCGACGATGGTGCCGTCGATGTCGACTTTGACCAGATTGGAAGCTGTGATTTCGTCGAACAACAACCCGAAGGCATTGATCAGGAAATGTTCGTCCGGACCCGGCACCCGTGCGGAAAAATGCGTGTAGATGTGGTCGGTCCACTTGAACAGGGCCGCCAACCGATAGGCCGCAGCCAGTTTTACACGCACTTCCCACTCTTCGGGACTGACCCGTTGGCGAACATTTTTCGAAACGCTGGATAACGGACTGACGCTACTCATGGCAAAACTTCCTGGATGGCCTTAAGGATCTCCAGCAAGCCTATGGGAAGGCAAAAAATAATAAAAAGCACATTTTAATCTAAGCTAATTATTATTTTTTTTTATTATATTCCGGGCCGATCATCACGCTGCACGCTTGATCTTCTGCAGCGATCCGGCGACCAGTTTGCCAAAGGCATCGACTGGCGCTTGCAGATTGCCAAGGAAATGCGGATAGATCAGCCACAGGTCCATCACTGGCTTGAAATCCTTGAGTGGCATCACTGCCAACTGCTCGAAATGAGCGCTGCGCTCCAGCAACGGACGCGGCACCAACCCCAGCCCCATGCCGTCGGCGACCAGGCCCAGTTGCAGTTCGGTGCCGAAGGTTTCCAGATTGACCCGCAAGGCCAGGCCTTGGTCAGAGAGGGTTCGCTGCAGCCCGGCGCGGAAACCGCAGCCATCGGGATTGAGAATCCAGCCACTCTGGTAAACGTCGGCGAGCTTGCACTGACGCTTGGGCAACTGGGACTTGGCACACACCACCACCAGTTCCATCTTGCCAATCGATTCGCCGACAATGTTGTCCGGGAAAATCTTGCCGGCCGGGAACAGTGCCGCCGCTGCGTCCAGCTCACCGCGCTCGATTTTTGCGACCAACTGACTGCCCCAACCCGTGGCCACCTGAGCGCGCAGCTCGGGGTACTCGATTCGCAAATGTTTGAGCGCATCGAGCAGCACCACATCGCCAATGGTTTGCGGAACGCCCAGGCGTAACAACCCGGTGGGTGGTGCGTCGGTGGCCACCAGTTCACGCAGCGCATCCATTTCCCGCAAGATCAAACGGCACTGTTCATACACCCGCGTACCGATCAGCGTGGGCTTTAAGGGCTTGGTATTGCGGTCGAACAACTCCACGCCCAACGCCTGCTCAAAGTTCTGCACGCGCCGCGTGATGGCCGGCTGAGTCAATTGCAGCGACTCGGCGGCATGGCTGATGGACTGGCAACGAATCACTTCGACAAAGGCGTCGATATCATCAATTTTCATTTGGCCCGCACATAGAGAACAGTCAATAAGATGTCTGAAAAGCATAGTTCCATTGTTGAGAGAAGGATAGCCCGCCCCACGCAGGGTGATCGATCAATAACGTCTGGCGCTATGCGATAGGGTTATAAATTACTTTCAGCTATAACCTAATCATTAAACAATCGCATATTGATATAAAACATTATGCTTAAATCAAAGGGTCAACTTTCACAACGAACGATGGAATCGCCATGACCCAGGCCCGACACCCGGAGAGACTCAGAGCATTCATAGGCGCCCTGGCGGAATTGATCGACGGTAACCCTCGCGAGGGCGATCTGTTGCATCGCGGCGGCAAACTACTCGGCCAATTGGTCAGCCATGACGATTGGCTGCCTGAAGATTTTGCCCAACCAGACCCCGAGCGCTATCAGCAATACCTGCTGCATGCCGATTCACGGCAGCGGTTCAGTATCGTCAGTTTTGTCTGGGGGCCGGGGCAAAGCACACCGATCCATGACCATCGGGTCTGGGGGCTGATTGGCATGTTGCGCGGCGCGGAGTATTCGCAAGGTTTCCAGCGCAACAGCGACGGTGCCTTGATCACCGACGGTAGCCGTGTGCAACTGCGGCCGGGCCAGGTTGAAGCGGTGTCGCCAAAAATCGGGGACATTCACCAGGTCAGCAACGCCTTTGATGATCAGGTCTCGATCAGCATCCATGTCTACGGTGCCAACATCGGGGCCGTGCGCCGCGCGGTGTACCAGGCCGACGGCAGCGAGAAGCTGTTCATCTCCGGTTACTCCAACGCCTTTCTCCCCAATATCTGGGATCTGTCCAAAGAGAGCCAAGCCCTATGAGCACTGCACTCACCCGCTCCTACGCCGAAATACGCCAGGCGCTGCTGAACCGTGAAGAACTGGCACTGGTGGATGTGCGCGAAGAAGCGCCCTTCGCCGAATCACACCCGCTGTTCGCGGCCAACATTCCATTGTCAAAGCTTGAGCTTGAGGTGTACTCACGGATTCCAAGGCGCGATACCCGGGTGACCGTCTACGACAATGGTGAAGGCCTGGCGAGTATCGCCGCGCAGCGCTTGCAAGACTTGGGCTACACCCATGTCAGCCTGCTCGAAGGTGGACTGGACGGTTGGCGCCGCGCCGGTGGCGAATTGTTCATCGACGTCAATGTGCCGAGCAAAGCCTTCGGCGAACTGGTGGAGAACCAACGCCACACGCCCTCCCTGGCGGCGGAAGAAGTCCAGGCACTGCTCGACAGTGAGGCCGACGTGGTGGTGCTCGATGCCCGGCGCTTCGATGAATACCAGACCATGAGCATTCCCACCGGCATCAGCGTACCGGGGGCCGAGCTGGTGCTGCGTGCCCGGGAACTGGCACCGGACCCGGCCACGCGCATCATCGTCAACTGCGCCGGTCGTACCCGCAGCATTATCGGCACTCAATCATTGATCAACTCTGGCATCGCCAACCCGGTTTCGGCCTTGCGCAACGGCACCATCGGCTGGACGCTGGCAGGACAGAAACTGCAGCACGGGCAGTCGCGCCAATTCGCGCCGACCAGCGAAGAGCATCGGCAAATTGCCGCCCGCGATGCCCATCGCGTCGCTGACAAAGCCCGGGTAGGCCGCGCCACCCTGGCGGACCTGCAACGCTGGCAACAGGAGCCGACCCGCAGCACCTACCTGTTCGACGTGCGCACTGCGGAAGAATTCGAAGCCGGCCACCTGCCCGCCGCCCGCTCGACACCCGGTGGCCAATTGGTGCAGGAAACCGACCATTTCGCCAGTGTGCGCGGTGCGCGCCTGGTGCTGGTCGATGACGATGGTGTGCGGGCCAACATGTCGGCTTCCTGGCTCGCGCAACTGGGCTGGGAAGTGCATGTGCTCGATGACCTGCAACCTGCGCACTTCAGCGAAAAAGGTACGTGGCAGGCGCCCGTCCCCGCGCAACGGCAGGCGGAGGAAATCAGCGCCGAGACCCTGGCCGAATGGCTTTCACATGGCGACATTGTCTTACTGGATTTCACCAGCAGCGCCAACTACGTCAAACGCCATATCCCCGGCGCATGGTGGGCCTTGCGCGCGCAACTGAGCGAGGCCTTGGCCAAGGTGCCGTCAGCCGAGCGCTATGTTCTGACTTGCGGCAGTAGCCAGTTGGCGCGACTCGCGGTGTCCGAGGTCGAGGCGTTGACCGGCAAAGCGGTGTTTTTGCTCAAGGGCGGCACGGCCGGCTGGATTGCCGCGCAGCTACCCTTGGAAGAAGGTGAAACTCACCTGGCCTCACCGCGCATCGACCGCTATCGCCGCCCTTATGAAGGGACCGATAATGCGCGTGAAGCGATGCAAGCCTATCTGGACTGGGAGTTCGGATTGGTGGACCAACTGGCCCGCGACGGCACCCATGGCTTTTTCGTCATCTGACGCGCCCCTCGCTTCCTGTGCCCTGTGCAAGGCACAGGAAGCCCTCCTGCTCCACACCTCCCCTTCTTTATTCAAGGCTCACCTGAAGGGTCGCGGCCTCATAAAATATACTTTGCGCATATTAAAAATAGAAATGATTACTTTAATTAATAATTAATATATAACCAAAAAGAATTTCACAGACGATTTTTATAGGAATAACGTTAAAGCCAGACCGACCCCTTCTCCAGGCGGAGGTGACCCCACTCAGCAAGATCCGCCTGGAGAACGCCGTCATGAGTTTTACCCTGCCCCTCAAACGATTGTTGATCGCCGGCGCCCTCACCTTCTGTGCAACCACCCACGCCGCAGACCTTCAGCCGCTGCTGGTGGCCAATCAGAAATCTACGATCAAAGTGCTGCTGGAGGTCTCGGGCGAGCTGAAGAACGTGCCCTACGACATCCAGTTCTCCGAGTTTCCGGCCGCCGCCCCCCTCGGTGAAGCATTGAACGCTGGGGCCGTGGACATCGGTGCTTTGGGCGATGCGCCCTACGTGTTCGCTCTCGGTGCCGGTGCGCCGATCAAGGTCGTCAGCATCGTGCATGCCGAAGGTCGTTACACCACGGCCATTCTCGCGCCCAAGGATTCGCCGCTCAACAATGCCAACGACCTCAAGGGCAAAAAAATCGTCACCACCCGCGGTTCCATCGGCCACTTCCTGGCGATCAAAGCCCTGCGCAGTGCCGGCCTGAGCACCCACGACGTGCAGTTCATCTATCTGCTGCCGAGTGAGTCGCGAATCCTGCTGGATAACGGCAGCGCGGATGCCTGGTCGACGTGGGATCCCTACACCACCATTTCCACCACCCAAAGCCAGGCCAAAGTGCTGGTCAGCGGCGAAACCTTGCTGACCAATCATTTGTACTTCGCCGCCACCAGCCAGGCCATCGCCGGCAAACGTCAGCAATTGGACGATTTCGTCGCCAGGGTCGATCGCGCCTACCGCTGGACCAACGCCCATCCCGAGGAATATGCCGCCGCCCAGGCGCGCGTTACCGGCTTGCCGCTGGACGTGCACATCGCTGTGGCCAAGGGCACGCACATGCAACCGGTGCAGATCGACGACCAAGTCATCGGCGGCCTGCAAACCACCGCCGACATCTATCAGGAAGAAAGAATTCTCGGCAAACACATCGATGTTTCCCAAGGCTTCGACAAGAGCTTCAACGCCAAGCGTGCCCAACTCAACCAGGCATCTCGATAACGATGCGACGGATTCAGGAGTAGAACCATGAGCAAACAACGCCAACTGAAACTCGGTGCAATGGTCCATGGCGTCGGTCACGGATGGGGCGAATGGCGTCACCCGCAAGCCCAGCCCGATGCCAGTGTGAATTTCGGTTTCTACAAGCAACAGACTCAACTGGCCGAGGCAGCCAAATTCGATTTCGTATTCATCGCCGACAGCCTGCACATCCACGAGAAGTCCAGCCCGCATTACCTCAACCGCTTCGAGCCGTTGACCATTCTCTCGGCGCTGGCGGCCACCACGCAGCACATCGGACTGGTGGCAACCGTCACGGTCAGCTACACCGAACCGTTCCAGGTTGCCCGCCAGTTCGCCTCACTGGATCACATCAGCGGTGGTCGCGCCGGGTGGAACGTGGTGACGTCCTGGCTCAGCGGCACCGCCGACAACTTCGGCAAGACCGAACACCCGCCCCACGCCGTGCGCTATCGCATCGCCAAAGAACACGTGAATGTGGTCAAGGGCCTGTGGGACTCCTGGGATGACGATGCCTTCGCCTATGACAAACAAAGCGGCGAGTTCTTCACCCCTGGGAAACTGCATGCTCTGGAGCACAAGGGGGAATTTTTCTCGGTCAAGGGCCCGCTCAACATCGCCCGGTCCCGGCAGGGCCAGCCGGTGATTTTCCAGGCTGGCACTTCCGAGGCCGGGCGCAATTTCGCCGCGGAAAATGCCGATGCGATATTCGTCAGCCCCGAGGGTTTCGAGGATGCACTCGCCTACGCTCAGGATCTGAAAAAACGCGCCAGTGGCTTCGGTCGCGATCCGCAGAAACTGTCGATCCTGCCAGGCATCCGCCCGATCGTTGGTCGCGATGAAGCCGAAGTGGAAAGCCGCTATCAACAAGCCGTGGACCTGGTGACGATCGAAGACGCAATCGTCGCCCTCGGCCGGCCCTTCAATGACCATGACTTCAGCCAATACCCACTGGATGCACCGTTCCCTGAGTTGGGCGATCTGGGGTCCAACAGCCAGAAAGGCGGATCCGACCGGATCAAGCAGCTTGCTCGGGATGAAGGCCTGACCTTGCGTGAAGTCGCCCTGCGCTTCTCAAGGCCTCGTCGCGATTTTGTGGGTACGCCTGAGCAGGTCGCCGACGCGATCCAGAAATGGTTCGAACAAGGGGCGGCGGATGGCTTCATCATCAACTCGTTGCTACCGGATGGTCTGCAATATTTCACCGAACTGGTGGTGCCGGCTCTGCAACAGCGCGGTCTGTTTCGTGACGAGTACAGCGGCAGCACCCTGCGCGACAACTTCGGCCTGAAAATTCCGGTCAACCGTCACGCGCAAACCGCTCTCGAGTCTCGGGAAGAACGCGAGGCACTGGCATGAGCGAACTCCTCAACCCGTTGCCGGGGCAAGCCCTCGTACAACTCGCCATCTGAAAAGAGACTGACCATGACGAAAAAAACCACACAAGGACAGTTCAATCGTCGCGGCTTCCTTACGGCCAGTTCGATCGCCCTCGGCGCGTTGGGGTTGTCCTCACTGGGACTGGCCTCCCGTGCGTTCGCCAAAACGAACAGCCTCGCGGACCTGACCCTGGGCGTCGCCACCTATCGCGGCCAGGACTCGTACTTCACCGAAGACGCCGGCACCGCCAATACCCCTTACAAAGTTGAATACGCGGAATTCGCCGGCGGCAACCTGATCGTCGAAGCGTTGGCCTCGGGCAGTCTGGACGTTGGCGGGATGAGTGAAATCCCGCCGATCTTCTCGATCCAGAGTCACCGTCAGCCAAGGCTGATCGCGGTGCTGCAAAGCGACGTGAACAACCAGGTGTTCCTGATTCCCAAGGACTCGAGCATCGAATCGGTCGGGCAGTTGCGCGGCAAGCGGGTCGGCTACGTACGCTCCACTACCTCGCACTACTTCCTGATCAAGGCATTGAAGGAACAGGGCCTGACCATGAAGGACATCACCGCGGTGGCGCTCACGCCTCAGGATGGTTTCAGCGCATTCCAGAGCGGACAACTTGATGCCTGGGTGATTTACGGCGTGTTCATCCAGTTGGCGAAGTTCCGCAGTGGCGCCCGCGTACTGAAAACCGCGCTGGGGTATTTGTCCGGTAACTATCTGATCGCGGCACGTCCCGCCGCGCTGGAAGACCCGCTACGCAAACAGGCCATTCAGGACTACCTGCAGCGACAAGCGCGCACGCTGGAGTGGATCAACAACAACCCCGAGCCTTGGGCCACCAAATCGGCGCAACTGTTGGGTGTCGATAAAACCGTGTTCCTCGACATGTACAACAACCGCAGCCAGGCCTCGAGAATCATCGAAGTGAACGATCAGGCCATCGCCTCGCAACAGGAAGTGGCAGACCTGTTTTTCGACGCGGGTGTGTTGAGCGAACGGCTCGATGTCCGTCCACTTTGGGACCGTCAGTTCAAGCTGCTTGCGTTATGAGCTGGCCCTCACCCTTTTTGATCGAGTGAAATCACCATGAGTCTTTCTTCCCAACACCCGCCCGTGCTGCGCTCGGTCGAAGTAGCCAATTTCGATGCCTTGCTTGAAGGCATCAGCGAACAGCTGAGCGGCACTGCCCATGTTTATGACGAGAGCGGCGCCTTCCCCCATGACAACTTCAAGCTGTTGCATGAGCACGACCTGGTTGCGTTGACCGTGCCCAAAGCCCTGGGCGGTGGCGGCGCGCACTTGGCACAGGCACGCAAAGCCATCAGTGCAATCGCCAAAGGCGAGCCTTCGACGGCATTGATCCTGGTGATGCAGTACCTGCAGCACTCGCGCCTGCAAGACAATCGAAACTGGCCCGAAGCGTTGCGCTTGCGGGTGGCCCGGGACGCCATCGAGCGTGGAGCGCTGATCAACGCCTTACGGGTCGAACCCGACCTTGGCACTCCTGCGCGCGGCGGTCTGCCGGCGACCGTCGCAAGACGCACTTCGGCTGGCTGGCGGATCAGCGGGCGAAAAATCTACTCCACCGGCAGCCATGGCCTGACCTGGTTCAGCGTCTGGGCGCGCAGCAGCGATGAGGATCCGCTGGTCGGTGCCTGGCTGGTGCACAAGAACACCCCGGGCATCAGCATCGTCGAGGACTGGGATCATCTGGGCATGCGCGCCACTTGCAGCCATGAGGTGGTGTTCGACAACGTGCTGGTGCCGCTGGATCATGCGGTCAGCGTCAGCCGCTGGAGCGCGCCGCAACCCGAACTCGATGGCGATGGTTTTCTGTGGATGTCGGTGTTGCTGTCGTCGGTCTACGACGGCGTTGCCCAGGCCGCCCGCGACTGGTTGGTGCAATGGCTGGAAACCCGAGCGCCGTCCAACCTCGGCGCAGCGTTGTCGACCCTGCCGCGCTTTCAGGAAACCGTCGGCCACATCGACACTTTGCTGTTCGCCAACCGCAGTTTGCTCGATGCCGCCGCCGAGGGCCACACGCCGGCCAGCAACGCGGCACAGCTGAAATACCTAGTGACCGGCAATGCAATTCGTGCCGTCGAGCTGGCCATCGAGGCGTCCGGCAATCCGGGCCTGTCACGTAATCATCCTCTGCAACGGCATTACCGCGACGTGCTGTGCAGCCGCGTCCACACCCCGCAAAACGACGCCATCCTGCAAGGCGTCGGTAAAGCCGCATTCGCCCAACGCCAGTCCCCATCCAAGTCCAAGGAGCGCCCATGAGCCAGCTTGTCATCGCCAGCCAACTGGATGACGACTTCAATGAAGTGATCCGCCAGCGCCTCAGACCAACCCATCCCGAGGCCCGCGTCATCGGCGTGCCAGCCGGGGTGCCCAGCGACTTGCCGGCCGAGGTCGGCATTCTGCTGGCGCGGCCAATCAACGTGCGTGGCTATGAGGCCCCAGACACACCGCCACCGGGCTGGCCCTATGGACTGCAATGGATTCAAGTGGTGTCGTCGGGCATCGACTTCTACCCGCAATGGCTGTTCAACGGCCCGCCGGTGAGCACCTCACGGGGCAGCGCCGCCGAAAACATCGCCGAATTCGCCCTGGCTACGATCTTCGCCGCAGCCAAGCACCTGCCGGACATTTGGGTGCATGACTCGCAATGGAATTTCACGGCACTGACGCCGCTCAAGGGCAGCACTCTGGGGATTCTCGGCTTTGGCGCCATTGGCCGCAGCCTGGCGATCAAGGCCCGCGCCCTAGGCATCAATGTGCTTGCGCTGCGGCAGAATCAGGCGCCGTTCGAGGTTGAAGGCGTCGAAGCGGCGCGGGATATTCACGAGCTGTTTGCGCGATCCGATCATCTGGTGCTGGCCGCGCCGTTGACCGACGCAACTCGACACATCGTAGATAGTGCGGTGCTCGCCAGCGCCAAACCTGGCTTGCACTTGATCAACATCGCCCGGGGAGGCCTGCTCGACCATCAAGCGTTGCTGGAAGTGCTGGACACCGGACGCATCGGTCTGGCATCGCTGGACGTCACCGAACCCGAACCGCTACCGGACGGACACCGACTCTATACCCATCCACGCGTGCGCCTCTCGCCCCACACCTCGGCGATTTCCAGCAACAGTCACCATGAAATCGCCGACAGTTTCCTGGCAAACCTCGAACGTTTCCTCAGTGGTCTGCCACTGGAGAACCAAGCCAACGTTCAACGCGGGTATTAATAGCAGCGCCTTTCAGTTAAACCCAATCATTGTGGGAGCGGGCTTGAACTGGCCTAATGATTTTGGACACTTCAATCGGGCGCTATGATGGCGCCCAAATCTGAGGTGTTTGGCTATGCGTAAGTCTTATTCCAGTGAGTTCAAACTCAAGGCCGCCAGCATGGTGCTGGACGAGGGCCAGTCAGTTCCCGATGTTTGTGCCAGTTTGGATATTGGCCCTACGGCCTTGCGCCGTTGGGTCGACCAGGTTCGCAAAGAACGCTTGGGTTCGACCCCGGTGGGGGCCAAGGCAATCACCGCCGATCAGCGGGAGATTCAGCAGCTCAAAGCGTTGCTCAGGCAAAAAGACCTGGACATTGAAATCCTAAAAAAGGCCAGTGCTCTCCTGCTTTTGGACTCCAAAGATCATTCTCGCTGATCAATGAGCTGGACGAGCAGTACGGCGTTAACAATTGCTGTCGGGCGTTTGGAGTCACCCGCAGCAGCTTTTACGCCTGGCGTCAGCGCCAGGGCAAGGTGAATCCTGAACGGGAGAAACTTAAGGCCGTGCTGGTCAAGCATCATAAGGAATCCAGAGCGTCCGCAGGGTCTCGCACCCTGTCCAAGGAACTGCAAGCCAAGGGGCATCGTGTCGGGCGACATATGGCTCGCAGCTTGATGCGCGAAGCCGGTGTTGCCAGTCATCAACGGCGGCGGCACAAGTACAAATCTTCCGGCGTTGAGGCGCTGGTGGCGCCGCATGTGCTCAAGCGCAAGTTTGATGTCACTGCGGTTAACCAAGTGTGGTGCGGCGATGTGACCTACATCAAAGTCGGCACGCGCTGGATGTATTTCGCGGCGGTGCTGGACCTGTTTGCCCGCAGGATCGTGGGCTGGTCGTTTTCGATGATTTCCGATGCCACGCTGACCTGCGAAGCGTTGCGGATGGCGGTCGACCTGCGAGGCCGGCCAAAAGAGGTGCTGTTTCACTCTGACCAGGGCTGCCAATACACCAGTCATAAACTCAGGAAAGAAATGCGCAAACATGGCCTCCTGCAAAGCATGAGTCGCAAAGGTGAGTGCTGGGACAACGCTCCGATGGAGCGTTTCTTTGGCAGCCTCAAGTCAGAGTGGGTACCAGAAGATGGCTACCGCTCGGAACATGAGGCGCGGGTGGATGTGCAGCGTTATGTGATGCGTTACAACAACGTCAGGCTCCATAGCTACAACGACTACCGGTCGCCGGTAGCTATGGAGAAACTGGCGGCATGAAACCGTAACTGGTGTCCAAAATTAGTTGACCAGTTCAGCTTGCTCGCGAAAGCGGTGTGTCAGTCGACATTTATGTTGCCTGGTACACCGCTTTCGCGAGCAAGCCCTCTCCCACATTGGATTGTGAATGGCTACCGGATACAACATCAGAATTACGCATTTACATCAACCATATAATGTTTATTTTTTATAATTAACTTATAACCAATCGGACTTTTACAGTAGTTATTTATATAAATATTGTTACAACCATCACCGACCCCTGACCAGGTGGAGGCCCACGGAACTACCGCTTTTCCGGCCGACACCACTCCACGGTCAACCGCTGCATCCAAACCAGAAACCGGCTCAAGCCACCGCCGCCATGGTCCTCAAACCATGGCCCCGGCAACGCTTTGCCCACAAAAACCGACAACGCCAACGCAGCACTTACACACCCGGGGTTCACCATGCACAACACTTTCCGTTCAAACCGTCTGACGCTGGCCGTGTCGCTGGCGATATTCGGCTTGTCGGCCCACGCCGAAGAAAACACCAAGGATGGTGCCCTGCCTGTTGTGACCGTCACCGCTGAACACCACAGCGAAGACCTGCAAAAAACCCCTCTGGCGATTTCCGCGTTCGACGAAAAAGCCCTCGAAGACAAACAGATCAAAAGCATTCGCGACCTCTCAGGACAGGTGCCAAACCTGACCCTCAGCCGCCAGTCGATCTCCTACAGCGCGCAAACCTACGGGATTCGTGGCATCGGTGAAACCGACCCGATCCAGGAGTCGGCCGTCGCGGTCTACGCCGATGACCTGTACATCCCGCGGGCCATTTCCTCGATGCTCGACTTCAACGACGTCGAACGCGTCGAAGTCCTGCGCGGCCCGCAAGGCACGCTGTATGGGCGCAACAGCAGCGCCGGTGCGATCCGCGTCATTACCCGCGACCCGACCCAGGAAACCCGTGGTTTCTTCGAACTCGGAGCCGGTGACTACAACGCGCAGAACGGCCGCTTGCTGATCAGCGGCCCGCTGGTGGACAACGCGCTGTTTGGCAGCTTCTCGGCGATTCGCCTGACGCGTGACGGCACCGTCTCCAACCCGACACGCGGCACGGATGTGAACAACATCGACATCCAGTCCTACCGCGGCAAGCTGCGCTACAACCCCGACGATTCGCCCTGGGACGTGCTGCTGACTCTGGCCGGCACCTTCGACCGTGGCGATACCACCAGTTACACGCCGTTCGATGTCAACGGTCACTTCGACAAATTCAAGAGTTACAGCAGCCTCAATCCGAAAAACCGTCTCGATCAGGGCAGCTCGGTGCTGCGCGCGATCTACACGATTGATGATCATCTGAACGTCAAATCGGTGACGGCCTATTCCGCATTCAACCAACCTGTGGACTATGACAACTCGGGCCAAGCAGCCCTGATTCAGAACAACCTGATCAACTACAACCAGGACTACGCCACCCAGGAATTGCAGCTCAACGGCGACTACGACGATTTCAGCTTCAGCACCGGCCTGTACCTGTACCGCGAATCTTTTGACGCCGAGCGCGACAACCTGACCTTTTCCATCGCACGCAACCGGGTGATCGGCCAGGGCCAATACAGCACAACCAATACCGAGAGCTACGCCCTCTATGGCCAAGGCAGTTACAACATCACGCCACAGCTAGCGCTGATCGCCGGACTGCGCTTTACCCGCGAGCACAAGAATTTCGATTACACCAATTACGCCATCACCACTACGCGACAGATCACCGGGACCAACTTCACCGCCGACTCCAGCAAGTCGTGGCAGTCCACCAGCCCGAAACTCGGCTTCGAGTACGCCTGGACCCCGCACCTGAACCAGTACGCCTACGTGGCCAAGGGATTCAAGGCCGGCGGCTACGATAACCGCGCGCCGACCAAGGCCGCCGCCGAACAGGCGTTTTCACCGGAAGACGTGATCACCTGGGAAACCGGCTTCAAGGGTGACTTCTTCGACCGTCGCCTGCGCGCCAACCTCGCACTGTTCTATAACGACTACAAAGACCTGCAGACCAATGCCTATGACCCGGCACTCGGTGTCAGCCTGCGGACCAACGTTGGCAAGGCGCACACCTATGGCGTCGAGCTGGAAACGCTGACGGCACTGACCAACGACCTGCAACTGACCGCCAATGTCGGCTACCTGGAAAGCCAGTACGACGACTTCCAAAACGCCGGTGGCGCTGGAGTCGACGCCAATGGCAAGCAGCTGGTGTTTTCACCGCGCTGGAACGCCAGCGTCGGCCTCAACTACACGATCCCGGCTGGATTGCCTGGCACCTGGTTGGCCGGCACTGACGCGCAATTCCAGACCAAGTCCTTCGCCAACGCGCTGAACGACGACATCCAGGAAATCCCCCAGCAGACCTTCTGGAACGCCAACACCCGCTACATCTCCGGTGACGGTCACTGGACCACCACGCTCGCGGTGAAAAACCTGCTCGATCGCGCGTACCCGCAATCGGTCGGTTTCGTACCGTCCAGTGGCGCCCGTTATTACGCGATCAACGATCCGCGAACCCTCTTGTTGTCCGTGCGCTATGACCTTTGACCCCCTTACAGACAAACATGCCAAGGAGCACTTTTATGGCTTTCACTCGCAGGGAACTGATTTCCCGCATTGCCGCCGTCGGTGGCTATTCCGCTGCCGTCAGCGCCCTCGGTGCATTGGGGCTCACGCCTCAGGCCGTAGCTGCGACGTTCACTCCGTTGCAACTGGGCAGTAGTGGCAAGGGCAAACATGTGGTGGTGGTCGGCGCCGGGATCTCCGGGCTGGTCAGCGCCTATGAACTGCGCAAGGCCGGTTTTACCGTGACCATTCTCGAAGCCCGCGAACGGGTGGGCGGTCGCAATTGGACCCTGCGTCGCGGCACCAAAGTTGATTTCGACGACGGCGTCAGCCAGACCGTCGACTTCGATGACGGGCAGTTTTTCAATGCCGGTCCCGCACGCATTCCCAGCCATCACCAGACGATCCTCGGTTACTGCCGTGAGTTGGGTGTGGAGCTCCAGGTGCTGGTCAACAGCAGCCGTAATGCACTGGCCTTGCCGGACCCGAAACAACCCGCCTTCCAGCTGCGCCAGGCCGTCAACGACACCCGTGGCCAACTGTCCGAACTGCTGGCGCGGACCGTCAGCCGCAAAGCTTTGGACCAGGATTTGACCGCCGACGACCGTCAGGCGCTGCTGAATTTCCTCAAGGTCTATGGCGACCTCAACGCCGACTTCCAATACAAAGGCTCGGTGCGCTCGGGGTATACACGAGTGCCCGGTGCCGGCGATCAAACCGGCATTACACGTGCGCCGCTGGAACTGCATACCCTGCTCAACCCCAAGCTCTGGGGCGCATTGGTATTCGATGAAATTCCGGAATTCTCCTCGACCATGTTCCAGCCGGTCGGTGGCATGGACCGAATTCCTTACGCGTTCTACGACAAGCTCAAGGACGCAGTGCGCTTCAATGCCGAAGTCAGCGACATCCAGACTTCCGAGCAAGGTAGCCGCATCACCTACCGCGATCGCAAGACCAGTACCACTCAGACCCTGAACGCCGATTACGCCATCGTCACCGTACCGCTGCCGCTGCTGGCCAAGCTGCCGAGCAACTTCAGCCAGCCGTTCAAGCAAGCGATCCAGAGCGCACAAAGCGATCAGGCGAACAAGGTGGCCTGGCAATCGCCACGGTTCTGGGAGACCGACTTCAACATCTACGGCGGTCTGTCTTACCTCGACCATGAAGTCAAAGGTTTGTGGTACCCGAGCGATCGCCTCAACAGTGCCCAGGGCATTTTAGTGGCTGCCTATAACACCAGCGAATCGGCCCAGGCCTTCAGCAAGAAATCCCTCGCCGAACAGTTCGCCTCGTCCCGGCAAGCCGTGGAACTGCTGCACCCCGGACACAGCGCCAAGCTGCAAAAACCGGTGGCCATCAACTGGGCCAAGGTGCCGTTCAGCAAAGGCCCGTGGATCGTCAACGACGAAGTCGGCGAGAGCGCCTATCAGATCCTCAACGAGCCCCAGGGCCGCACCTATCTGGCCAGCGATGCCCTGGCCCATGGCGGCGTCGGCATCTGGCAGAACAGCGCCGCCGACTCGGCGCGGCGCATCGTTTCGCTGATTGGCCGGCATGCCGAACGCAACCAACCGGGCGTTGCCGCCTGACTCACTTGAGAAAAGGACTGAACGATGAAAGCCATCACTTTGCTAACAGGAATCCTCATGACCGCAACCACCCTTGGCAGCCAGGCCGACGAGATCAAACGCATCGCCCTGCCCAACTCGAACTTTCCGATTTCGCTGGCCGTGTCGGTGCCTGCACAAACCGACCTGTTGTTCGTCAGTGGGTTGCTGGCCGACCTGCACGACCCGAAAGCCGCGAAGGATTCCTTTGCCGCCTACGGCGACACCGCGACCCAAACCACCTCGATTCTCAACAAGCTCAAGGGCGTACTGGAGAGTCAGGGTCTGGGGCTGGGCGATGTGGTGCAACTGCGGGTGTTCCTGGTGGGTGACCCGGCCAAGGGCGGCAAGCTCGATTTCACCGGATTGCAGGAAGGCTACACGCCGTTCTTCGGCAGCGCCGCGCAACCGAACAAGCCGGCACGCACCGCCGTACAGGTGGTGGCCCTGCCGCTGCCCGGCGGCCTGGTCGAAATCGAAGCCGTCGCCGCTCGCAAGAAGTGACACGGAACTCACCCACCATTCAGGAGCTTTACCTTCATGGTCAACTGCCCGGCGCGCCGTACGGCGCCAACCTATCGTCCTTTATTAGTTCCGTTGTCCATCGCTTGCGGCCTCGCCTCGTTTAACCTTGAGGCCGCCGAAAGCAGCTCACCCACTCTCAACACCGTGGTCGTCACTGGCAACCGTGGCACCGAGCAACGCACCGTCACCACCAGCCCGACACCGATCGACGTGGTCACAGGCGATCAACTGCGCGCGGTCGGCAAACCGAGCCTGCTGGAGGCACTGAGTAAATTCATTCCCTCCTTCAACCTGCCAGACCGCGCGGGCTGGGATGCCAGCGGCGTGGTGCGCTCGGCCACCCTGCGCGGCCTGACCGCGTCCCATGTGCTGGTGCTGGTCAACGGCAAGCGCCGGCACACCAGTGCGACGCTGAACATCAACGGCATTAACAGCGGCGCTGCGCCCAGCGATCTCGACCTGATCCCGGTGGCGGCCATCGATCATATCGAAGTGCTGCGTGACGGCGCGGCCGCCCAGTACGGTTCGGATGCCATCTCCGGGGTGATCAACATCATCCTCAAGCAGACCACCGGCGGCAGCTCGGACACGATCCTGGGCCAGAACTACGACGGCAAACGCGGTACCGGCCAGGAGGCGCTCAACTATGGGTTCGAAGTCGGGGACGCCGGCGTGCTCAATGTCTCACTCGATACCCGCTACCAGGAA
The DNA here is from genome assembly GCF_059422645.1 of Pseudomonas sp. GW821-FHT01C01. NCBI lineage: Bacteria > Pseudomonadati > Pseudomonadota > Gammaproteobacteria > Pseudomonadales > Pseudomonadaceae > Pseudomonas > Pseudomonas sp. GW821-FHT01C01. Next base: position 203,374 of record NZ_JBWKXF010000001.1, on the reverse strand, counting down.
CGTGACAACAAAGCCGGCAGCAACGGTTACAGCTCACATTACTACCCCTTGGCGGACGGTTCACCCGACCCGCGTGAGGCCACGGCCAGCCATCACACTTACAAAGGCTACGGCTTGCCACGCAGCCAGTTGGCGGATGCTGCCTACAACCTCGACCTTCCGCTGAACGATGCGGTCACGTTGTACTCGTTCTCAACCCTGGCCGCGCGGGAAAACAACGACGGCCAGAATTTCCGCCTTCCCAGCGGCCGCAATACCATCACCACCGGTCCCAACGGTTTCCCCGACGGTTACAGCCCTTACTGGCTGATCAACGAAACCGACTTCCAGTCCGCCTTCGGCGCCAGGGGAGACAACATCGGCATCGGCGGTTGGGCCTGGGATTTGAGCAGCACTTATGGACGCAATTATGCCAAGCAACGCACCTACGACAACCAGAACCCCTCTCTGGGGGAAAACACGCCGAACAAATTCACGTCCGGTATCTTTATCGCCGATCAGTGGACCACCAACCTGGACCTGAAAAACAGTTACGAAATCGGCCTGTCCAAGCCACTGGATGTCGCCTTCGGTTTCGAGCATCGACGTGATGGCTACGAGACCCGGGCGGGCTCCGAAGCCTCTTACATTAACGGCGGCTACGTGTTCCCGGCCGGCCATCCGCGCGCCGGACAACGACCGGATCCAGGTGCCCAGGTCACCAACGGCATAACCCCTGACGACGAGCAAAAAGTCAGCCGCAACAACGTCGCCAGCTACATCGACCTGGGCTTCTACCCAGTCGAGCAGTGGTACCTGGGCGTCGCGGCGCGCTACGAGCATTACAACGAAGGCGTGGGCAGTACGCGTAGCGGCAAGATCAGCAGCCGCTACGAGTTCAACCCGGTATTTTCGGTACGCGGCACCATCAGCAACGGTTTTCGTGCGCCGTCGCTGGCCAACGAGGTGTTCACTGCACGCTCGACCGGGTTCGACACCATCAATGGCGTCTACCAGTCTTACAACTACGTGATTCTGCCGGTGGATTCGACAGGAGCCCAGGCGCTCGGGGCCGAGTCGTTGAAGCCCGAGCGCTCGACAAACTTCAGCCTTGGTTTCGCCTTGACGCCCAGCGAAGATCTGAGCCTGACCGTCGACGGCTACGTGATCAACCTGCGTGATCGCCTGGTACTCAGCGAGCGCTTCCAGGGCCCGGGTGTTGCCGCCTTGCTCGACAGTATCGGCGTACCCGCCACCGCCGGCGCGCAGTTCTTCACCAACGGCGCCAGTACTCGCACGTCAGGGGTCGATGTGGTGGGTAATTACCGGCAGAACCTGAACAGCTTCGGCTCGGTGAGATGGACCGCGGCGCTGAACTACAACCACACGCAAATCCTCAGCGTCAACGATACCCCGTCGCAACTCACGGCCCTGAACAGCAGCTATCAACTGCTCGGTCGCCAGGCCCGTGCGCTAATCACCAAAACCTCCCCCAGCAGCAAGGCGATCTTCTCCGCCGACTGGGCGATCCACGACTTCGACGTCAACCTGCGCCTGACCCGTTTCGGCACCTATACCGAGGTCAACAGCTCCGCCGATCCGAGCCTGGATCGCGAGTATTCGGCCAAATGGATCACCGACCTCGATGTCGCGTACGCACTGACCAAACAGCTGACTGTCGCCGTCGGCGCGCAGAACCTGTTCGACAAATACCCCGATCATATCGGTGTACCCAACTCTTCGTTCGGCGACAACTGGGGCAGCTTCTCACCGTTCGGCTTCACGGGTGGGTACTACTACACCCGTTTGCAGTACGCGTTCTGACGGAAGAAAACGCCACTAAGCTAATTCTTATAAAGTATTTATAAAGTATTTTTTATAACCATATGATTCTAAACAGTTGAACCTTTCCTTTCCTGATATCGAGCGTGCCATGTCGAAATCCACCCCATACACTGAAGCAAAACTCCGTCGTCCGGTGCTGGCCGGTCTGGTCGTTGCGCTGGCCGTCACGTTCTCCCTGCCGTCCCATGCGCGGGAAACGCTGCGGATCGGCTACCAGAAGTCATCGACCCTCATCACCTTATTGAAGACTCAAGGCACGCTGGATAAAACTCTCGCGCAACAGAACATCGACGTGAGCTGGCATGAGTTCCCGAGCGGCCTGCCTTTGCTGGAAGCGCTGAATGTCGGCAATGTCGATATCAGCGCCGACGTGGCGGACACTGTGCCGATTTTCGCCCAGGCCGCGCAGGCCAGACTGACCTACTTTGCCCAGGAAGCGCCCTCGCCTTCGGCCCAGGCCATCGTCGTGCACAAGGACTCGTCCCTGCATCAATTGGCAGATTTGAAAGGCAAGAAAGTCGCCGTCACCAAAGCCGCCGGCAGCCACTATTTGCTGATCGCCGCCCTGACAAAAGCCGGCCTGGCGTTTTCGGACATTCAACCGGCCTACCTGTCGCCCGCCGATGGCCGTGCCGCCTTCGAGAACAACAAGGTCGACGCCTGGGTCACCTGGGAACCTTTCCTCACCAGCGCCCAACGGCAACTGCCGACCCGCACGCTGGCTGACGGCGCAGGCCTGGCCAACTACAAACGCTACTATCTGACCAGCACCAGCTACGCGAAGGAGCACCCACAAGTACTCAAGTTGGTCTACGACCAACTGGAGAAAACCGGTAGTTGGGTAAAAACCAATCCCCGTGAAGCGGCTCAGGTGTTGAGCCCGTTGTGGGGCAACCTTGGCCTGGATACGGTCGAGACCGCCAATAGCCATCGCAGCTATCAGGTACAGCCGGTCAAAAGCGATGAATTGGGTGAGCAACAGAAAATCGCCGATGCTTTTTTTGCCGCCGGCTTGTTGCCCAAGGCGGTGGATGCGAAGGATGTCGGGATCTGGCGGCCATGAGGCGTAGATGATAACGATGTCCTGCATTCATGGAGAGCCCGGCCAAATGCCGGGTTTTTTTTGCGATGGATGTCTCTCAAGTGGGCGTAGCGGCCTTGCCAGATCGGACGAAACACTGCTCGATAACCCTTCCCCCCCCCACTGCTGCCCCTCTTGCTCTTGTTCCAGTTTAAAACCAACGTTTTCATACAGTTTACGAGCCACATCAAGACCTTTGAACGTCCACAACCGCGTCGCGCAAAAGTCGTGCTCGTCACAGAACTTTATTGCTTCAGCCAACAATCGTTTGCCTACCCCCTTGCCTCGCGCCAAGTCATCAAGAATGAAAAAGCGGAGAATCACCGCGCCGCCCTCTCTTTCACCGTCTATAGCAATGGAACCGACAATACGCTGGCCATCCAAAGCTACCCAGACCTCATTGCGTCGATTGTGCAAACGCCCCATCAATTGCGCCATGTCTGATGCAACCAGACTTTCGAACATCTGGCCGAAGTTCGAATGCCTTGCATAGTAGTCAGCATGCATTTGTACAATGCGGCCGATTATTCCGGGACGATAGCCCCGAGCAATGACAACTTGCGCCGTAGGTTGCGACGCTGTACCAATCCGATGGGCTTGCAGGGCAATGGCATAATTGGCAATGGCATCACTTACCGCCTGCTGTTGCACATTCGTCAAGTTAGCCAAGGCAGCGCCCACCTGTTCCGTGGCGAACGAATCGATGGCTTGCAAGGTCATCTTGCCCTGCGCCGTGAGTAGCAGTTTCTTGGAGCGCGCGTCGTTCTCGTGAGGAACCTCTTCGATCTCGCCGGCCTCAATGAGCTTGCTCACCATCCGGCTCACGGTGGATTTTTCCAGGCCGAGAAGCTCCACAAGCTCCCCTGCCGTCAGCGAATGCCGGTCCCCAATCTCCACGATCGTATGAACGAATGAGGGCGGATACCCTTCGCGAAAATATCGTCAAAGAACGTGGCGATTTGTGCCCTGCCTCAGAGCGTAGGAACACCGTGAGCCAACAAACAGGCATCTTCGGTGTACAGGTCGATGACCTTGTTGCTATCTCCCGTGGCAACGGCATCAACCAGCAAATTTTCGGCAGCCTGGATCTGGTCTTTCAACGTCATGTGGTTACCCCCGGTTCTGAATTAAGCGGCCATCTTTGAAGTGAATATTCGTCGTTCAGGCGCACACCAACGAACTGCTGAAAGGTGCGCGCGATATCGGCATAGTCGATGCCTTGTGTAATGAAGACGATGCGCGTGCGCCGGTCAGCCGAAGGCCATGTCGGCAGTCGCTGCGGTGAATGAAATACGTGCTGCACACCGTGTACGACCAGCGGTTCTTCAGGACGCTCAGCCAGTTGCACAAGACCTTTCACACGCAGTAGGTTTTCGCCGCGCATGGACGCCATCAGGTCCAGCCAGTGGAAAAAGGCAGCCTCCTCCACCGGTTCATCCAGCACGATGCAATGAGCCCTGATGCGCTCACTATGGCGGTTCACGTCATGATGATGGTGCCCATGATGGTGATGGCCATCACGGCGTTTCTCATTTGACAGCCAAGCGCCGACGTCGGCCGATTTGCACAATGGGTCATACTCTTCGGCCCCCAGCACATCGCCGGGGCTGACATTGCCGTCGACCACATATCGTATAGGGGCGGTGGGATTGAGGGCACGCAAACGCGCACTCAGGGTCTCGATTACATCGACAGCCACCAGGTCGGTCTTGGTCAGCAGAAGACAATCAGCCACCGCAGCCTGTTTCACTGCTTCGGTATGACGATCAAGGGTGCCCGCGCCATTGACGGCATCCACCGTCGTCACAACGCAGTCAAGGCGATAGAGCCGAGTGACGTCAGGGTCGACCATCAGGGTGTGCAGCACTGGCGCTGGATCGGCCAGCCCGGTGGTTTCGATGACAACCCGCGTGAACGCGGCGATTTCCCCCCGCTCACGCCTGGCACTGAGCTCCAGCAGCGTATCTACCAGGTCACCACGTACCGTGCAACACAGGCAACCGCTGTTGAGTACACGAAGATTTTCACTCACCTCTTCGACCAGCAGGTGATCGATCCCGATCTCTCCGAACTCATTGATGATGACCGCCGTGTTCCCCAATTCCGGAAGATGCAGCAGGTGATTCAGCACGGTGGTTTTCCCGCTACCGAGAAAACCGGTCAACAACGTCACAGGTAGGCGTGAATCGACAACGTCCTTCATGGCGTCTGCTCATACACGATACGGCCTTCGAACCAGGTCGCCAGAACGCGAGTCGCGGCCAGCTCGTCGACCGGGATGTTGAACAAATGACGGTCGAGCACGATCAAGTCAGCGGATTTGCCAACCTCGATTGAGCCGGTCTCGTCTGCGATGCCCATCGCTCGCGCCGGGTTGAGCGTGTAAGCGCGCAACACCGTGGCCAGATCAAGCGCCTGTTCGGGCCAAAGCGCCCCAGGAAACTGCCCGCTGGGATCGCGTCGGGTGACCATGCCCTGAATCCCGGTCCAGGGGCTCGGATCCGGTATCACCGGCCAGTCCGATCCACCAGCGATCAGCGCACCCGACTCGTGAAGGTCGCGATTTGGCCAATAGTGCTCTGCCCTCTCCGGCGGCACGGTCGCACGAATCGCTTCAATGATGATGCCCGGAAACCAAAGCATGGGCGACAAATCTGCGGCCACGTTGAGCTCGGCGAAGCGCGGTATATCGTCAGGATGGATAAAACTCGCGTGGGCAATCTGATGCATCACCCCGGGGCCGTTGAAGCTGCGCACGACCTCAATGGCGTCGAGTGCAGCACGTACAGCGCCATCCCCTGTGCAGTGGATTTTCACAGCGATACCCTGCCCCTCGCAGTCGGATAAAGCCCGCGCCAACTGCGGCACACTCAGCAGGGTCGCGCCGCGAAAGCAGCAAGCGTGAAGGGCATCGGGTAGATAGGGTTCCAGCATTGCCGAGGTACGCGTGGTCGGTACACCGTCAAGGAAGATCTTGCCGGCATCGGGGCGGAAATGACGGCTGCGATAGCTATCACGTAGCGCGAACAAGGTTTCGCCCCATTCGCCCGGCGCGAGTGCCGCCTCTACGACGGGCAGCGAACCTACGACCCACGCCGTCAACTGCCCTGAATCGGCAAGCGCCTTGACCGCATCCATCACCGGACGCGACGTGAGTGCTTCCTGCAACCCTGTAATGCCGCAAGCATTGAGTCGACGCAAGGCATGCGCGCCGGCATCAATGTCAAGTTGCGGCGACGATGCGAGCGCCTTGCCCACGGCGGCCTCGACCAGCGATGAGGCCGCCTCCAGCAGCAGGCCCGTCGGCTCGCCAGTGGCAGAATCGCGAACGATCTCACCGTTGAGCGGATTCGGCGTGGTGGCATCGATGCCGGCGAGACGCAAGGCAGCGGAACTGGCCCAGCGATTGTGGTGCGAGTCGTCCCTAAGCATTACCGGCCGGCCGCCAGCAGCCTCATCCAAGGCTTTGCGGGCCTCCAACGTCAACTCGCCGAGCAGGCCGCTGCCCCAGATACCGCCGACTACCCAGCCATCGGGCGGCTGCTTCATAGCTGCCTGACGAACCTGCTCGAGCACCTGTTGAAGCGAGAGGTTGGGAGGAAAACCCGTTTCATATAGCTCTGCGCGTCCGGCAAACAGGAAATGGTTATGCACGTCGATGATACCGGGCATGACCATCCGCCCCTGGAGATCGATGACTCGTGCCCGGGACGACACTGCTGCACGAACAGCGGCCTCGCTTCCCACCGCAATCAGGCGACCGTCACGTATTGCCAGCGCGTCGGCCCATGGGCAATCAGCGTTCATCGTGTAGATGGCGCCATTGAGAAAAATCAGATCCGCATCAGTATTTTGAACAGTCGTCATAGGAGGTTGGCTCGCAGATATCATCATTAGGAAAAAAGGCTCATGGGCCCCAGGACCAGATCGCTTTTTACACGTCAGGCAATCGAAAAGTCCGACGCGCAGAAGCAGCGCATCACAGCCACTTCAAAAGCTTTGAGAAATACGCAAGGCGAAGGCATAACCTTCGGGACGGTTACGCGCATCAAATTCCTTGTAGGCATGCAGCCAGACAGGTGGCAGCCCCGGTTTGAAGTAGCTCAACGCCGGCCCGATGGCCATGACGCGGGCGCGATGGCCGCCCTCCAGACCGGGGGCGTCGTCATCACTGAACTGGCGGTAGTAGTAACCACCGATACCGGCCGTCCAGGGGCCCACATGCTGCCCTACGGCGAACTCGTGCCGATACTCGACACCGTTTTTGTAATCGGTCGCCTGATTGCGAGTATTGATGTCCGCTTGAAAGCTGGACGACACCTCGAAGCCGCTGTCGGTGATGTAAGTTGCATTGACGATTGGCGAAAACGCCCAGTGATTCAGGCCTGGCGAGACCAGGCGATTTTTGTCGTAGTCACCGGTGGGAGCCATGATCTGAAACTGCGCATTGATAAACAGATTCGGCGAAAGGTTCCATTGCAGGATCAAGGGCGACATCAGCAAATCGGCCATGCGAAAGGGATCGGCTTTCAGTTGCAGCGGTCCACCCGGGGTCGGCACCTCAAGCGAAGCATCCATCTTGAAGAACGGCACCACGCCGCCAAAACCATAGTGGGCCCCCAGCACGGTGTTATCCGTCATACGTACGTATGCGAGACCGAGGGTCAACACGTCCAAAGAGAAATTGTTATCCAACAAACGTCCGTGACGATCTTTCTGGGCGTTGGCCGAGTAATAAGCCGTGCGCAGGCCAAGGGTTCCGTTGGGTGTCGCAGGCGGCATCATCCCTGCGCCGAAATCATAAACACCGAACGCAGTGGTCGGTATTCCATTTTCAGTCGCCTCAGCCGTTGCGCAAAGGCCGAGCAGCCCCAGAGCAACCAGCGTATGCCTTCTAACGTTTGATTTATGGTTATGATTCATCGAATGCCCCTCTCACCCAATTGGTGTAGGGGTCATCCTAGGGAGCGAGGACGAGCGAGGGTTATCCGATATCGGCAAAGATTTCAGCGATGAAGCGTCTGCGAAGGCAGCTCCCCGAACATAGCCCGATAATCACCGGAAAACCGACTCAAGTGCCAGAACCCCCAACGTGCAGCGACCTTCTGTACAGAGACCGAAGACGTGCTCTCTCGCAGTTCACGGCGCACCGCATTAAGGCGCAGAGCCCGTAAATAAGCCACCGGGTTGATCCCTAGGGTTTCCTGGAAACAATACTGAAGCTTGCGTCGGCTGGCCCCTATACCGTTGCATAGATCGAGGATCGAGAACGGCTCATCAAGGTGGCTGAGGGCATACTCACGAGCCCGGTCGACCATCCGTTTGCGCGCCGTGGGGTTGAGCGGTGGCGTTTGATCAAGCGCAACAACGTCAAGTAGATGCAACATCACCGCATCGCGGATACCACGGCGAATCGACTCATTTCCCAACAGGACATCCCCACTTTGGCCGCCCTCCTGTAGCTCATCGAATAGTACTTTAAGCTCGCCACCCACTGCTGAGTCGCCGAGCCGGTAACAGGTGGGAAAATCAGTAATCCGAAAACTACTACCCTGACACCCCAGCACATACTCAAGAGCCTGCTCTTCTATAGCCACAATCAGCACATCCATGGTCTGCGGTATACGTATCTCAGGCAGGTTGTCACCGTGTGCCACCAGCACACTTGGCTCACGAATCAGATGCCCGGAACAATAGACATCACCGTGATTGCTCAGAGGCACGCTGAAGGTAATCGTTCCTTCCCTGGCCGCGCCTTTTTTGGTCATGGCCTGATTAGAGCGGTCGCGGACGAGTTGCATCCAGTCAGACCGAAACTCGATCAGCTCTCCCTGGAAGCGACCGGGGCTCAACTGCTCATACCCTATCCGCCAACCACTCAGATTGTGAGCATGTTCATCGATGTCGCTGGTTTGGACTCGATGGAGATAGGATGCCTGTTCCGTCGGGAATCCAGAGATCGTTTGTACCAGGATATTATTATTGTTCATTGGAGAAACCTGTCCGTACTCAAGGCTTACAGGTTGAGGCTTACGCAAGTTCCATTCCGTGTCAGTGACCGCCTGGAAATTGTGCCGAAAATGGATAGCGACCAGCTGCATCGCAGTGTCAGCTTCGGCGCTTGCCGATAGCAATTGAACCTCTGGCCTTAATGGGCAAGCGCTGCTCACGAATGTAAAAATAATGCGATCGAAGCAGCGACTCACTCGACCCTTTCAGGTCGAGCGAGCGGCCAATGAGATCAATGCTGCCCGGACAGATAGCAATCCAGGAGGTGACGATCTTCAGGGGACTTGAGGCCGGCAAACGGCATGTAAGTGCCGTTCACGTAGGCTTGGGGCTTGGTGATGAACTCTTCGAAGGTTTCAGAACTTCCAGGTAATCCCTTTGTTCTTCATCGCCATAGAGTAGTTGAATCCCTCTGCCAAGCGCCACGATGTGTCGGGCGCAGTCTCGGTATTACGGTGGCTGGTTTACAACACGTCTGTGAACCACCGTCAGTCATGAAGGATTAATGTCGGATGCAAATTGACTTGGTTTCAGTGAACGCATCGAGCCAATCGACACCGAAGTCCCGCCCGGTTCCAGACTGTTTGAAACCACCGAAAGGCATGTTCGCGTCAATCAGCGTGTGGCTGTTAACCCATACCGTACCGGCCTCGATACGGGGTGTCAGGTCCATGGCTGCCGACAGACTGCCAGTCCATAAACTGGCCGTGAGCCCGTAGTCGCTATCGTTGGCCCTGGCCAGCGCCTCCTCGGCATCGGCAACCCGCGTCAGGGTTACCACGGGGCCAAATACTTCGTCGCGGGTTAGCGAGAGACTGTCGTCGGGGTTGATCAGCAGCGTCGGTGGAACGTAAAAACCTTCAGAGTCCGGCCCCCTTGCGCCACTGATCAACTCAGCATTGTGAGTGAGCGCCTCTGCCAGGTAGGACTCGATTTTCAGTTGATGCGCTTTAGAGGCAACCGGATTGATTTGCGTGGTCGGGTCCATGCCCGGCCCTACCGAAAGCCCCTTGACCGCGAGCTCGAAATCACCTGCCAGTCGGTCGAACAAAGGAGCCTCTACGTAAATGCGTGAACTCGCAGCACACACCTGACCCTGATTCAGAAAGCTGCCCATCATCAAGCCTTCAACCACCTGCTGAGGGTCGGCGTCCTTGAGGACGATGGCCGGATTCTTGCCGCCCAACTCAAGGGTAATTCGGGTCAGTCGGTCGACGGCGCTGCGGGCAATGCCCTTACCCGTGGCGGTGGAACCGGTAAAACTGATTTTGCTGATCAGCGGGTGGGTGGTCAGGGTTCTGCCGCACTCGCTGCCACTGCCTGTCACCACATTGAACACGCCCGGCGGGACACCGGCTTCGGTGGCCAGTTCGGCCATGCGCATCAACGTCAGCGGAGTGATCTCCGAGGGTTTGAGAACAATCGAGCAACCGGCCGCCAGCGCCGGCATCACCTTCCACATGCCAATCATCAGCGGGAAGTTCCAGGGAACAATCCCGGCGACCACACCGATGGGTTCCTTGCGCGTGTACGCGGTATATCGAGCCCCGGCGGGAACAGGGATCGACAGGTCCAGCGTGCGCCCCGAGATCTTGGTGGCCAGCCCTGCGGAATAGCGCATCCAGTTCAACGTGCAGCCCACTTCAAAGGCCCGCGACACAGCAATCGATTTGCCTTGCTCCAGAGTTTCCAACTGGGCCAGTTCTTCAGCATGTTGTTCGAGCAAATCGGCATAGCGCAGCAAAATGCGCTCGCGCTCTGCGGGTAGACGGCGGGACCATACACCAGAGCGAAAGGCTTTATGGGCCGATATCACTGCACGCTGCACATCGAACTCATTGGCGTCGGCGGTGGAGGCGATCTGAAGGCCGGTTGAAGGGTCGTAGACCGGCAAGGTGCTGGTGGACTGAGCGCTCACCCAACCGCCATCGATATACAAACCGTGGCTTCTCTTCAAGAAAGAGTTGACCCTGTCCAGTGTCACGACCCTGTTTTGATTCATGATCCTTGCCTCGCGCTGATGATTGAAAATAGCTGCACCGCCGCCACTCAACAGTGCTTTGAGTCAGAGCCTAAATCAGCCATTGCGTGTTTGATTTTTCGTCTGTGCCAGACCGGTTTCTATCCCTGCCAATCTGGATTCGGATGGCTGGACCCGCCACCTTTACAACAGCCTTCTCCTTGAACTCAGCCCCGACTATTCTCACCTTTGATGATCACCAGCCGGGAAAGCTGATTTAGGCACAGAGCAAAAAGCTTCTGGCAAGAATCAAAAAGAAGTCACCCACCAGCTGTAGCAAAGTGCATACGTGCCTGTCCTCGGCTCGTCTCAAGGAACTCAGAAATGTTCACGTCCGTAGCGCTGTTAAAAAGAAAACCGCTTGCTCGACTCGCGCTGGCCATCACCTTGGGCACGCTCGGCCTGCCTTGCTGGCTGCCCAATGCAGAAGCCCATGGGGCCGCTGCCGAAATGGTACCTCTGCAATCGACCCTTGAGGAGTTTGGCGCCACGGTCAAATGGGACAACTATGCCAACCTGTTCGTCATCGCCAAGGACGGCGCCTACGTAAAGGTCAAGCCTTACAGCAAGGCGGCAGTGCTCAACGGCAAGCGAATGGAGTTATCCGTACCGGTGGTATTCAAAGGCAAGACTGCGTTCATGTCCAAGGACCTCATCAACCAGGTATTCCAGTCCGGCCTGGACAAGACCTTTGTCGTCGAGACCCGCCCTAACCCGCTCAACCCCCTGAGCGCCGACGAAATCAAGGCGGCGGTGGATATCGTCAAGAATTCCGCCAACTACAAGCCCGGCTTTCGTTTCACCGAAGTTTCTGTCAATGAACCACCCAAGGATCAGGTCTGGAATTTCGTCTACACCGGCCAGAACGTAACCCAGCCTCGCCAGGCCAATATCGTGGTGCTCGATGGCAAGCATGTAATCGAGGGCCTGGTCGATCTCGACAGCAAGACACTCAAGTCCTGGAAACCCGTCGAGGGCGCTCACGGCATGGTCTTGCTGGACGACTTCGCCACTGTGCAGTCGGCCATTGAATCGAGCCCGGAATACGCGCAAGCACTGGCCAAGCGCGGCATCACCGACGTCAAAAAGGTCGTGGCCACCCCGTTGACGGTCGGCTACTTCGACGGCAAAGACGGCCTGGCGCAGGATAAAAGACTGCTGAAAATCGTCAGTTACCTCAATACCGATGACGGCAACTACTGGGCGCACCCGATCGAGGGCCTGGTCGCGATTGTCGACCTGGAGCAAAAGAAACTGATCAAGATCGAAGACGAGGCCGTCATCCCGGTTCCGATGAAGCCAACACCCTATGACGGGCGTGGTCGCAAAGGCACGCAGGTCAAGCCGCTGGAAATCATTGAGCCCGAGGGGAAAAACTACACCATTACCGGCAACAGTATTCATTGGCAGAACTGGGACTTTCACGTTCGCCTCGATTCGCGGGTCGGCCCGATCCTGTCCACGGTCACCTATGACGACAAGGGCAAGAAACGCAAGATTATGTACGAGGGCTCGCTGGGCGGAATGATCGTGCCTTACGGCGATCCCGACGTCGGCTGGTACTTCAAGGCCTACCTGGATTCGGGTGACTACGGCATGGGCACCTTGACCTCGCCGATTGCTCGCGGCAAAGATGCCCCGGAAAACGCCGTGCTGCTGGACGCCACCATTGCCGACTACACGGGCGCACCGACCTCGATTCCGCGCGCTATGGCCGTGTTCGAGCGCTACGCCGGCCCGGAATACAAACACCAGGAAATGGGCCAGCCCAACCTCAGCACCGAGCGCCGCGAACTGGTGGTGCGCTGGATCAGCACCGTCGGCAACTACGACTACATCTTCGACTGGGTCTTCCAACAGAACGGGACCATCGGCATCGATGCCGGCGCCACCGGTATCGAAGCGGTCAAGGGTGTGAAATCGAAAAACATGCATGAGGCTACGGCGAAAGAAGACACACGCTACGGCACCCTTCTGGACCACAACATCGTAGGCACCACCCACCAACACATCTACAACTTCCGTCTGGACATGGATGTGGACGGTGAGAACAACTCAATGGTTGAAGTGAACCCGGTGATTGCTCCGAACGACCGTGACGGGCCGCGGACCAGTACGATGCAGACCGAGCAACAAGTGGTCGGCACTGAACAGCAGGCCGCACAGAAGTTCGACCCGTCGACCGTCCGCCTTATGACCAACTCCAGCAAGGAAAACAAAGTCGGCAACCCGGTTTCCTACCAGCTGATTCCTTATGCCGGCGGTACTCACCCGGTAGCCAAAGGCGCCAACTTCGGCAAAGACGAATGGCTCTATCACCGCCTGAGCTTCATGGACAAGCAACTCTGGGTGACTCGCTACAATCCTGAAGAGAAGTACCCCGAAGGCAAGTACCCTAATCGCTCAGACAAAGACGCTGGGTTAGGGCAGTTCACCAAGGACAACCAGTCGATCGAAAATACCGATGATGTGGTCTGGCTGACCACCGGCACCACCCACATCGCCCGGGCCGAAGAGTGGCCAATCATGCCAACCGAGTGGGTTCATGTGCTGTTGAAACCCTGGAACTTCTTCGATGAAACACCCACGTTGAACTTGAACGCACCGAAATAAACGTGCTCCAAAAGATTGCAGCCTTCGGCAGCCAATGTAGGAGCTGCCGAAGGCTGCGATCTTTTGATTTCAGAGGAGAGCAGGCGCCCTACATTAAGGTATTAAACTCACGCGTGTTGCTTGCGGTATTCCCCAGGAGAAATCCCGAAGCGGGATTTGAACGCCGTGGAGAAGTAGCTCGAGTCGGAGAAGCCCCACGAATAACCCAGTGCCGACAGTTTCTGCTCCGTGCCCGATTGGCGCAGGGATTCAGCGCACAAATCCAGACGGCGATTCTTGATGTATCGCGCGACCACGAGCCCCTTCTTGGCAAACATCCGATAAAGGCCACGCATCGATACGCCGACTTCCCGCGCCAGCAATTCAGGGCAGAGGTCTTCCGAACGGATATGATCGTCAATGTAGTCGAGGGTTTTGCGGAAGATTCGCTCATGCAAATCATTGCAGTCATCGGTATGGCTGATAGCCGGGCGCAGCAGGCTGACAACAGCCTCCAGGGTCGCTTCGCTTTCCTGCTGGCTCAGGTTTTTCTGGCGAGTGGCATCCAGTATCAGGTGGCGAGAAAGCACCGCGATAGGTGAAGTCGCTGCAATCCGATGACCGCACTTGACTTGATTGAAGCGCAGGGTCTGCTCAACCAACGGGTACGGCAGAATCAGCGACAACTGCCGCGAGTTCTCGCTGTAGGTGAAGTCGCTGGGGCGTGAAGCGTCAATCAGCGTGATATCACCGGCTGACAGTGAAACCCGATTGTCGCCCTGGGCCATACCGGCAGTGCCATCGAGCTGGAATACCGCAAAGTATTTCCCCCCTTCACCAGCGGCGACTTCCAGAGGTGTGCGGTACAGCCGAGCCTGGCAGGCATCGACAAAACTGAGCTTCAACGCGCCGCTTTGGTATTCCCGGATCTGGCCGGAAAACTCAGAACCCAAGGTTTGTGCATTGAAGGCGCCGCAGATCTGATTAATCTGATGGATCCACTGATCAAACCCATCACGGCGATGTGCAGTTGTAGAAATCATGTCAGGCCTCACGCAGGCTTATTTTTATTATCTACGCCAATCCACGATAAATCGGGACGCTTCGGATCTCCTGAACAGCGATTACTCCCTGAACGATGGCAGGCTATTTAAGCCCGCCAAAACGCCGATAGAAACTTTCACCGACGTCCGGCAGCGGGCCGTCGGCCGTTTCCAGTGCACTGTTCAGCCACTCTTCGGCCTTGGTGTAGATCAACCGGTAAATATTGCGGCACAGCTGCCGTGCCGCACGCCCTTCCCAGTCCCCGGGCAATAGCTCATCGGGTAACTGCGGGTCGCGCAGCAGCAACTTTCGATATTCATGAATAAGCAGGATTCGCGCCAGGAAGCACTCCGAAGGCTGCAGATTCTCTTGCTCGCGAAGCGCTTGCCAGAGCGGGCGAAACAACTGAATGAACTCACTGTAGTGGGCTGCCAGCTCCTCAATGCTCCAACTCTCGCGCACCTGCATGCGCAGCGCCTTGGACGCCAACACATCCTGGGCGGTGGTTTCAAAAACGATGGTCTCTTCCTGAGCCCCCAAGTCGAGCAAGGTCGCGTTGACGTCAGCACGGTCGCTGCGTGGGCAAGCCAGTACCACCGGCGAAATTGCACCAAAACCTTGCCACTCCAGTTCTTCACGCACTTGTTTGCGCTTTTCCTGCGTCAACTGAGAGAGCATCACCAGGCACCAGGAACCGTCCCACGCCGGCACTGTGGAGCTGTACACACGCTTAAAGGCCTTGTCGAAGCGGCGCCGACCGGCGCCGGTGAGGCTGTAGTAGCTACGGCGACCGACTTTCTCGGCGGTCAGCCAACCTTCCTTGGTCAGGCGAAAGATCGAGGTACGGATCAGCCGTTCGTTGATACCGATGGGCTCGAGCAACTGGATCAGACTGCCGAGCCAGACTGTCCCGCCGTGGGGTTCGATGGCATCGCCGTACAAGGTGATGATCAGGGAGCTGGCGCGGATCGGCGTCTGTTCCTGGAAGCGGGTGATCAGATGGTTTAACGGTGTCAGGGACGACATGGGTGTACCGAGCTGAAAAAAAAGAAAAGGAATATACCGAAATCCTTGTGGGAGCGGGCTTGCTCGCTCCCACATTAGTTCAGCATTTACAGGGCGTTGGCTTTTGGCCGCAAACCGCTGTCGCTGATACGCGGGCGGTCCGGTTCCGGTTCGCTCAGGGGTTCGCAGATTTGCATCTGCTCAAGGCAACGCTTGGCCAGTTGCTGGTACTCGCGGGTGCCCGCCTGCTTCCACGCCACTTCTTCATCGCTGAGAGTGCGTTTGACGCTGGCCGGGGCGCCCATGACCAACGACTGTTCCGTGCATTCGAATCCGGCCTTGACGAAGGCTGCCGCCGAGACGAATGAGCGCGGGCCAATGCGCGCGTTATCCATCACCACGGCATTCATGCCCACCAGTGCATCGGCGCCGATCCGGCAGCCGTGCAGCACGGCGCCATGACCGATATGGCCGTTGCGTTCGACCACGGTGTCGCTGTCCGGGAAACCGTGCATCACGCAGGTGTCCTGCAGATTGGCGCCCTCCTCCAGCACGATCCGGCCAAAGTCCCCGCGCAAACTCGCCAGCGGCCCGACGTAGCAATGGGGGCCGATGATCACGTCGCCGATCAGCACGGCGGACGGATGAACGTAAGCAGTGGGATCGACCACCGGGGTCAAACCATCGAGGCTGTAGCAGGTCATGGGACGTTCCTTTATGCGCAGTGCCGGGCGTTTTCGCAAAGCGATGCCGATATGAGTATATTTTGTATCACATCACTTTTACCAGAATAAAGATAAAAAAACGTATCGCTTAATTCTGCGCTGTCGAGTTCGCTTGTCGAAGCGGCTTAATTCGTCACACAAACCAATAAAACCGGGGTAACAACAGTAAAAATCGCTTCTATAAAACCATCTACCAAAAACACACCACCGACCAATAAGACACATTAATACTGTTTGTATATTGTGTTTGCGTATCGCTTTATAGGTATACTCAGGCAAAACCGGTCCACCTGGCCGATCCAATAATCAGCCGGCATCACAGCCGAGCGTGCACCGTGAGGGCATCCGCCATGCCTCTAACACTTGCTGTCGAGTTCCTCGAGCCGGGCGTCCGTCTGATTACCCTGCAACGCCCGCAAGCACTGAATGCCCTGACCACCGAATTGCTCGGTGAACTGGCGGATGAATTGAGTGCAGCGCAAACCGATCCCGACACCCGCGCCGTGGTCCTGACCGGCAGCCGCAAAGCCTTCGCGGCCGGCGCCGATATCAAGGAAATGGCCGAGCGCAATCTGGTCGGCATCCTCAACGACCCACGCCAGGCGTCATGGCAGACCATCACCCGCTTCAACAAACCGCTGATCGCTGCGGTCAATGGCTTCGCCCTCGGCGGTGGCTGCGAACTGGCGATGCACGCCGACATCATTATTGCTGGCGAAGACGCCCGTTTCGGCCAGCCGGAAATCAATCTCGGGATCATGCCCGGCGCCGGTGGCACCCAACGCCTGCTGCGCGCCGTCGGTAAATCCATGGCCATGCAGATGGTCCTGACCGGCGAGGCGATCGACGCCCGCCAGGCCCAACGTGCCGGCCTGGTCAGTGAAGTGACCCAACCGGAATTCACCGTCGAACGCGCCCTGCAAATCGCCCGCAGCATTGCCGGCAAAGCACCGCTGGCCGTGCGTCTGGCCAAGGAATCATTGCTCAAGGCCATGGACACCGACCTGGCTAGCGGCCTGCGCTTCGAACGCCACGCCTTCACCGTGCTGGCCGGCACCCGCGACCGCGATGAAGGCATCCGGGCCTTTCAGGAAAAGCGCACGCCGACCTTCATCGGGCAATAACCCAGTCAGCCCCTAATAAAAAAGCAGCGAACGACCTCTCAGAGAGCGCCATGACCATGAACTTCGAACACATCCTGTTTTCCATCGAGGCCGGCGTCGCCCTGCTCAGCCTCAATCGGCCAGACCAACTGAACAGCTTCAACGCGCAGATGCACGGCGAAGTGAAGGAAGCGCTGAAACAGGTCCGCCAGAATCCGGACGTGCGCGTCTTGCTGCTGACCGGTGAGGGTCGCGGCTTCTGCGCCGGGCAAGACCTCAGCGACCGCAATGTTGCACCGGGCAGCGCCGTGCCGGATCTGGGTGAGTCCATCGAGAAGCTCTACAACCCGCTGATCCGCCAACTGCGCGACCTGCCGCTGCCGGTAATCTGCGCGGTCAATGGCGTAGCGGCCGGGGCCGGGGCCAATATCCCGCTGGCCTGCGACCTGGTGCTGGCGGCGCGTTCGGCGAGTTTCATCCAAGCCTTCTGCAAAATCGGCCTGATCCCCGATTCCGGTGGCACCTGGACCTTGCCGCGCCTGGTCGGTATGGCCCGCGCCAAGGCCCTGGCCTTGCTCGGTAATCGCTTGAGTGCCGAGCAAGCCGAGCAATGGGGGCTGATCTACCGCTGCGTGGACGACGCTGAACTGCGCAATGAAGCCCTGACGCTGGCTCGTCATCTGGCCGCGCAACCGACTTACGGCCTGGCGCTGATCAAACGCAGCCTCAACGCCAGCCTGAGCAATACGTTCGACGAGCAGCTTGAGCTGGAAAAAGACCTGCAACGCCTGGCCGGGCGCAGCGAGGATTACCGTGAAGGCGTTAGCGCTTTCATGGAAAAACGCAGCCCAAGTTTCAAGGGGCGCTGAGCCATGACTGCACTGAACACTCATGCACGCATCGCGGTGATCGGCGCCGGTGCCATGGGCGCCGGCATTGCGCAGGTCGCCGCACAGGCAGGCCATCCGGTGCTGTTGCTGGACAATCGCCCCGGCGCTGCTGCGCAGGCGATCGATGGCATTGACCGACAACTGGGCAAACGCGTCGAAAACGGCAAGCTCTCGGCCGAAGCACGCACTGCAACCATCGCCCGCCTACAAGCGGTGGAAGCCATCGAAGCGCTGACCGATTGCGCGCTGATCATCGAAGCCATCGTCGAGAACCTCGAGGTCAAACGCGCCCTCTTCCGCCAGTTGGAAGGCATCTGCGGCGAGCACTGCATTCTCGCCAGCAACACCTCGTCGCTGTCCATTACCAGCATCGCTGCGCAACTGGATCATCCGCAACGCTTGCTCGGTCTGCATTTTTTCAACCCGGCGCCGGTCATGGCGCTAGTGGAAATCGTCTCGGGCCTGGCCAGCGATCCGGCGCTGGCCGAGTGTCTATATGACACCGCCAAAGCCTGGGGCAAAAAACCGGTGCACACCCGCTCCACGCCGGGCTTCATCGTCAACCGCGTGGCCCGGCCGTTTTACGCCGAGAGCCTGCGCCTGTTGCAGGAAGGCGCCGCCGATTGCCCGACCCTCGATGCGTTGATGCGCGATGCCGGTGGTTTTGCCTTGGGCGCGTTCGAGCTGACCGATCTGATCGGCCATGACGTCAATTACGCTGTGACCTGTTCGGTGTTCGACGCCTATTACGGTGACACTCGATTCCTACCGTCGTTGATCCAGAAAGAGCTGGTCGACGCCGGGCGGCTGGGACGCAAAAGTGGTCAGGGCTTCTATCGCTATGCCGACGGCGCCGAGCGTGCGCAGCCCTCATCAATCAGCAGCGAACAGTCCGTGGAAACCTGCGTTGTGGAAGGTGATCTGGGCATCGCCCAAAACCTGATTCCCCGCTTGCGCGAACATGGCGTCGAAATAATCCAGCGCGATGGCCAAGGCTTGCTGCGGGTCGGCGACGCCGTGCTGGCGTTGAGCGACGGGCGTACAGCCAGTCAACGGGCCAATGAGGACGGTCTGCGCAATCTGATCCTGCTGGACCTGGCGCTCGACTATGGCAAGGCCGGTCGGATCGCCTTCAGCTGCTCGGCAGGCATCGATCCGTCCGCGTTCGAACAAGGCGTAGCGTTGCTGCAACGGGCCGGATTCAAAGTCAGCCTGCTCAGCGACAGCCCGGCCCTCGCCGTTTTACGCACCGTCGCCATGCTCGCCAACGAAGCCGCCGAGGCCCTGCTGCAAGGCGTTGCCTCGGCCGCCGACATCGATCTGGCGATGCGCGCCGGGGTCAATTACCCCCAAGGTCCGCTGGCCTGGGCCGATGCCATCGGGCTGTCGCAGATCCTTACCGTGCTGGAAAACCTGCAAGCCAGTTACGGCGAAGAACGTTATCGGCCGTCGCTGCTGTTGCGCCGTCGGGTCGCTGAGGGAAGGACATTCCATGACAAACCATGAAGCAATGAATCTGGCCAGCACCTGTGCGCAAACGATGTTCAAGCGCGACGCCGCCAGCCAGGCCATGGGCATGCGCCTGCTCTCGGCGGCGCCCGGCTGTGCCCGCGTGGGCATGAACGTGCGCGCCGAAATGATTCAGGGCCACGGCACTTGCCACGGCGGCTACCTGTTTGCGCTGGCCGACTCGGCGTTTGCCTTTGCCTGCAACAGCTACAACGAAGCCACGGTGGCCATCGGTTGCAGCATCGACTACATCGCCCCGGCGCGCCTGGGCGACACCTTGACGGCCGATTGCACCGAGCAAAGCCGTTCCGGTCGCACTGGCAACTACGACGTACGCATTGAAAACCAACAGGGCCAGTTGATCGCCCTGTTCCATGGCAAATCCTACAAAGTGCGCGGCGCTGTGCTGACGCAGGAGAACCCGAATGAATGACGCCTTGATCATCGATGCGGTGCGGACCCCGATCGGCCGCTACGCCGGAGCCTTGAGTAGCGTGCGTGCCGACGACCTCGGCGCGGTGCCGCTGCGCGAACTGTTGCGTCGCCACCCGCAGGTCGACTGGAATGCCGTGGACGACGTGATCTACGGCTGCGCCAACCAGGCCGGTGAAGACAACCGCAACGTTGCACGCATGTCGGCACTGCTGGCCGGGTTGCCGGTCAGCGTGCCCGGCACCACCCTCAACCGTTTGTGCGGTTCCGGGATGGATGCGATCGGCACGGCGGCGCGGGCGATTCGCTGCGGCGAGGCCGGGTTGATGCTGGTGGGTGGCGTCGAATCGATGTCCCGCGCACCGCTGGTAATGGGCAAGGCCGAACAGGCGTTTTCCCGTGACGCGCAGCTCTACGACACCACGATCGGCTGGCGTTTCGTCAATCCGCTGATGAAAAAAGCCTACGGCGTCGACTCCATGCCGGAGACCGCCGAGAGCGTCGCCGAGCAGTTCAATATCTCCCGCGCCGACCAGGATTCCTTTGCCCTGCGCAGCCAGCAGCGCGCCGCCGCAGCCCAGGCTAGCGGACGTCTGGCCAAGGAAATCGTCGCGGTCGAAATTCCCCAGCGCAAAGGTCCGGCCAAAGTCGTCGAGCACGACGAACACCCGCGCGGCGACACCACGCTAGAGCAGTTGCAGAAACTCGGCACGCCATTCCGCGAAGGCGGCAGCATCACCGCCGGCAACGCGTCCGGGGTCAATGACGGCGCTTGCGCGCTATTGCTCGCCAGCCCGGAAGCCGCCAAACGCCATGGCCTGAAGGCGCGCGGCCGGGTCGTGGCGATGGCTACCGCAGGGGTTGAACCACGGATCATGGGCATCGGCCCGGTGCCGGCGACGCGCAAGGTGCTGGAACTGGCCAACCTGAGCCTGGCCGACATGGACGTGATCGAACTCAACGAAGCCTTTGCCGCGCAAGGTCTGGCGGTATTGCGCGAGCTCGGCCTGAGTGACACCGACGCGCGGGTCAACCCGAACGGCGGCGCGATTGCCCTCGGCCATCCGCTGGGGATGAGCGGCGCACGACTGGTGACCACCGCGCTGCATGAACTGGAAGAACGTCAGGGTCGCTACGCCTTGTGCACCATGTGCATCGGCGTCGGCCAGGGCATCGCGCTGATCATCGAGCGCCTCTGCGACTAAAGAACCGCGATTCCCGAGGAGCCGAGAGGTATCCTTGGGGCATGCACTCAAAGCCCTTGTGCAAAAGGGCTGAAACACAAAAATAATTCGAGTGAAGTTATGAACATGCCGATTGCCAAAGCCGTGCTTGATCCCGTGCTGGACCCGCTGGAAACCGCCAGCATCGACGAACTCCGTCAGCACCAGCTGGAACGCCTGCGCTGGAGCCTGAACCACGCCTACAACAATGTGCCGCTGTACCGTCAACGCTTCGATGCGCTAGGCGTGCACCCCGATGACATCAAGTGCCTGGAAGACCTGGCGAAGTTTCCCTTCACCACCAAATCCGACCTGCGCGACAACTACCCTTACGGCATGTTTGCCGTGCCGATGCATGACGTGGTGCGCCTGCACGCGTCCAGCGGTACCACCGGCAAACCGACCGTCGTCGGCTACACGCAGAACGACATCGATACCTGGGCCAACGTGGTCGCGCGCTCGATCCGCGCGGCGGGCGGGCGGCGTGGCGACAAAGTGCATATTTCCTATGGCTACGGCCTGTTCACCGGTGGTCTCGGTGCGCATTACGGTGCCGAACGCCTGGGTTGCACGGTGATTCCGATGTCTGGCGGCCAGACCGAAAAACAAGTGCAACTGATCCGGGATTTCCAGCCGGACATCATCATGGTCACGCCGTCGTACATGCTCAACATCGCCGATGAAATCGAGCGTCAGGGCATTGATCCGCACAAGTTGGCCCTGCGGTTGGGCATCTTCGGCGCCGAGCCGTGGACCGCCGAACTGCGCAGCGCCATCGAGAACCGTTTGGGCATTACTGCGCTGGACATCTATGGCCTCTCGGAAATCATGGGGCCGGGTGTCGCCATGGAATGCGCGGAAACCAAGGACGGGCCGACGATTTGGGAGGACCACTTCTATCCGGAAATCATTGACCCGGTCACCGGTGAAGTGTTGCCGGACGGGCAGATGGGTGAACTGGTGTTCACCTCACTGAGCAAAGAAGCGTTGCCGATGATCCGCTATCGCACCCGTGACCTGACGCGTTTGCTGCCGGGGACTGCGCGGCCGATGCGGCGGATCGACAAGATCACCGGGCGCAGCGATGACATGCTGATCATTCGTGGGGTCAATGTGTTCCCGACGCAGATTGAGGAGCAGGTGCTGAAAATCAAACAGCTTTCAGAGTGTTATGAGATTCATCTGTATCGCAATGGGAATCTGGACAGTGTGGATGTGCATGTGGAGCTCAAGGCTGAGCATCAGCACCTGGGCGATGATCAGCAGAAGGCGATTTGTGCGGAGTTGAGTCGACATATCAAGACGTATATCGGGATCAGTTCGCGGATTGTTTTGCAGCCAGTGCATTCGATCAAGCGGTCTGAGGGGAAGGCTTGTCACGTGATGGATAAGCGCCCGAAAGCATGACTGCTGCACCCTTTATGGCCCCGCTTTTGCGGGGTTTTTTTTGGGTTTCTTTTAAGTTATCCCGGTTCCGCCATACGACACCGAATTGTAGGAGCTGGCTTGCCAGCGAAAGCGGTGGGGCAGTCGACATATTTATCGCCTGAACGGGCCTTTTCGCTGGCAAGCCAGCTCCTACAGGGAAATGCGTCAGCGGCCGTTACCGCAGCAACGGATAAACCCCCAATTCAACCACTCACCCCAAAGCGATACAAAAACACATACGACACGTTATTATATGTTTGATATTAATTTCTGTATCGCTTATAAAGTTCTCCATGCCCTCGACAAGATTCAAGGCGGGAGACCCCAAATGTACGCACAGCTCGTAGAAACCGGCGTAAAGCGCATCAAAGACCTCTCGGAAATGTCCGACCAGGAACGCGCCTTCCAGGAAAAAATCGATTCAGAAATCAAGATCGAAGCTAAAAACTGGATGCCTGATGCCTATCGCCAAACCCTGATCCGCCAGATCTCCCAGCACGCCCACTCGGAAATCGTCGGCATGCTGCCCGAAGGCAATTGGGTCACCCGCGCACCGTCGCTCAAACGCAAGCTGCAACTGATGGCCAAGATCCAGGACGAAGCCGGCCACGGCCTGTACCTGTACAGCGCCATGGAAACCCTCGGCGCCGACCGCGACGAAGAAATCGCCAAGCTGCACAGCGGCAAGGCCAAGTACTCGAGCATTTTCAATTACCCGACGTTGAACTGGGCCGACATGGGCGCGGTGGGCTGGCTGGTGGATGGTGCTGCCATCGTCAATCAGGTGGTGTTGCAGCGCACCTCTTACGGCCCCTACTCCCGGGCCATGGTGCGGATCTGCAAGGAAGAAAGTTTCCACCAGCGCCAGGGCTACGAAATCCTCCTGACCATGATGCGCCACGGCAATCAGGCTCAAAAAGACATGGTCCAGGACGCGATCAACCGCCTGTGGTGGCCGTCGCTGATGATGTTCGGTCCGAGCGACGAACACTCGCCGAACAGCGCCCAATCCATGGCGTGGAAAATCAAGCGCCAGAGCAACGACGAACTGCGCCAGCGCTTCATCGACCAAACCATCCCGCAACTGGAATTGCTAGGCTGCACTTGCCCCGATCCGGACCTGAAGTGGAACGCCGAACGCAGTCATTACGACTTCGGTGAAATCCAGTGGAGTGAATTCTACGAAGTCCTCAAGGGCAACGGTCCGTGCAACCAGGAACGTGTGGCCACCCGCCGCAAAGCCATTGAAGACGGTGCCTGGGTCCGCGAAGCCGCGGTCGCCCACGCTCGCAAAAAACAGAACAAGAACGCCGCCTGATCGGCCACCTGATGTGGAGTCACTGCAATGTCTGAATGGACCCTTTTTGAAGTCTTCGTGCGCAGCAAGCACGGCCTCAACCACAAACATGTCGGCAGCGTGCATGCCGCCGACACCACCATGGCCATCGAGAACGCGCGCGAGTTGTACACCCGCCGTAGCGAAGGCGTGAGCCTGTGGGTGGTGCCTTCGGCGCTGATCACCGCCTCCTCCCCGGATGAAAAAGACCAGCTGTTCGACCCGGCGGACGACAAGGTCTATCGCCACGCCAGTTTCTACGAGCTGCCGGCCGAAGTCGGGCACATGTGAGGTCGACCATGAACAATAAGACTGATCTGATCGAATACCTGCTGCACCTCGGCGACAGCGCCCTGATCCAGGGCCAGCGCCTGTGCCAATGGTGCGGCAAGGCCCCGGCGCTGGAGGAAGAACTGGCGCTGATGAACGTCGGCCTCGACCTTGTTGGTCAGGCACGCAATTGGCTGGACTACGCCGCCGAACTGCTGGACGACGGTCGCGACGCCGATCACCTGGCGTTCCGCCGCGATGAGCGCGCCTATCGCAATCTGCTGCTGGTGGAACAACCCAACGGCGATTACGCCGTGACCATCCTCAAGCAATTTCTGTACGACGCCTGGCACCTGCAAGTGCTCAGCGGACTGAGCCAGTCCAGCGACGAGCGCATTGCCGGGATTGCCGCCAAAGCGCTGAAGGAAGTCACCTATCACCTACGCCGCTCCGGCGAGTGGGTTGAGCGTTTGGGTGACGGCACCGAGGAAAGCCACAAGCGCATGCTCGCGGCCATTCCTGAGGTGTGGCGTTTCACCGTCGAACTGACCAGCGCCGATGACAGCGAACAACGCCTGTGCGAGGCCGGCATCACCCCGGACACCGCGCAAGTAGCCGCAGCGTGGCAAGCCAAGGTCAGCGAAATCTTCGCCAGCGCCACCCTGCCCGTGCCCGCCGCGCCGAGCTATTTCTACCTGAATGCACGCAAGGGCCTGCACACCGAACACCTCGGCATTCTGCTGGCCGAGATGCAGTTCCTGCCCCGAGCGTACCCCGATGCGACCTGGTGAGCTGATCGCCAGCGACCAGGGCGCACGGCCGGCACAGCCGACCGACCTGGCCGCCGCGTGGGCGACCTTAGCGCAAGTCATGGACCCGGAAGTGCCGGTGGTCAGCGTGGTCGACCTCGGCATCGTTCGCTATCTCGACTGGCAGGCCGGGCATCTGCACGTGGTGGTCACACCGACCTACTCCGGCTGCCCCGCCACCGAAGTGATCGAAAGCGATATTCGCGACGCGCTGGAACTCGCCGGGTTCAAGGCGCCCCAACTGCAGCGCAAATTGACCCCGGCCTGGACCACCGACTGGATCACCGACATTGGCCGCGAACGCCTGCGCGCCTATGGCATCGCACCGCCCGACGGCAGCACCAGCAAACGCAGCCTGCTTGGCGAAAGCCCGGTGATCGCTTGCCCGCAATGCGGCAGCACGCACACCGAAGTGCTCAGCGAGTTCGGCTCCACCGCCTGCAAGGCGTTGTACCGCTGCTGCGATTGCCGGGAACCGTTCGATTATTTCAAGTGCATCTGAGCGGCGATCGACCGTCCCAGCTGGAGAATAAAAATGAGTAAATTTCACAGCCTGACCATCAAGGACGTGCGCACCGAGACCCGTGATGCGGTGTCCATCGCCTTCGAGATTCCGCAGCACCTGCAAGACAGTTTTCACTTCACCCAGGGCCAGCACCTGGTGATGCGCACGCAGATGGACGGCGAAGAAGTGCGCCGTTCGTATTCGATTTGCACCGGGGTCAATGACGGTGAACTGCGCATCGCCATCAAGCGCGTGGCCGGCGGACGTTTTTCCGCGTTTGCCAACGAACAGCTGAAGGCCGGGCACAGCCTGGAAGTGATGCCGCCGGCCGGGCACTTTCATGTCGAACTCGATCCGACTCGCCATGGCAACTACCTGGCCGTTGCGGCGGGCAGTGGCATCACACCGATCCTCTCGATCATCAAGACCACCCTGCAAACCGAACCGCACAGCCGCGTCACGCTGCTGTATGGCAACCGCTCAAGCTCCGGCGCGTTGTTCCGCGAACAACTCGAAGACCTGAAAAACCGCTACTTGCAGCGCTTGAACCTGATCTTCGTGTTCAGCCGCGAGCAGCAGGATGTCGACTTGTACAACGGCCGGATCAACGCCGAGAAGTGCGAGCAACTGTTCAGCCACTGGCTCGACGTCAAAGCCCTCGATGCCGCCTTCATCTGCGGCCCGCAGGAGATGACCGAAACCGTGCGCGACAGCCTGAAAGCCAAAGGCATGCCGGCTGAGCGTATCCACTTCGAACTGTTTGCCGCTGCCGGCAGCCAGCAAAAACGCGAAGCCCGCGAGGCCCGCGAGGCCGCTCGCCAGGTTGATGCGGCGGTCAGCCAGATCACCGTGATCAGCGACGGTCGCGCCCTGGCCTTCGATCTGCCGCGCAACACACAGAGCATCCTCGATGCCGGCAACGCCCAAGGCGCCGAACTGCCCTATTCGTGCAAGGCCGGGGTGTGCTCGACCTGCAAATGCAAGGTCATCGAAGGCGAAGTGGAAATGGACAGCAACCACGCCCTGGAAGATTACGAAGTCGCCGCCGGCTATGTGCTGTCGTGCCAGGCATTCCCGATCAGCGACAAGGTCGTACTGGATTTCGACCAACTCTGATTTCAGCCCCACCCGAAACCTGTAGGAGCGAGGCTTGCCCGCGAAGAGGCCATCAGATTCACCCTCGATGTCGCCTGATATTCCGCTTTCGCGGGCAAGCCTCGCTCCTACAGAGGCCGGGGCATTACCCACAACCTGCTTCACCCCACAACAAAAACAACAAAACGAGAGCGCGCCATGCCCCCCAAAGACGTAGAACTCATCCGCCAGCACCCCGACTTCATCCAGTTGGTACGCCGCAAACAAAACCTGTACTGGTCGCTGTCGCTGATCATGCTGGTGATCTATTTCGGCTTCGTCCTGCTGGTGGCGTTCTCCCCCAGCACCCTCGGCCAATCCCTGAGCGGCGGCGTAACCAGCGTGGGCATGCTGGTCGGGGTGGTGATCGTGGTGTTGGCGTTCGCGCTGACGGGTTTCTACGTCTATCGCGCCAACAACGTGATCGATCCGCTCAACGAAAAGCTGAAACAGGAGTGCGCACGATGAGCCGGCTTCTTGGGTTTTTCCTGCTGCCTCTGGCCTTTGTCGCTGACTTTGCGGCAGCCGCCGACGGCGCGTCCCGCCCGCTGAACTGGAACGCGATCGGCATGTTCCTGGTGTTCGTCCTGTTCACCCTCGGCGTCACGCGTTGGGCTGCGTTGCGCACCCGCTCCGCCAGTGATTTCTACACCGCGGGCGGTGGCATGACCGGTTTCCAGAACGGCCTGGCAATCGCCGGCGACATGATCTCCGCAGCCTCCTTCCTCGGCATCTCGGCGATGATGTTCCTCAACGGTTACGACGGTTTGCTCTACGCACTGGGCGTGTTGGCGGGCTGGCCGATCATTCTGTTCCTGATCGCCGAACGCTTGCGCAACCTTGGTAAATACACCTTCGCCGATGTGGTTTCCTATCGCCTGGAACAAACCCCGGTGCGCCTGACCTCGGCCTTCGGCACCCTGACCGTAGCCCTGATGTACTTGGTGGCACAGATGGTCGGCGCCGGTAAGCTGATCGAGTTGCTGTTCGGCATCGATTACCTCTACGCGGTGATGCTGGTCGGCGTGCTGATGGTGTTTTACGTAACCTTCGGCGGCATGCTCGCCACCACGTGGGTGCAGATCATCAAAGCGGTGATGCTGCTGTTCGGCACCACGTTCATGGCCTTCATGGTGCTCAAGCATTTCGGTTTCAGCACCGAAGCGATGTTCGCCGGCGCCACCGCCGTGCACGCCAAAGGCAACGCGATCATGGCGCCGGGCGGTTTGCTGTCCAACCCGATCGATGCGATCTCTTTGGGGCTGGGCATGATGTTCGGCACGGCTGGCCTGCCGCACATCCTGATGCGTTTCTTCACTGTCAGCGATGCCAAGGAAGCGCGTAAAAGCGTGTTCTACGCCACCGGTTTCATCGGCTATTTCTACTTGCTGCTGATCATCGTCGGCTTCGGCGCCATCGTCATGGTCGGCACCGATCCAACGTTCCGCGATGCCAGCGGCGCGATCATCGGCGGCGGCAACATGATCGCCGTGCACCTGGCGCAAGCCGTCGGCGGCAACCTGTTCCTCGGCTTTATCTCGGCGGTGGCCTTCGCCACCATTCTGGCGGTGGTCGCCGGGTTGGCGTTGTCCGGCGCGTCGGCGGTGTCCCACGATTTGTATGCCTGCGTGATGCGCAAGGGCCAGGCCAGCGAGCAGCAGGAAATTCGCGTCTCGCGGATCGCCACGCTGTGCATCGGCGTGCTGGCAATCATCCTTGGCTTGCTGTTCGAATCGCAGAACATCGCGTTCCTCTCCGGCCTGGTGCTGGCCATTGCCGCGTCGGTGAATTTCCCGGTGCTGTTCCTCTCGATGTACTGGAAAGGCCTGACTACTCGCGGCGCGGTCACCGGCAGCCTGGCAGGGCTGACCTCGGCGATTGTCCTGCTGGTACTGAGCCCGGCGGTGTGGGTCAACGTACTGCATCACGACAAAGCCCTGTTCCCCTACTCCAACCCGGCGCTGTTCTCCATGAGCTTGGCGTTCTTAAGCGCCTGGGTATTTTCCGTCACCGACACCTCGCCCCGTGCCTCCCTTGAGCGTGGCCGTTATCTGGCGCAGTTCATCCGTTCGATGACCGGCATCGGAGCCTCCGGCGCCAGCAAGCACTAAACAACGATCGATCCGATGTCAGGGAATAAAAATAATGAAGCCCGCACGTACCGCACCTTACGAATCACTGTTTTCGTTAGCCGCCGCATTGAGTCTGCCGATGGTCGCGCCCTGCGCCATGGCCGACTTCATCGACGACAGCAAGGCCCGTATTGAAATGCGCAACCACTACATCAACCGCGATTTCCGTCAGGACAACGCGCCGCAATCCAAGGCCGAGGAATGGGCGCAGGGCTTCACCGCGCGCATCGAGTCCGGGTTCACCGACGGCACCTTCGGCTTTGGTCTCGACGCGCTTGGAGAGCTTGGATTGAAACTCGATTCCAGCGCGGATCGCCGTGGCACCGGGCTGTTGCCGTTTGGCCCGAACAGCCATGAGCCGGCCGACGAGTTCAGCCAATTGGGGCTGACCGGCAAGCTGCGGGTGTCCAAAAGCGTGTTGAAACTCGGCACCCTGCAACCTTTGCTGCCGGTGGCGACCTACAACGACACCCGCCTGCTGGGTTCGACTTTTGAGGGCGGATTACTGACCAGCCAGGAAATCAGTGGCCTGACGGTCAACGCCGGGCGCCTGACCAAAGCCAACCTGCGGGACTCCTCCAGCAACGATGACATCGGCTACGGCGCCGCCAGCAGCGACCACTTCGACTTCGCTGGCGGCAGTTACGCCTTCAGCCCGCAACTGAACCTGAGCTACTACTACGGCAAGCTCGATCAAATCTATCGTCAGCAGTTCGTCGGGCTGGTGCACACCCAACCGCTGGGCAACGGTTTCAACCTGCGCAGCGACATTCGCTATTTCGACAGTCGGGGCGATGGCGCCGAGCGTGCCGGGCGCATCGACAACCGCAACTTCAACAGCATGTTCACAGTGTCCCACGGTGCCCACAAGGTCAGTGCTACCTATCAGCAGTTGTCCGGCGACAGCGCCTTTCCGTTCCTCAACGGCGGCGATCCGTACGTGGTCAACCTGGTGACCTTCAACACCTACACCCGTGCCGACGAGGACTCCTGGCAGCTGCGTTACGACTATGACTTCGCGGCGCAAGGCATCCCCGGCCTGACCTTCATGACCCGGTACACCGACGGCAACCACGTCAAGGCCGGCAGCGTCGACAACGGCCGCGAGCGGGAACGCGACACCGACATCAGTTACGTGATCCAGAGCGGCGTGTTCAAGGACGTCAGCCTGCGCTGGCGCAACGTGACCTTCCGTTCCGGCAATGGCTTGACCACCGACCTCGACGAGAACCGGCTGATTGTCGGTTACACCCTGGCACTTTGGTAATCCCTGAATGGCGCGGTCACGGTCGCGCCAAAACCTTTCACAACCAGGAGCAATCGTGATGCCTCACGCCCCTACCCTGCAAAGTTTCATCGCCGGTCGCTGGATCGGTAAACACGGTGCCCAAGAGCTGCGCAGCGCCATCGACGGTCATGAGATTGCGCGTACCCATGAAGAACGCCCGGACTTCGCCGAAGCCATCGAGCACGGTCGCCGCCAAGGCGTCAGCGGGTTGATGGCACTGGACTTCCAGCAACGGGCGCAGCGTCTCAAGGCCCTGGCCTTGTACCTGAGCGAACGCAAAGAACAGCTCTACGCGATCTCCCACCACAGCGGCGCCACCCGCGCCGACAGCTGGATCGACATCGAAGGCGGTAACAGCACGCTGTTCACCTACGCCAGCCTCGGTTCCCGAGAATTGCCATCGGGCAACATCGTCCACGAAGGCCCGGCGATGCCGCTGAGCAAACTCGGCACCTTCGCCGGCACCCACATTCTGGTGCCACGCGGCGGCCTGGCGGTGCACATCAATGCTTTCAACTTCCCGATCTGGGGCATGCTGGAAAAATTCGCGCCGAGCTTTCTCGCCGGCATGCCGTGCATCGTCAAACCGGCCAGCGCCACCAGCTACCTGACCGAAGCCGTGGTGCGGCTGATGGATGAATCCGGTTTGCTCCCGGCGGGCAGCCTGCAATTGATCATCGGCAGCACCGGAGACTTGCTGGATCGCCTGCAAGGCCAGGACGTGGTGACCTTCACCGGTTCCGCCGACACCGCCGCCAAACTTCGCGTCAACCCGAACCTGATCCGCAACTCGGTGCCGTTCAACGCCGAAGCCGACTCGCTGAACTGCGCAATCCTCGCCCCGGACGTGACCCCGGACGACGAAGAGTTCGAGCTGTTCATCAAGGAAGTCGCTCGCGAGATGACCACCAAGGCCGGGCAGAAATGCACCGCCATCCGCCGCGCGATTGTCCCGGCCAAACACATTGATGCGGTCGCCACTCGCTTGCGGGATCGACTGAAAAAAGTCGTGGTCGGCGACCCGTCGGTGGAAGGTGTCCGCATGGGTCCGCTGGCCTCCCACGATCAGCAAAAAGACGTCGCCGAGCGTCTTGAAAGCCTGTTGCAGAGCAGCGATATGTTGTTCGGCGCCCGCGACGGTTTCGAACCGCGCGGTGAAAACGTCAGCCAGGGTGCGTTCTTCGCGCCGACCCTGCTGCAGGCCCGCGACCCGCACGCCGAAGGTGGCGCTCACGACATCGAGGCGTTCGGCCCGGTCAGCACCCTGATGGCCTACGACGATCTCGATGAAGCACTGGTCCTGGCCGCTCGCGGCAAAGGCAGCCTGGTGGCCAGTTTGATCACCAAAGACCCACAGATCGCCGCCAAGGCTATCCCGGTCGCCGCTGCCTGGCACGGCCGCTTGCTGGTGCTGGATCGCGAATCCGCCGCCGAATCCACCGGCCACGGCTCGCCCCTGCCGCAACTCAAACACGGCGGCCCAGGTCGTGCCGGCGGTGGTGAAGAACTCGGCGGCTTGCGCGCGGTGAAACACTACCTGCAACGCGCGGCGGTGCAAGGCTCGCCAACCATGCTCGCCGCCGTCACCGGCGAATACGTGCGCGGCGCCAAAGTCATCGAAACCGAAGTGCACCCGTTCCGCCGCTTCTTCCAGGATTTGCAGATCGGCGAATCGCTGCTGACCCACCGTCGTACCGTGACCGAGGCCGATCTGGTGAACTTCGGTTGCCTGTCCGGCGATCACTTCTACATGCATTTCGACGACATCGCTGCCAAGGAATCGCAATTCGGCAAACGCATCGCCCACGGTTACTTCGTGCTGTCGGCAGCAGCCGGCCTGTTCGTGTCCCCGGCACCGGGCCCGGTCCTGGCCAACTACGGCCTCGACACCCTGCGCTTCATCAACCCGGTCGGCATCGGCGACACCATCCAGGCGCGCCTGACCTGCAAACGCAAAATCGACCAGGGCAAAAAGAGCCCGCAAGGCATTCCGCAAGGCGTGGTGGCGTGGGATGTGGAAGTGACCAATCAATTGGGAGAACTAGTGGCCAGCTATGACATTTTGACTTTGGTGGTGAAGCGCGAGGAGTAATCCGACCAAAGCCTTGAATGGCCAAGCCCGCTTTCGCAGCCCCACACACGTTGTGGGGATGCATCTAACTCGAGCAGGCACCTAGCGACGCGCCGTCATTTACGAGTGATTCGTGCACCGCGAATGACAGTCAATAACTGAAATCATGCCCCAACTCTTTCTGCATCCATTCCAGGAATCGTCTGACCCGAGGAAAGTTTGAGTGGGCCCTTGGGAAAACCAAATGGTGCGCAGTAATCGAAGCGCTCAGCTCCGGTGCTACCTCTACCAAAGCACCGCGCGCGAGATAATCCTGCGCCAGCAGCGTGCTTTCCAGAGCAAAGCCAAGCCCATGGCTGGCAGCCTCGAGCGTCATGTAAGACCGGTCGAAACTCAGAGAATACGGCTTTTCAGGACGCGACAAACCGTGTTGTGCAAACAACTGTGGCCATTTGATCAGCGTGGCTTCTGACAGAATCAGATTGCTGTCCAGCAAATCCGCAACAACTCGGATGGGGCGTTTTTCCAATAACTTCGGGGAAGCCATCACCGCAATCTTTTCATTGCGCATCGTCCGCACTTCGTAGCTGGGCCAATTGGGCATCCCATGGCGGATGTCCACATCGATCTTGTCTCGACTGAAATGCAGTGATTCGTAGGAACACGAGAGGTTGAGCTGAATATCGGGATGACTCTGGCGAAACTGCTCCAGACGCGGCATCAGCCATAACAGGCCAAAACTGGGCGACGAATGCAATCGCAGACAATCAAGACTGACGTCACTGGCGGCGCGTTCGGTGGCCACAGCAAGACTGTGCAGAATGCCGGAAACCTCGGTCAGGTATTGCTCGCCCACCGGCGTCAGCGTCACGCCTCTGGCTGTTCTGAGAAACAACGGCCGACCGATCATCACCTCCAGTTTGGCCAACTGGTGGCTGACCGCCGAGGGTGTCAGGTCGAGCAGTTCCGCCGCGCGCGCGACATTTCCAAAGCGAGCTGTCTGCTCGAAGGCCTGAATGGCTTTCAGGGGTGGCAATATCGGAGGTGCATCGCCGGGTGAACGCATGATTATTGTTATTCCGCTACAGAAGGCATAAGCCGGGCGTTCAGCTATTCAACCATCCCCTCATCTTCTTGGCGAGTGCTGAATTTTTTTCAGCATCCAGTGAGATTCGCGTTATTGCTCAGGGCCGCTGTGGAGAACAAGCTTAGCCATCGATTCGTTTCGAGTCGACCCAATAACAACAATCAGAGGTACCCTCCATGCTTCTTCAAGGCAAGGTCGCGATCATCACCGGTGCAGCTTCAGCACGTGGCATTGGCCGGGCAACAGCGATCACTTTCGCGCAACAAGGCGCTCGCGTCGTGATACTCGATCTAGATGAATCCGCTGCACGTGATGCCGCTGCCTCCCTCGGCGAAGGTCATCTTGGTCTCGCAGCCAACGTCGCTGACGAATCGCAGGTTCAGCAAGCAGTCGCCAAAATCATCGAGCATTTCGGCCGCATCGACATTCTCGTCAACAATGCCGGCATCACCCAACCGCTCAAGACCCTGGACATCCGCCCCTCCGATTACGACAAAGTGCTGGACGTCAGTCTGCGCGGCACTCTGCTCATGTCGCAGGCAGTGATTCCAACCATGCGTAAACAGTCCTCCGGCAGCATCGTGTGCATGTCGTCCGTTTCTGCTCAGCGTGGCGGCGGCATTTTCGGTGGCCCTCATTACAGTGCCGCCAAAGCGGGCGTGTTGGGTCTGGCCAAAGCCATGGCACGGGAACTGGGGCCGGACAAGGTACGCGTCAACTCAATTGCCCCTGGCTTGATTCACACTGACATTACTGGTGGCCTGATGCAGGACGAGCGCCGACACGCGATCATCGATGGCATCCCGTTGGGACGCCTGGGTGAAGCCCAGGATGTGGCGAACGCGGCACTGTTCCTGGCCAGTGACCTGTCCTCCTACCTGACCGGTATCACGCTGGATGTGAACGGCGGCATGCTTATTCACTGACGACACCTGGCGGGCCTGCGGCCCGTGCGGTTCTGGATCGACGATGCAGCCGGGCCTTAGGCCTGGCGATCAATAAAAACAAGAGATCGGACCATCATGACAACCCTGTCGCTTGAAGCGGTTTCGACCGTGCGCTCCAACGCCTACCGTAAAACCGCGTGGCGTCTGATGCCTTTCCTGATGCTGTGCTACCTGTGTGCTTACCTTGATCGGGTCAACGTCGGCTTTGCCAAGCTGCAAATGATGAACGATCTGGCGCTCAGCGAAACGGTCTATGGACTGGGCGCGGGCATGTTCTTCATCGGTTACTTCCTCTGCGAAGTCCCTAGCAACATCATTCTCCACAAGGTCGGTGCGCGGGTCTGGATCGCTCGCATCATGATCACCTGGGGCATTGTTTCTGCCCTGTTCGCCTTCGTCGAAACCGCTTGGCAATTCTATGCGCTGCGCTTTCTGCTGGGCATTGCCGAAGCGGGCTTGGCGCCTGGACTGTTGCTGTACCTGACCTACTGGTTTCCGTCCTATCGCCGTGCCCGCATGACCGTGTTGTGGTTTATCGCGATTCCGCTATCTGGAATGGTCGGTGGCCCCCTCTCGGGCTGGATTATGACCCACTTCGCAGGTATGCATGGCTGGGCCGGATGGCAATGGATGTTCGTGCTGGAGGCCATCCCCACCGTCTTGGTTGGACTGTTGGTGTTGAGCTATCTCAAGGATGGCGTGCATCAAGCCAACTGGCTCCACGATGAAGAAAAAGCGCTTATCACTCGCGAATTGGCCGAGGATGACCAGAAAAAAGTCACACATGCGTCTGTGGGCGAATTCATCCGCGACCGTCGTCTCTGGTTACTGGCCGCCATCTACTTCTGTGTCGTGATGGGACAGTACGCAATTACCTTTTGGCTGCCGACCCTGGTGCGAAACGCAGGAGTGTCCGACCCGATGAAAATCGGCGTGCTGACCAGCCTGCCCTACCTCTGTGCAATTGTGGCCATGCTGTATGCCGGACGCAGCGGCGACAAACATCGCGAGCGTCGCTGGCACCTGATCGTCCCAATGATCGCGGGGGCTATCGGCCTGAGCCTGGCGGCTCTGATGGGCGGAAACGTGACGCTTTCCATTCTCAGTCTTTGCCTGGCCGCTTCCGGAATTCTGTCTGCAACCTCGATGTTCTGGATGCTGCCTACCACGTTGCTCGGTGGGGTATCTGCCGCAGCCGGCATCGCGGCCGTCAATAGCTTCGCCAACCTCGCCGGGTTCTGCTCGCCTTACCTGATCGGCTGGATCACCACACAGACCGGCTCCAGTGCCATCGGCATGTACCTGATCACCGGCGTACTGCTGTTCGGCGCCACGCTGGTGCTGCGCATCCCCGCCGCCTTGGTCAATCGTTGATCTATTGGAGTTTTCACCATGACTGCTAATCCTGCATTCGCGACATCCACGACTCTGGCGCAACGTGCCCACAACATCCGCCGCCACGCATTGCGCATGGGGCAGGTTCAGGGACAAGGCTATGTCGGCCAGGCCCTCGGCGCTGCCGACTTGCTGGCGGTGTCCTATTTCCATGCTCTGAGCTATCGACCAGAAGACCCGGAATGGGAGGAGCGTGATCGCTTCTATCTCTCGATCGGTCACTACGCGATTGCACTGTATGCGGCGTTGATCGAAGCCGAAATTATTCCGCTGGAAGAACTGGAAACCTACGGATCGGATGACAGCCGCCTGCCCATGTCGGGCATGGCCACCTACACCCCGGGGATGGAGATCACGGGGGGCTCACTGGGCCAGGGTTTGGGGATCGCGGTAGGCGCCTGCCTGGGCCTCAAACGCAAAGGCTCACCCTCCTTCGTCTACAACCTGTTGTCGGACGGCGAGCTGAATGAAGGCTCGACCTGGGAAGCCGTGATGTCGGCGTCGCATTGGAAACTCGACAACTTGATCGCGATTGTCGACGTCAACAACCAGCAAGCCGATGGCTATTCAAGTGAAATCCTGTCGTTCGAGCCGATCGTCGATCGCTGGCAGGCGTTTGGCTGGTTCACCCAGCGGGTCGACGGCAATGATCTTGATGCATTGGTCGCAGCGTTTGACGCCGC
Source organism: Pseudomonas sp. GW821-FHT01C01 (assembly GCF_059422645.1). NCBI lineage: Bacteria > Pseudomonadati > Pseudomonadota > Gammaproteobacteria > Pseudomonadales > Pseudomonadaceae > Pseudomonas > Pseudomonas sp. GW821-FHT01C01. The sequence continues at coordinate 166,832 of NZ_JBWKXF010000001.1, read as the reverse complement.
GCGCAACCATCCCGGAACCCAGCCACGGGTCATCATCTGCGATACCCGCATGGGCAAGGGTGTGCCGTTTCTGGAAACCCGCGAAAAGACGCATTTCATCCGCGTGGAAGAACACGAATGGGACCTGGCACTGAGCAACCTTGAAGAAGGAAAAAACCAATGAGTAACGCAGCCAACAATCCGACTTCGACGGGCGAACCGGCCAAAAAGCGCCTCACCACCTCGGCGATGATCGCCTCGATTGCCTCCGAAGGCCAAGCCACAAAATCCGCGCCTTTTGGACATGCGTTAGCCGCGCTGGCGGATCAGCGTCCGGATATCGTTGGTATGTCCGCCGACTTGTCCAAGTACACCGACCTCCACATCTTCGCCAAGGCGCATCCAGATCGCTTCTATCAAATGGGCATGGCTGAGCAACTGCTGATGAGTGCGGCAGCGGGTATGGCCCGGGAAGGTTTCGTACCCTTTGCCACAACCTACGCCGTGTTCGCTTCGCGCCGCGCCTATGACTTCATCTGCATGGCGATTGCTGAAGAGAACCTCAACGTCAAGATCGTCTGTGGCTTGCCCGGCCTCACCACCGGTTACGGCCCAAGCCACCAAGCCACGGATGACCTAGCGATCTTCCGCGCCATGCCCAACCTGATGATCGTCGACCCGTGCGATGCGCTTGAAATCGAACAGGCCGTGCCCGCCATCGCAGCGCACCAAGGCCCGGTTTACATGCGCTTGCTACGCGGAAATGTGCCGCTGGTGCTGGATGAATACGGCTACAAATTCGAGATCGGCAAAGCCAAGACCCTGCGTACCGGTAACGATGTTCTGATCATCTCCACCGGTTTGATGACCATGCGCGCACTGGAGGCTGCTAAAGAGCTGCAAGCGGATGGCGTTGATGTCGCTGTGTTGCACGTGCCGACGATCAAGCCCCTGGATGAACAAACCATTCTTGCTGAAGCGAGGAAGTCCGGTCGATTGGTGGTGACCGCAGAGAACCACTCCATTATCGGCGGACTGGGTGAAGCCGTTGCCGGGGTGTTACTGCGCAATGGGGTGACACCGACCTTCAGACAAATCGCGTTGCCTGATGCATTCCTGGATGCGGGTGCATTACCGACACTGCACGATCGCTACGGCATTTCGACTCAGGCTGTCAGCGCTCAGATCAAAGCCTGGCTTTGACCACAGACACCGGCAGCACCCACAACCGCAGACTCAATCGAACGGTTTGAAAACCTGAATCTGCACCCAGATAGCGGCCTCTGGAGACAGCGGTCGCTATTCAAATACGTGCAAGTCCCCTGCCCCGCGAGCATCGACACCGCAGCGTCGGTTCCAAGGCCAAGCCATTAACGGCTGGTAGCGCCCTGCAGAAAAAACTGCATAACCTGCGTCGCCATCCCCACCCGGGCGACCCGCCCACGCCGTTCTGCATCGACAAATCCGTAAATGATCGAGGCAAACATCTCTGTCAGCACCTGGGCACTGATGTCGATGCGAAACACCCCTTCGTGCTGACCACGCAGAAAAAAATCGTCTAGCGCGTCCAAGTAAGGCTGCCAGCGACTGCCGCTTGCGCATTCATCCAGTGAGTCAGGCCGCCAGTGGAAGGCCAGGAAAGCCAGAAGTTCACGGTGGGTCAAATGGCTTTCGATAAGGCGCTGGAGGGCCTCAAGAGGCGGTGCCTCCTGCAGGTTCGCGTTATCCATGACCTGATTGATCACAATAGAGCCGTAATTGAACAGCATCTCAATGAGGTTGTTACGCGTGCCACAGAAGCGATTCAACGTGGCCTTGCTCACCCCTGCGGCTTCAGCGATGTCTTTGAACGTCCCTGCCGGGTGATCGACCATGGCAATGGCCAGGGCCTTCAACAGTTTCTCGTTCGCTGCGGATAAATCCATTAGGCGTTTCTTCGATTATCAGAATGACGTGCGAGCCATTGTGCAGAAATGGCTCATCTTCTCAAGCGCCATGGCGAAATTGCTCACAAAAGCATCTTATGAGTCAATATTGACTCATTTGACAAAATAAACAATCATTCGCATCTTTAGCAGCTAATGGGCGTGGCCCAGGTGAAAGATGAGTACGTCGCGCAGATGGCAAGTGGTTCCGGTACTCCCTTTATTGGCCGCATTGAGCCTGGCAGGTTGTGAAAAGCCGCCGCAGGGTTGGGGCGGACCCGGGGGGCCGCGTGAAGTCGAAGCGATGACAGTCAGCAGCGAACCACTGACCCTGATCGCACAACTACCGGGGCGTGTAGAGCCGGTGCGCGTGGCTGAAGTGCGCGCACGGGTAGCGGGCATCGTGCTGGCTCGGCATTTCGAGGAAGGCGCGGATGTTAAAGCCGGCGATCTGCTGTTTCAGATCGACCCGGCGCCGTTCAAGGCTGCGCTCTCGCGGGCTCAGGGCGAGCTGGCCAAGACCGATGCTGCGCTGTTCCAGGCTCAGACGACCGTCAAGCGTTATGAACCGCTGGTCAAGATCGAGGCCGTCAGCCAGCAGGACTTCGATACCGCCAAAGCGGCCCTGCAAAGCGCTCTGGCAGCCAAGCGCTCGGCCCAGGCCGATATCGAGACAGCCAGGCTGAACCTCGGCTACTCCACGGTCAAAGCCCCGATCGCCGGACGCATCGGCCGAGCCCTGGTCACCGAGGGAGCATTGGTCGGTCAAGGCGACGCAACCATGATGGCGCGCATCCAGCAACTGGACCCGATCTACGTCGACTTCACCCAACCCGCGGCCGATGCATTACGTATGCGCGCCGCCATCGAACAGGGGCGCCTTACCGGCAATGCTGAAACCCCGCTGACCCTGAGCGTCGAAGGCTCAGAGCACCAGAGTCAGGGCGAGCTGCTGTTCTCCGATGTCGCCGTGGACCGCGCCACCGGCCAGATCTCGCTGCGCGGGCGCTTCGCCAACCCGGGAACGGCGCTGCTGCCGGGCATGTACGTGCGCGTCAGTGCGCCACAAGGCCTGGACAAGGCCGCCATTCTGATACCGCAACGCGCCGTGCAGCGCTCTGCCGATGGTCAGGCACGAGTGCTGGTCATCGGCCAGGACCAGACAATCGAAGCCAAACCGGTGAACACCGGCGCCATGCAGGGCTCCCGCTGGCAGATCACCAAGGGACTGGTCGTGGGTGACCAGATCGTCACCGGCGCAATGAACGGCATCAATCCGGGCGACAAAGTCATTGCCAAATCGCTGACTACCCAGCAGGCCAAGGTCCAGTAAGGGCGTAGCGCTCAAGGAAACGACATGTCTCAGTTTTTTATCCGACGCCCGAATTTTGCCTGGGTCGTCGCGTTGTTCATCATGCTCGCCGGTCTGCTGGTCATCCCTTTGCTTCCGGTGGCCCAGTACCCGGTCGTCGCGCCACCGCAGATCACCATTACCGCCAACTACCCGGGCGCCTCGGCGAAAGTCCTGGTGGATTCGGTCACCAGCGTCATCGAGGAAGAACTCAATGGCGCCAAGGGCTTGCTCTATTACGAGTCCACCAGCAACTCCAACGGTACCGGCGAGATCGTCGTGACCTTCGAACCCGGCACCAGCCCACCGCTGGCCCAGGTCGATGTCCAGAACCGAATCAAGAAAGCCGAGGCTCGCCTGCCCAAGGCCGTGCTCGATCTGGGCCTGCAGGTCGAGCAAGCCAGCTCCGGCTTTCTGATGATTTACACCCTGAGCTATAAAGGCGACAGCGCAGACAAGGACACCGTCGCCCTCGCCGACTACGCCGCGCGCAACGTCAACAATGAAATCAGTCGCGTCAAAGGTGTCGGTCGGCTGCAGTTTTTCGCGGCTGAAGCCGCCATGCGGGTCTGGATCGATCCGCAGAAGTTGATCGGTTATGGGCTGTCCATCGACGATGTGAATGCGGCGATCCGCACGCAGAACGTCCAGGTGCCGGCCGGCAGTTTCGGCAGCACTCCCGGCTCGTCGCAACAGGAATTGACCGCGACCCTGGCGGTCAAGGGTACGCTGGACAACCCGGAGGAATTCGGTCGGATCGTCCTGCGCGCCAAACAGGACGGTTCGACGGTGCGCCTGGCCGATGTGGCGCGGATCGCCGTGGGCAGTCAAAGCTACAACTTCGAGTCGCGCCTCAACGGCAAGCCTGCCGTTGCCGCCGCAGTGCAACTTGCCCCCGGCGCCAATGCCATTGCAACGGTGGCGGCAGTCAAGCAACGCCTAAACGAACTCTCAGTCAATCTGCCCAGCGATGCCGAGTTCTCCGTTCCCTACGACACCTCGCGCTTTGTCGACGTAGCCATCGACAAAGTGATCTACACCCTGATCGAAGCCATGGTCCTGGTGTTCCTGGTGATGTTCCTGTTTCTGCAGAACATCCGCTACACGTTGATCCCTGGCATCGTGGTGCCGGTCTGCCTGCTGGGCACCCTGACCTTCATGTACTTGCTGGGTTTCTCGGTGAACATGATGACCATGTTCGGCATGGTGCTGGCCATCGGCATCCTGGTGGACGACGCCATCGTGGTGGTGGAGAACGTCGAGCGGATCATGGCCGAGGAAGGACTCAGCCCCGCTGCGGCGACGGTCAAGGCGATGGGCCAGGTGTCGGGGGCAATCATCGGCATCACCCTGGTCCTGTCGGCGGTGTTCTTGCCGCTGGCCTTTATGTCCGGGTCGGTGGGCGTGATCTATCAGCAGTTTTCCTTGTCCCTGGCGGTGTCCATTCTGTTTTCCGGTTTTCTGGCCCTCACCTTCACCCCGGCGCTGTGCGCCACCCTGCTCAAACCCGTCCCGGCCGGGCATCACGAAAAGCGCGGTTTCTTCGGCGCGTTCAACCGGGGCTTCAACCGCCTTACACAACGCTATGAGCGCCTCAATACCCAACTGGTCAAACGCACCGGGCGCTACATGCTGATCTATGCCGGCATCGTCGCTCTGTTGGGCTTTTTCTACCTGCGCCTGCCCGAGTCTTTCGTCCCGGTGGAGGACCAGGGCTACCTGATTATCGATGTCCAGCTCCCTCCTGGAGCCACCCGTAACCGCACTGACCAGACGGCCCGAGAGCTGGAACGCTACATGATGTCCCGGGACACCACAGCCTCGATGACCATGTTGTTGGGTTTCAGTTTTTCCGGCCAGGGCGAAAACGCCGGCCTCGCCTTTCCGACGTTGAAAGATTGGTCGGAACGCGGCAAGGGTCAGTCGGCGACGGATGAGGCGGCAGCCTTCAACCAGCAGTTTTCCAGCCTGAATGACGGCGCCGTCATGGCTGTGAGCCCTCCACCGATTGAGGGCATGGGCACTTCCGGCGGCTTCGCCCTGCGCCTGCAGGACCGTGCCGGGCTTGGCCGGGAAGCCCTGCTGGCAGCCCGAGACCAGTTGCTGGGCAAGGCCAACGGCAATCCGAAGATTCTCTACACGATTATGGAAGGCCTGGCTGAAGCACCGCAGTTGCGCCTGGATATCGATCGGGAGAAGGCCCGAGCGCTAGGGGTGAGTTTCGATTCGATCAACAACGCTCTGTCAACGGCGTTCGGCTCCACGGTGATCAATGACTTCGCGAATGCCGGCCGCCTGCAACGCGTGGTGGTGCAAGCCGAACAGGCCGCCCGCATGACACCCGAAAGCGTGCTCAAGCTGTATGTCCCCAACGACAGCAATGCCTTGGTGCCGCTGAGCGCGTTTGTTTCTACCCGCTGGGAGGACGGCGCGGTACAGATCGCCCGCTACAACGGCTACCCGGCCATCAAGATCGCCGGGGATGCGGCGCCCGGCGTCAGCACCGGCGAGGCCATGGCCGAGCTGGAACGCCTGGCCGCCGAACTGCCGCCAGGCATAGGTTACGAATGGACGGGTCTGTCCTATCAGGAGAAGGTCGCCAGCGGCCAGGCCTTGATGGTCTTCGCCCTGGCCTTCCTGGTGGTGTTTCTGTTGCTGGTGGCGCTCTATGAGAGTTGGGCCATCCCGTTGACAGTCATGCTGATCGTGCCTGTCGGTGCCTTTGGCGCCGTGCTGGCCGTGACCGCCGTCGGCATGCCCAACGACGTCTACTTCAAGGTCGGCCTGATCACCATCATCGGCCTGGCGGCGAAAAACGCGATCCTGATTGTTGAGTTTGCCAAGGAGGTATGGGAACAAGGCGTCCCCGTGCGCGAGGCGGCGATACAGGCTGCGCGCTTGCGCTTTCGACCCATTGTGATGACTTCGATGGCTTTTATCCTTGGCGTCGTCCCGCTCACTCTCGCTACAGGAGCCGGCGCTGCCAGCCAGCGCGCCATTGGCACCGGGGTGATTGGCGGCATGCTCAGCGCCACCTTGCTGGGGGTGATTTTCGTGCCGGTGTTCTTCGTCTCCGTGTTGTCCTGGCTGCAACGCAAACCTCAACCATCAGCCTCTGGCGAAACCCGGACCACGGAGTAACCCCTATGCACTCGAGTAACCTGCGCTGGTCCACCGTAGCGACACTGAGTATCGTACTGGGGGGCTGCTCGCTGGCCCCCGACTACCAACGGCCCGATTCGCCGGTGGCGGTGCAATGGAGCGACGCGTCAGCGCCAACACCTGGAAGCACCGCCGTCGATGCCGACACCCTGAACTGGCAAGCCTTCATCGTCGACCCGCAACTGCGCCGGGCAGTGGCAGCCGCCCTGGAGAATAATCGCAGTCTGCGTCAGGCGCTGCTGGACATCGACGCAGCGCGCGCCCAATACCGGATCCAGCGCGCCGACCGAGTACCGTCGCTCAACGCCACCGCTACCGGCAATCGCCAGCGCCTGCCCGGTGACCTTTCAACCACAAGCAACCCGCCGGTCAACAGCACTTATCAGGTTGGACTTGGGCTCAGTGAGTTCGAAATCGATCTGTTCGGCCGAGTGCGCAATCTGTCCGACGCAGCACTGGAACAATACCTGGCGACCGCAGAAGCGACACGCGGCACGCAAATCGCCCTGGTGGCCGAAATCACCCAGGCCTACTTGACCCGTGACGGCGCACAACGGCGCCTGGCGCTTACCCGACAGACACTTGAGACGCGCATGGCCTCGCTGGAACTGATAACCCAGCGACGCAAGGCCGGCACCGCCACGGCACTGGATTTTCAAGAGGCCCTGGGGCTGACCGAACAGGCCCGGGCCGACCTGGAAAGCACCGATCGAGAGCTGCGTCAGGCCGGCCATGCCCTACAACTGCTGATCGGGACCCAGGATGCAGCGAGTTACCTTCCCGCCAGAACGCAGGATGAGCTGTTGCTGGTGCAGGACATTGAACCCGGCACCTCGTCGACACTGATCGAACGGCGTCCGGATATTCTGGCCAGCGAACACCGACTCAAGGCGCGCAATGCCGATATCGGCGCCGCCAGGGCGGCCTTCTTCCCGCGCCTGTCACTGACCGGTTCCTTCGGAAGCTCCAGCAAGGAGCTGTCCGGTTTGTTCGACGGCGGCTCGAACGCCTGGACATTCGCCCCGAGCCTGTCGTTGCCGATCTTCGCCGGCGGGCGTAACCGCGCCGGCCTGGACCTGGCCAAGGTGCGCAAGGATTCGGCAGTAGCCGACTACGAAGGCACTATCCAGAACGCCTTCCGCGAGGTCGCCGATAGCCTCGCTGCCACCGATACGCTGCGCCGTGAGGAACTCGCCCGCCGGGCCTTGGCCGACTCCAGTCAAGAAGCGCTGAAACTGGCCAAAGAGCGTTACGAAGGCGGAGTGGATACCCATCTGCGCTATCTGGATGCCCAACGCAGTGCCTTCAGCGATCAATCGACGCTGATTCAAGTCAGCACCGAGCGTCAGATCGCGCTGACCAATCTGTTTAAAAGTCTGGGTGGTGGCTGGCGCACCGATGCAGTCGAGTATCGCAATAACTGAGCAAAGCGACTTTTCTTCGACCACCCCAGGAGGGTCAATGAATACTGAACGTGATTATCTGAAGATCGGTCCCGACGAACTCGACGTAACTTCTCTAGCGGAGTTGATCCAGGGGCAGCCGCTGCCCCTCTGGTTCGCCAGTGTCGACTTCAGTGGGCAGGAGCTTTCACGGGTAAACCTGCAAGGCGCACGCTTCGAACGCTGTCTCTTCGCCGGCAGCAACCTCACCGCCGCTAAACTCGATAACACCGAGTGGCTGAATTGCCGGGCTGCACAAGCGAAGTTTCGCTCGGCAACCCTGGTAGACGCCAGGTTCATCGGTTCCGATCTGAACAATACACAGTGGCAGCACAGCAAGCTGGCTCACGCCTCCTTTGATGGTTGCAAGCTGACGGGGGCCAATTTCATTGACGCCTCTACCCTGGGCTTGAATTTCTCCGACTCTGTGCTGCGCAGCGCCAGCCTGTCCGGTATCTCATTCTACAAATCGCAGCTGCGTGGCCTCGATTTTGCCGACGCGGACCTGAGTTACTGCGACTTTCGTCATGCCGTCTTTCTTGAGGGCGGGAGCTTGTCGCTGGCTCGGGTCAATAACGCTCGATTCGACCAGGCGGATTTACGGGAGGCGAGTTTAGATGGATTACGTCTTGTCGATGCGAAGATGTTCAAGGGCGCCATTATTTCCAAGAGCCAGGCTTCGATGCTTCTATCAGGGCTAGGACTAACGGTGATGTAGAGCTCTTCAATCAACAAATCTACCAAGTCTTAAGCGAACACTGAATTCTAAAAACCCCATACAGAACGCTAATAAATAGAGTACATAGAAAAAAGGAGATCACTTAGCATGTATGCGCACAGAAGCTGCAGCCCTAACGCGAAAATATTTTATCACCCAATTGACGCCGCATTATGTTGGTGCAACTTGATAGAACATGAAACACAAATCCTGGTCGCCTCGATAGATAACTCTATTGCCATATTGCCATATTGCCATATTGCCTTTTGCGAAACCCCTCTCATCAGCTCTTTCGCTACATTGAAAAGCGCTTGCGCGTTATATTCGTGAGTAGGCGGTCTCAAGGAGCCCGCCAAAGACTTCAATTCGATATGTAACCGGTATCGGTGATATCTCGATTTTTTTGGTGAAATTTTTTCCGGCGCGATCGCCATGGCCGTGAACTCGCCAATCCCTGCCAACGACGCCTGATCGCCTAACATTTTATCCGGCAACCGCGTTAACAGCAGATGTCTACTTTTTGGTTCTGCACCGATCCAATTGTCAATCAATGCATCAGTACAGGCACTCAGCGAAGCTGAGGCCAACCTCTAAAGTCGGAGGGTAGCGAGCATCCATAGTTTAATTGCTGGCAACTAGGTGGAATACTCACATATTTAACCTGGCTCGTTTCGCTTACCCTAAACACGCACAGCAGCACAACAAGTGAAAAAACCGCGAATGAGATTAGCATTGTTTTTATTCTCATTTCTCTGCCTACCAAATAGTCCAATTTTTTATTTCACCGCTACCCTTTGCAACCGCTCACCTATCTCTTAAATGTTACATGGCTCATTTTCTCTTGTGAAACGACCTTGAGCACCTCGATTTCAGAATGAGTGTGGATCATTGGTTTCGAGAGTCGACTGCCCCTTACTGATATCTATCAACCGCTTGGAATACCGAAAATGGAGGGCAGGCTGGCGACCGCGGAGTAATCAACGGGGGCGAAGGCAACGATGGTCCCGACCGCCAGGCCGGGCGCAATTTCAACCCTCCTTCCGACCAGCTCGGTGCGCTCGGCCTCCAGCAGCAGTTCGGGATCAACGATCCGAGCATAGGATCGGTCGCCCGTTGGCAGGTCGCAAATTGCCGCGCCATGACTTGGCACGCCCTCGCGATCGTACATGACCGTATAGGTTGCGATTTTGGCGGGCCCGACATAGTCGTCGTCGATCTGGAACTGCGGGATGGCGTCCAGTGCTGCCTGCACGGCTGGCTGATCAGGCTGGCGCACATCGGGGCCGGGCGGGGTCGTCGAATAGATGGAATAGACATGGTTGGACATCATCATACCCAGCCCGCTGACAAGGCCCTTCGTGCCCGGATTGGCGCGCAACATTCCCGCCATCCGGCCAATGGACGTGAGGACGAAACTACTTCCAGGTCCGCCTGCATAGGGCAGGCCGCCGGTTACGGTGACAGCCTCACCGGGACGATCCGGCACGCCAAGCGCGTCACGCCCGAAATTCACCGCCGCGGCAAAGCAGCTATAGAGATCCACATGGTCGATGTCGTTCATCGTCAGGCCCGCGCTGTGGAGTACCGCTCGGCTCGCGGCTTCCATGGCGGGTGACTTCCACAATTCAGGGCGCACGGCGATATACACCGGATCCTCGGCATAGCAGGATGTCCAAGGATAGACGCGCTGTTCGCGTGGAACACCGTTCGCGTCCGCCCATTCTTCGCTTGCGATCAGCAATCCAGCGCAGATATCGACATCCATGATCGCCACCATATGCTTCGTGTATGGATAGGCGATGAGGCGATTGTCCGGACGTGGCGTGACGAGGAAATCGGTGGAGCGCTGCTCACCGAACCAGGCATGGGGGTTGCGCGCTGCTACGGATGTCATGGCGCAGAGTGTCTGCCCAAGTTGCTGGCGATAGACGTCGGGGGCGATGCCAAGATGCGCACGACGGGCAATATCACGCATCGCGAACCCATAGACAGCGCCTATGCCCTCAGTCAGCCCAATGGCCGCCTCGCCGGGATGTTGATGCTTATCGATATCGAACCAGTGTCCCGGGCCGTCGGCATGCGCGTGACTCCAGGGCGGTATGGTTCCCTGCTTGTGATAGTGCCGCATCGTCGCGAGCGCCTCGCCCCCGCATACCAGAGCCAGCGACGCCTGCCTCTGGCGGATCGCATCAAAGGCATTGTTGGCCAATGACTGGGGAGATGTTCCACTCGGCGGGCCCAGCAGTCTGACCTTCGGGTCGGCGCCCAGCCGTTCAGCCAATCGGGCGACGGGATCGTCATAACGCCAAGTCATGCAGTCGGTGATGTACAAGGCATCGATTTGTGCCAGCGCGTCGTCGCTCACGCCGCTGTCGCGCGCGGCCGAACGCGCTACTTCTTCCCATGCCGCAAGCGGCTCGGGTCCAGGTTGCTGGCCGCGATGAACCGTTTTTTGCGCGACACCGATGATGACAGGGGTTTGGGGGGCGATAGAGTTCATTGGCGGCCTATTGAATGCGGTGTTGGACACAACTCTTGCGCAAAACCGAGCGCATAGGGCAGACGTAGCCCATACACGGCGCACGCCGTGCCCGCAAAGAGGCGTTCGCGATCCTCCAGGCTGAAATCCTGCACGATCTTCTTGAAGCTGTTCCAAAGTACCGAATAGGGTATTCGCGGCAAATCGACGGGGAAATTGCTTTCAAACATGCATCGTTCAGGGCCGAAGAGGTCTATCGTCGTCAGCACATGGTCACGCTGAAGCTCTGCAACCTGATCGGACGTACATGGAAGCATGACATCGGGTGCGGCCAGCCCGGTGAACTCCATGTTCAGCCCGCCGATCTTGACGAAGACATTGTCCAGCTGCGCGAGAGTCCGCATTTTTTCCCGCCAATCCCGAAAACCTTCGTCGCGCGCCATTGCGTAGCGCCCGACCCCGATAGGGTAGCCAGCATGATTGATGACGATGCGCGAATCGGGAAATGCGCTGGCGAGATCGAACAATTCGCCAAGCTGTGACTGGAAGAACGCCGCCTCGAAACATAGGCCAGCCTTGCCAAGTTCCGCGAAACCCTCCCTGAAAGCGGGGAGCATCGCTTCGCCGGAGGGAGAACCGCTATGTTGCGGCACGTCCGGGTCATAGCTGACGCGATGTCTAATGCCGACCAAGCGATCAGGGGCGGCAGCGCGGTGAGCCGCCAATATTTCGGCCACTGCCGAGCCCATTAGCAGGTCCGCCTTCGCGACTATGCCAGAGCAAGCCCCGGCTGCCTTGCCGCCAAGCGCATCGGCGGAGCGCCCGAACTTCTCGATATATTCGGTCTCTCCCACAAGACGCAAATGCTCAGGGCCTTCGGTACGATAGTGGGATTGCGCTTCGACATAAATCGTCGCTACCACATTGTGACCAGAGCCGGTCTTGTCCGCGAGAACGTCGTCCTCATCATAGGAAGGAAAAAAAGGAGCCGGAGGTGTGGCCCATAGATGGTGGTGAGCATCAATGATGGGGAGATCGGGAGTCAGAATTGGCTCACCCCGATTTTTATCGTTCATTTCCGTCATGGTATAAATGCCTCCGGATCCGTTTCGATTACACTTCGGTTCGATCTGTGATTTATCAATTCCTCGCGCGCCCCGTGCAGGTCTGCTCGGAGCCTCGTTATGCTTGGGCGACGCCACGCGGCGGCACGAACCAGTGCGGCTTGGAGTAGTAGAGCAAGCCATCCTTGAACGTCCACTGTTCTAGCAGCGTCGTATCGATCGGCTCGCCTGTCTCGACCGCCGATCCGACGAGATGAAACTGAATGACTACGTCATAAAAAGACGGGGCGTTCACAGCCGCGTTATAGCGACCCACCGCCTCAAACTTTTCCATTTTCCATGTAGAGAAGAAAATGCCGAGGAACTGGAGAAAGCCCTCGCGCCCGCGATAGCTGCCACCATAGGGAAGCGCCCGCGACTGGACCACCTCGAACTCCGGATGGACTAACTGCACAACGGCATCGAAGTCTCCCGTTGCCATAGCGGCCTGGAAGCGTGCTACAAGATCGAGTTCGTTACTCGCCATATCTCTCTCCGTATAGTGTTTGGCTCGAATGAATCAGCGCTCGTATGTTGCATTATCGAGGACTGCACGCGCCGCACTGGCGGCCTTCGCCACCCGGTCAGCAGCCGACATCCCCTGGTCCTTGAGAGCCGTTAGGGGAACCTCGATGTCTATCGCAGTCGCAAGCGGGATCGCCCCCACCAGCTCCTTTAGCGGCCACACACCCTCTCCGGGGACAAGACGGTTGAGGCCCTCTGCCAGATAGTCATCCATGGAGCCCAGCGTGGAACCGTCGCAGATTTGCGCATAGCTGATGTATTGGGCCGGTATTTTGCGCACATCCTCAATCGACGCGCCGGTCCGGATGAGATGGAGGAAATCAAGCGCTACGCCGACATTGGGCATATCGACCGCTTTGGCAAAGAACAAGCCGCGTTCAAGTGTATTGCAGGCTCCGATCAGGCCCATGAACTCAATACCGGCACCGATGTTGTACTCGGCTGCCATCTCGCAGAATGCGCGCAGGCTGTCGATCGCTCTGTTCTCATCAAGGTCATGGATATGCACCACCGCACGCGCAGCGTTCAGTTCCGCGCCCATCTCCAGATAAGGCCTGTAATCCTCCACGTTGATGCCCTGCGCGATAGGGAACATCTCGATATTCGCCAATTCGATGCCATTGTCGGCGAGGCTTCGCTTCATTTCAGCCTTGGTTGACGGCGTGATCGATGGAAAATGGAACTGAGGCCATCCCTTACCAGGGAAGGGATCGACGGGGTCGTACACCCACGTCACGATGCGTTGGCAATTATTCGCCGCAGCCAGCCCCACGAGTTCAAGAGGGGTCACGTCCAGAGCCGTCAGTTGATGCAGTGCCAGAGGTCGCATAGTTTTTCTCCTGTCTTGTTCGGCGGCTTTACTGCCACTCGGACTGGTCGGGAACCTGACGAAGCTGATTGCTGCCATCCCAATCGGCTGCGGCACGCTTCATGTAATCGAACAAGGGGGTGAACACGGGATCGAGGCGAACAACTTCCAAATACGGAATATCGGGGCTCTTCATATCGAAGAAGATATATTCGCCCCCAAGGCCGATGCGCGCTTCCTGAGCGGCAGTGATGCCGACCTTTGCAAGATCACGGCGCGTGGCCTCCACGTCAGGCGAACGTACCAGCGCATGGTGCAGCCCGGCCCGCTTGCCATTCGTCCAATCCGTGAAGATCGACTCGGCATCGTTGTGCTGGTGAATGAACTCGATCTGAAGCCCCTGCCAGTAGCCCAGCGCGATCGACTGATCAATCACTGTCGATGCACCGCGATATTTCACGTCGAGCAGATCGACATGTTCCATATGAAAAAATGGCCCGGCGCCGAACGTCCGCACCCAGAAATCCACGCTTGCGGGGATGTCCGTGGTGATGAAGCAAATCTGCTCTATCGTGCCTAACCCTGCAGGTAGGCCTTGCGTAATCGCGAAAGGATTAACCATTTTCAACTCCTTAGTTCCCACACACGGCGCGCGGTAAACCTTTTTCTTAGGTCGCCGCCAGCTTAGCCATCATCTACCCCCCGGGCATCAGGTCCAGCGCCAAATGACAGCGCCAGAACAATATGATTGCGGGTTCAGGCCCAAGCTTCGCCATGCGACGCATCCGTTGCTACGCACTTCTTCGTCGGTAGCCTGACGTCAGCATTGACTTGCCGCCGCGGGACCTGCGAGAGCGCGCGAAACTGGGCTTTCGCGCACAAGTCCCTCCCGTGTTCATGCGACGCCTTTCTCCAGCGTGACCAACCCGCTCACAGCTTGCGGCGTACGATGATGCCCGCGGCGTCGCGATCCCAGGTGGTTGCAGTGACGCCTTCGTCGCGCAGCACGAACTTCTGCACGCGACCCGTCGGGTTTTTGGGCAGTTCCTTGCGAAACTCGTAATAACGCGGCACAGCGAAGTGGGGCAAATTATCGATCGACCACCGGCACACATCTTCTTCGGTCGGGGTTGCTTCTTCCCGCAGGACTATCGTGACCTTGATGTCGTCTTCGCCTTTCTGCACGCCGGTGGCATGCACCGCCACCTCCTGAACCCAGTCATTGGCGATGTAGGTGCGTTCAAGCTCGAAGCTCGAGACGTTCTCGCCGCGACAGCGCAGATAGTCCTTTTGCCGGTCGGCGAAGTACAGATAGCCATTCTCCATACGACCCAGGTCTCCGGTATGCATCCAGAGGTTACGCCAGGCCCGAGACGTGTCTTCCGGTCGCCGCCAATATCCCTCGAACATGACGTGGGGATATTTGGGCCGGAATACGATCTCACCGATTTCGCCCTCTGGCACCGGGCGATCATGCTTATCGAAGATCTTCACTTCAAATTCCTCAGCTGGCCGGCCGGCGGAGGTTTCCGGAGGATTATCATCCATGGTCGCCAAGGTCACGCGCGACCCTTCAGTCTGCCCGAACGCCCAGGATGACGCGGTAGCAACGCCGAAGCGTTCCTTCCATACTTTTCTGATCTCAGGCGTTATGGGATGTCCCACGATCATGCGCAATTGGCCGAAGCAGCGCTTCTCAGCCTCGCTCTCGGCGGCATGGGCGATGAGGGCGAAAATGGACGCCATCAAGATGGCATTGCGGGCGCCAGATTGTTCGATGTCCGACCAGAAGGTGGTTACCGAAAAGCGTGGCCAGATCGCCACGCGATGGCCAGCCACTAGCGCCCCCATTACTGCAGTCTGGGCGCTACTGTGGAACAGCGGCAGACACGTCCAAGTGACTTCGTCAGCCGTCTCCGGCATGCACCGGCGCTGCTGCCGGCCCTGCATACACATGTAGTTATGGCTGATCATGCAGCCCTTTGAAGGTCCGGTAGTTCCCGACGTGTAGATCAGGCAGGCGAGATCGCTTGGCTCGATGGGCGTAGCGATCGGAGTGTCGTCCGACCCTCGATACTCGTCGAACGGCTGGATGGGTATGCTGCACGGTGGAAAGGGGCCTTGCGACCGGCACAGGATGAGCGATACCTGATCGAGCCTGTCGGATATTTCGAGCAGCCGATCGAGATAAACCGGATCGCAAATGATCAAGCGCGCACCCGCATCGGCGATCTGATGACGCAGGAACTCCTGCTTGTAGGCATTGTTGATCGGTACCCAGAGCGCGCCCAGCTTATTGATGGCGAACCATGTCGCGACCACGTCGACACTCGTGTCGAGCAATGTAACGACGGTCGCGCCCTTTTCTATGCCAAGTCCCGCCAGCGAATTCGCCAGGCGGGTCGAACGCCGATCGAGCCCGGCATAGGTGATCGTGTCGCCCTGAACGTCGAGAAAGACCTTGTCCCCCGCACGATCGACGGCGCGAGCCAACGCATTCACCACTGTGTCGAGACGGTCGGGACGAAGCTCGTCATCCGGTTCACCGCCGTTGAAGGACTGTGAGCGACTCTCGGCATATTCGCTATTTAACATGAGCAGGACCTCGTCTAAATGGTTAAACCGCTTCAAAAACGAAGGTCTTATTAGCCGCGTTGTTTTCTCTTGTCGAGACGTTGCGTCCCGGATCGCGGCGTTTGGGGGGCTATTTGACAGCAGCGGCAAATCTTCTTGCGATTATGGACAGGCGCCGTCGCCAGCAGCCTTGCTGTTCACCGAATTCTACAGGAGCGGCAGACGGCTCTCGTTCCCCCTAGAACAATGGTCGCGGCGTCGTCGAGTTTTAAGCCAGATCCAGTGGCATCTGGTTTAGTCGAGCGCGGGCCGCTTCCCAGGTTTCTTCAGGGCGGGCCAATTTCTCGATCTCAGCTGTTGAAAGCTTTCCGGCCTTTCGTTTTGCTGGGGTTTTGCTGGGGTTTTGCTGACTGCCTTGGCTCCCTTTTCGAGCCGAAAGTGCGCGCCAGATGTGTAACTCACCGCCCGGAATTGCGCTGCGTCCAACTGACTTGGGCGAACTGTGCTCGTTGTTCTCAATGGAGGTATCGAGAGTATGGAATTTGAAATTCTTGATCGACGGATGGCGGTCTTCCAACTCGAGCCCTTCGCACATCTCTAACGTACCTAACAAGTCCCACTACATCAGCCGGTCGTAAATCCGTATGGCATTGGCGCCGGGAAGAAGCGAAACAGCCGCACAAGGAAAGTGAGCGCCTTGTCTTTGCGGCGCAGCTCGCGCTCAAGTTGCTGGATGCGCTTCGCCCTCGTTGCGGTGGTGAATAGTACGGAACCCGAGCGTTCCAATGCCTGACCACAGCATGAGCATACGTCTCTTGCCAGGACTGATGATTGAGATGGCAATAGCATTTGTCCCGGCTGTACCAGACCGTTTTCCGCCTATGCGTTTCCCCTATGCTTGGCCTCGTCCGTTGCCGAGACGTTCTTTTCGATCGGCCCTGTCAACGGTAAATGCATTCAAAACGCAGCCAAACAAGTGAGGGCAAAACTTATGCGAAACCCGGTAATCGTCGATGCGATCCGCACGCCCATGGCACGTGGCAAGGCAGGAGGCGCGCTCTCTACTCTTCACCCCACCGACCTGCTCGCAGGCCTGTTCAAGACCCTGATGACACGCCACGATTTGGATCCGGCCACCGTCGATGACGTCATCGTCGGCTGCGTCAGCCAGGTCGGTGAGCAATCCGGTGCACCCGGCCGGCTCGCCTGGCTCGGTGCCGGACTGCCGGAAACGGTACCCTCCACCACCGTGGATCGCCGATGCGGTTCCAGCCAGCAAGCCATCCATTTCGCCGCTCAGGGCATCGCCGCCGGAGCTTATGACATCGTCGTCGCCGGCGGTGTAGAGTCGATGAGCCGCGTCCCCATGTTCAGCGCTCGAATCGGCCAGGACCCTTTCGGTTCAACTCTTTACGAACGCTACCAAGGTGGCTTGATCCCCCAGGGCATAGCCGCCGAACGCATCGCCGCGCGGTGGAATATCAGTCGCGTGGAGCTTGATGCCTACTCTTCCCGCTCTCACCGGCTCGCGGCCGCCGCCAGAGACTCAGGAGCGTTTGCCCGCGAAATTATTCCAGTTAGCGCCAACGGCATTGAACTGCGCCATGACGAAACCATTCGCGATACAACTACCAGCGAAGGCTTGGCCCAGCTCACGCCCTCGTATATCAACGATTACTGGCTCGAACGCTACCCGGACCTGAACTGGAGCGTAACCGCAGGCAACGCATCGCAACTGGCCGACGGCGCGTCCGCCATGCTGCTGATGAGCGAGGACACTGCCGTGCGCCTGGGTCTGACCCCGCGTGCACGCTTCGTGGCTTTCGATGTCATCGGCGACGACCCGATCATGATGTTGACAGCGCCGCTGTCCTCCACCCGTCGGGTACTGGCCAAGGCTGGCCTGCAAGCCAGGGACATTGATCACTTCGAGGTCAACGAAGCCTTCGCCAGCGTCCCCTTGGCCTGGCTTAAAGAGTTCGACGTCAACCCGGAGTATCTCAACCCCCGTGGTGGCGCCATCGCCCTTGGCCATCCTTTGGGTGCTTCCGGCGCTCGCCTGATGACCACGATGCTGCACGCCCTCGAACAAACCGGCGGGCGTTATGGCCTGCAAACCATGTGCGAGGCCGGCGGTCTCGCCAACGCAACCCTCATCGAACGACTCTAAAGAGGCAACAGCACTATGAATGTGACAGGAATTTCGGCGGTCGTGACCGGCGGAGCATCGGGTCTGGGCCGTGCCACAGTGGAAACCTTGCTGGCACAAGGTGCCAAAGTAATCATTGCTGACCTGCCCGGCTCGCCTGGCGCGGAAGTCGCCAGCGAACTGGGCGCCAACTGTCGCTTCGTGCCGGCCGATGTCACCAGCGAAGATCAGATGAAAACCGTATTCGCTGCCGCCAGCGACCTCGGTCCCCTAAGGGCCACGGTGCATTGTGCTGGCCGTGGCGGTCCGCTGCGGGTGGTGGACAAGCACGGTGAACCAGGTTCTCTGGAGCATTACGAAACGATTGTGCGCATCAACCTTGTGGGCACTTTTAACGTGCTGCGCCTGGCGGCCGCCGAAATGGCAAAAGGCGAAGAAATCGATGGCGAGCGAGGCGTGGTAATCCTTACCGCTTCGGTGGCGGCATTTGAGGGACAGATCGGCCAGATTCCTTATGCCTCGGCGAAGGCCGGCATTGTTGGCATGACCATCGTCGCAGCTCGTGACCTGGCGAGCCGTAAGATCCGTGTATGCACCATCGCGCCCGGCACCTTCGACACCCCGA
Organism: Pseudomonas sp. GW821-FHT01C01; assembly: GCF_059422645.1. Lineage (NCBI taxonomy): Bacteria > Pseudomonadati > Pseudomonadota > Gammaproteobacteria > Pseudomonadales > Pseudomonadaceae > Pseudomonas > Pseudomonas sp. GW821-FHT01C01. The sequence goes on along the minus strand of NZ_JBWKXF010000001.1, from coordinate 147,992 downwards.
TTCTGGCCCGCGTCACCCCCGAGGCACGCGAATCGTTGGCCAAATCGGTGCCACATCCTGCACGCTTGGGGTACCCATCCGAGTACGCCATGCTGGCAGCACACATCATCCAGAACCCGATGATGAATGGCGAGACGATCCGCCTTGATGGCGCCATCCGAATGCCACCGCGCTGAGAGCACGAGATGACCGGGAAGAGCAACCGCTCTTCCCGGCACCTTATTTCGACTTCGAAAAGGACACATAGATGGACAAGTTCGACTGGAGGTGCTCGACATGAGCATGCTTGATTCACTTGCTCTGACCCCAATACCTGCCGAGGACGAGGCGTTACGTGCGCCCGTTCGGGCTTTCCTGACGAAAGCGATGTGCGAGGTACCGGCTCATATTCGGGCCAAGTCGTGGGGCGGCTATGACGCAAACTTCAGCCGCAAGCTGGGTCAGCAAGGCTGGCTCGGCCTTACCCTTCCTAAAGAATATGGCGGTGCGGGGCGCAGCTCTTTTGCCCGCTATGTGCTGGTTGAAGAACTGCTCAACTTTGGCGCGCCGGTGGGCTCGCATTGGATCGCTGACCGCCAGAGCGGGCCGCTGATCCTCAAATATGGCAGCGAAGAGCAGAAGCAGCGGTATCTCCCCGCGATCTGCCGTGGTGAGTCTTTCTTTTGCATCGGTATGAGCGAGCCCAATGCGGGTTCCGACCTGGCCAGCGTAAACAGCCGTGCCACCCGTACCGAAGATGGCTGGACACTCAGCGGCCAGAAAATCTGGACCACTAACGCTCAGCATTGCCATCACATGATTGCCCTGGTGCGTACATCAGGGAGTGCCCAGGATCGCCAGCAGGGCCTGTCCCAAGTGATCGTCGATCTGTCGCTGCCCGGCGTTACCGTACGCCCGATCACCGACTTATCCGGCGACAGCCATTTCTGCGAGGTCTTCTTTGACAACGTGCAATTGCCAGAGGACGCGCTCATCGGCACGCAAGGCAAGGGCTGGGAACAGGTGACCGCTGAGCTTGCCTTCGAACGCAGCGGCCCCGAACGCCTCTATTCCAGCATCGTGCTATTCGATCAGTGGCTGACCTTCGTGCGTACCGCCGCCGGACGTAACCCGTCCTCGGTACGCCTGGCCGGCCGTTTGTTAAGTCAACTTGCACCGCTGCGCGCCATGTCGATCGCAGTGACCGGCAAGCTGGCACGCGGCGAGAGCCCGACCGTGGAGGCAGCGTTGGTGAAAGACCTGGGCACCTGTGTCGAGCAGGCAATTCCTGCAGCCATTGCCGATGATCTGTTTTCGCGTGAAGGGCAGAACGTACCCTTGGAACTGCTGCAGACCCTCAACTACGTCACTCAGGTGGCACCTTCGTTTTCATTGCGCGGCGGTACGCGCGACATTCTGCGCGGGATGATCGCACGCGGCCTCGGTCTACGTTAAGCATTCAAGGAGTCCTCTATGGACGATCTCTTTTCAGACGCCGTTCGCCGCTTGCTGGCGAACCAATGCTCTCTCGAGACAGTACGCGAAGTCGAAGCCGGGAAGTCGACACAATCGCTCTGGCAACAGATCGACGAGGCGGGTTTCGCCGACGCACTGGTCAGCGAAGATCAAGGCGGCGCCGGCCTGTGTCTGTCAGATGTGTACAACGTGTTTGAGTTGTGCGGACGGTACCTGTTACCGCTGCCCTTGGCCGAGACCATGCTTGCCCGTGCACTGCTGGCTCAGGCCGGGCTGGCTCGACCAGGTGGCTGCATAGCCTTGGCCACTGGCGTGAAAGTAGAAGGCGGCCTTAAGAGCAACATAGTGCGTTATGGCCGGATGGCCGACTATGTTTTGCTGGCCGTTGATAACCAACTCCTGTTGCTGCCCAGCGCGCAGGCAGAGGTCAGGCCGGCTGATTTCCCGCTCGACGCCAGCCTGCACTGGTCGGCCGAAATGGCAACTATCGCTGTAACTGTCCCGGGTGCCCATGATGTCCAGATGTTGTTGGCTTGCATCTATGCAGCCAAGCTGACCGGCGCACTGATGCAGGTGTTCGAAAGCACGCTGCAATATGCCAATGATCGCCAACAATTCGGCCGCCCGATCGGCAAGTTCCAGGCTATCCAGCATCAGCTTGCAGTCATTTCCGAGCACGTTTTCGCCGCCCGCATGGCAGCGCAGATCGGCTGTAACTCCAGTACCAGCGAGCCTGATCGGGTGCGCGTTGCGGTGGCCAAGGCGCGCACCAGTGAAGCCGCAGTAGAAGTTGCCGCACTGAGCCACTCCATCCATGGGGCTATCGGCATTACCGCCGAGTTTGACTTGCAGCTCTACACCCGCCGCTTGCATCTCTGGCGCCAGACGGGAGGCTCCGAGTCGCGCTGGCATGAGGTACTTGGGGAGGCTCTGGTAGAAGGCCAAGATGGCCTGGCCCTGGACCTTCTGCGCAATGCAACAGACATACACTGACCCGAACAGGAAACACCAATGACCCCATTCTTGAAGCTCGAACGCGAGGGCCCTGTGCTCATCATTACCATGAGCCAGCCCGCGACCCGCAATGCACTGACCGGTAACAGTGCTGTGCCTGAGTTCGTCCAGGCCTGTGCCGATATTGCCCGGGACTCCAGCGTGCGCGTGGTGATTCTCACTGCCGAAGGTCCGGTCTTCAGTTCGGGCGGTAATGTGAAGGACATGCAGCGCTATTTCACCGAGAAGCTCACACCCGACGTGATCCGCGAAGAGTACCGCAACGGTATCCAGCGGCTACCGAAGGCGCTGTACAACCTTGATGTACCCATCATCGCCGCAATCAATGGCCCGGCCATAGGTGCGGGTCTGGATCTGGTCTGTATGTGCGACATTCGGATCGCTTCGGAGCAAGCTACCTTTGCCGAGAGTTTCGTCAAGATCGGGATTGTTCCCGGCGACGGTGGCGCGTGGTTGTTGCCGCGAGTGGTGGGGATGTCCAAGGCATCGGAGATGGCCTTCACCGGCGAGAGCCTGACGGCCGATCAGGCACTGGCGTGCGGCCTGGTCTCAAGGGTGGTGGCCCCAGACGCGCTGCTGGCCGAAGCACGCAAGCTGGCCGAACGTATCGCCGCCAATCCGGGTGGCGTACTGCGCATGACCAAGCGCCTGTTACGCGAAGGTGAACGCAGCAGCCTGGACTCGTTGCTCGAGACCAGCGCCGCCTATCAGGCCATTGCCCATCTGACGCCTGACCATGAGGAAGCAGTACGCGCTTTCGTGGAGAAGCGGGCACCGAAGTTTTCCGCGTGACCCCCGGCATCACCATAGACGCCTGAACCCTGCCTGGGCGCAGCGTGGCTTGTGTTTCTTGCTACCACTGCCACACAGTCTGCGCCCATACCTCGGCAAATGGCGGCGAGCCGAGGTCCGATCTTGGCACTGCTCTCACCCCTTCAATTGACTTGTCTGTCCCACCCTGCCCAGAATGGTTTACGCAGTTCACGCTTCAACACCTTTCCAGCCCCGCTCTTGGGAATGCTGTCCACGAAGTCGACTGACTTGGGTACCTTGAACCCAGCGATGCGCTGCCGGGCCCAGGCGATGACGTCTTGCGCGCAAACCTGCGCCCCTGTCTTCACAACCACGATTGCCTTGACCTCCTCACCCCATTGCTGAGATGGCACCCCAATCACTGCGACCTCGCAAATCAGTGGATGGCTGTAGATTGCATTCTCGACTTCGGCTGGGTAGATATTCTCGCCACCCGATACAATCATGTCCTTGATGCGGTCATGGATATACAAGTAGCCGTCCACATCGAGATAGCCAGCATCGCCGGTCCGCAGCCAGCCCGCGCTGTCGAGGGTACGAGTGGTGGTTGCAGGGTCACGCCAGTAGCCTGTCATATTGCCCGGCGAGCGCGTCACGATCTCGCCGATCTCGCCCGCAGCCAATGAATGGCCATGCTCGTCCTGTATGCGAATTTCGACGCCTGGCAACGGCTTTCCGCAGGAACGCAGACGTGGTGAATCCCCGTCCAAATGGTCCTGCGCTGAAAGTTGCACAATGCTGGCGCAGGTTTCGGTCATACCGTAGCCCTGCACAAAGCCGCACCCGAAGATATCCATACATTCTTTGAGTAACGGATGAGGCATCGGGCTCCCGCCGTAGGTGATGTACCGAAGGCGGCTGAAATCTACTTGCCTTGCCCGCGGATCATGCACGATCTTCTGCAAGGCCGATGGCACCAAAAAAAAGCTATTCACTCCGTCACGCTCGATATAGTCGAGCACATCGTGCGGCTCAAATTGGCGAGCGACAACCGACTTGATGCCGTGGTACATCGCCCAGATCGCGGTCGAGGTGCCGCCGACATGGGACACTGGCATCGCCAAAAGACTGATATCGTCCGGTAGGTACTGACCAGCCGCACTGCCTTGCGCTGTCAGCAGTTCGCGTATGTGGATGAAGTTGCGATGGGTGAGCAAGACTCCCTTGGGCCGGCCGGTGGTACCGGAGGTGTAGATCTGCACCGCGGTATCGTGCGCAGCAATGGCGATAGTTGGTTGCTGCCTGGCCTGAGCAGTTCGCCACGAGGCGAATGTTTCCTGACCTGGAGTGTCACTTTCCATCAGGATGATGTGCTTCAGCCATCTTGATTGAACCATAGTGTTGGCTGACGCAAAGGCGCTATCTGCAAACAGCAATCGGGCCTCGCTGTTGTCCAGGATATAGGCTACTTCCGGAGCGGCCAGCCGCCAACTGATGGGTACCAGGACGATGCCACTCCTGATCGCACCGAACAGCAGTTCCAGGTAACTGTCGCTATTCCTGCCCAAGTACGCGATGCGATCGCCCGCCTTCAGCCCTGCGGCCAACAAAGCATTGGCGACCTGATTGCTATGAATATCGAACGCTTCGAAGCTCGTTTCACGGCCTTCGAAGAGCAAAGCGGCCTTCTTCCCGTAGAGCTTTGCGTTGTATGGGGGGATATCGGCCAATGTAGTGATGGGAAGCTGAGTATGCATCGGGCTTGTACCTCGCGAATTTTCCAGACTGTCATACGCAACATAGGGGAAGCACACTGGCGCCAAACGCCTTGGTAACGCCAAGACAAATGCGATTGCCAGCTCAATCAGATGCGTTGATCTGGACGCACGGCCGACGGCATTGGCTAATTTCGCTGGACCGGTAACGGCTTTGTTCTGCATAGGAACTATGGCCGCGAAGATGTTGTTGGCCAGGAGTATCGGCACCAGAATCGCGCCACATCCCGGCGACTTTTTCAATCGCCGATAAGCAAGACAACGCATCGAGTGCCCATCAGGAGAGCCCCTATGCCGGAAGTTGAGTTCAGCGTCAGCGAAGGTATCGCCACCATCACCATCAATCGACCCGAGGCCAGAAACGCGGTCAATGCCGCAGTAGCCTTGGCCATTGCTGACGCCACGGACCAGATCGATCAGCGCGAGGACATCAGCGTTGCCATCCTGACGGGGGCCGGCGGCACCTTCAGCGCGGGGATGGACTTGAAGGCCTTCTTGCGTGGCGAGAACGTCAAACCCTATGACCGCGGCTTGGCGGGCCTGACCAATGCATCCATCCGCAAGCCGTTGATCGCTGCGGTCGAAGGCTATGCCTTGGCGGGCGGTTTCGAGATGGCGCTAGCCTGTGACCTGATAGTCGCAGCCGAAACGGCCAGGTTCGGTCTACCGGAAGTCAAGCGCGGACTGGTGGCCAACGCCGGGGGACTGGTGCGCCTACCGCGGCAGCTGCCCTACCGGATTGCGCTGGAGTTGGTGCTGACCGGTGACATGGTGTCGGCCCGAGAGCTGCACGGTTATGGCCTGATCAATCGGGTCGCGGCCGAAGGGCAAGCCCTGGCAGTGGCCCAGGAGCTGGCTCGCAGCATTGTCGCCAATGGGCCGCTAGCCACCGCCGTGAGCAAACAGGTAGTCAAGGAGTCCCTCGACTGGCCTAGCAACGAAGTGTTCGAGCGCCAAGATGCGTACACCTTGCCGGTGTTCAAATCGAGCGATGCCCGCGAAGGCGCCAGTGCATTCGCTGAAAAACGCAAGCCGGTCTGGACCGGGAAATAAGCGGGACGCGGGGGGTAATTCGCCATGGGTCGGGGCAGCACGCGATCGAGGCTACAACCACACGCGCCCTTGCCGGTATCCAAACATCGAGCGTCGGGCTGTGGCAGCCCCGCCGCTCATTCATCGTAGGGGTCATGCATGACGTATGAGCAGGAAAATCTGACAGCACTGCGTACACAAGTGCGCGACTGGTTGGCGAACAACGTTCCAGCAGATTGGCGCGTGCAGATGACGGGAGTGGGCAGCGATCAGTTCGTAGCCTTTCAGCGCGACTGGATGCGGACACTGGTCAGCAGTGGCTACGCGACCTCACACTGGCCGGCAGGTTGGCCAGGGGGCGGTCGTTCACTCGACGAACAACTGGTGATCATCGAGGAGTTGGTCAGGGCGGGAGCACCCCGGCTGATTCTGTATTTCATTTCGCTGTACCACGCGGCGATGACGCTATCGGAATGGGGTAGTGAGGAGCAGAAGGCACGCCACTTGCCGGCGATTCTCAATGGCGAGATCTGGTGCCAGGGTTTTTCCGAGCCCAATGCCGGCTCGGATTTGGCTTCGTTGAAGACACGGGCCTATCGTGACGGTGACTTTTACGTCGTCAATGGCCAGAAGACCTGGTCTACCCTCGGTCAGTATGCTGACTATTGCCTGCTGTTGGTGCGCACCGACACGAGCGTACCCAAGCAGGCGGGAATTACCTTCCTGCTGATGGACATGAAGAGCCCGGGCATCGAGTGCCGACCGATCCGGCAGATTACCGGTGACGAAGAGTTTGCCGAGATCTTCCTGACCGACGTAAGGATTCCCGTGGTCAACCGACTCGGTCAGGAAAATGAAGGCTGGCGAGTAGCGCAAACCACGTTGAGCTCTGAACGTGGAGTGGCGATTTTCGAGCTGGCCGAACGCATGGCTTCAGCACGCTGGCAACTGCTCGAAGCACTGTCGGGGCCGGACGGCACGGTCGACGACGACCAACTGCGGCGAGAAGCTGTCGACGTTTTTACCCGTATCGATGCGCTACGTGCACTGGTCAACGAAATGATGGGCAATCTGATCGCGGGCAAGGAAATCGGCGGTGCGGCCTCGATTGTCAAGCTCAACTACGCCCAGGTATTGCGTGAGTTCACCGCTCTCGGACTGAAGGCCCATGCCGGCTCGCACCTGCTGGCCCCCTATACCCTGGGTGTCGGGCATGAAACGGGTAACTGGACCTTCGACTACATGAACTCCTTTATGTGGTCGATTGCCGGCGGCAGCAACGAGATTCAACGCAATATTATCTCCGAGCGCGTGCTCGGTATGCCACGTGAAAAGGCGATCTGATTCCGCCTGCCGTGGTGTTGACTGCGTACACGAATAACCCATAGAGCGGAGACTTGGTTTGGACGCATTTATAGACAAAAACGAGTTGCGCGACTCAGCCCGCCACCTGCTCGAACGTTACATCGACCGCCAGGCGTACCTGAGCCACGATGTTTCTTCGGCGGTCCCGGATCGAAAGTTATGGCAACTCATTGCCGAGCTGGGCTGGCTCGGCCTCACGGTTGACGAGGACAAGGGCGGGCTGGGCCAGCCCTTTGCGGTGCTGTCGGTACTCTACATTGAGCTGGGCCGGGCACTCTCGGCGCAGCCCTTCGCCAGTGCCATGATCGGCCTCGAGGCGGCGAGCCATGCCCAAGCGACTATCGCAGCAGCTTCGGTGGTGGCGAGTGCAATCGTCGGCGACGCCATCGTGGTACCGGTCATTGGCAGCGACTCGCTACGCCTGAGCCAGCAGGCGGGTGGCAATGTGCGACTCGACGGCAGAATACGCAACGTACTCGACGCCCCTCATGCTACTCACCTGCTAGTTCCACTCGACGGTGAGGAAGCGGCCGTGGCCCTGCTTGCTCTGCCCTATCCCGGCGTGGTGGTTAGTCATCGCCCCACTTGGGATAGAACGCGACAGATTGCCGATATCGAGTTCAACGGTGTTGTACCGGGTGAGAACGATGTGATCCTGCGCGGTGAAGCGGCGCAGCAAGCCATGGCCCGCCTTCGTGCCCACTTCGATCTTGCATTGGCATGTGATGCCTGGGGTGGCGCCGCCGCCGCGTTCGAGCAAACTTTGGAGTATATGAATCAACGGCACCAGTTCAACCGTCCCATTGCCTCGTTCCAGGCGCTCAAGCACCGCTGCGCTGACCTCAAGGCATCACTGGAGGCAACCCGGGCATTGCTTGAGGTGACCTGCCGCGACGCGGGCGAGAAGCATGCAGGGTGGGAGATAAAAGCCGCCAGCGCTCGACTGTATGTCGGCGCTGTTTACAAGACAGTTACCGACGAATGTGTGCAACTGCATGGTGGCATCGGCTTTACTTGGGAATACACTTGCCACTTGTTCCTCAAGCGGGCACGACTGAGCGAAGTGCTGGGCGGAGCTGCCGAGAAGCGTAAAGACCGTTTGGCACCACAGCTGTTCAAGCTCGCAACGCAAGCTCAGTACCCAGGCCAACATCCCAGCGACATCTTGTAAGAAGGCAGAGGCCCGCTTCCTGCAACAGGAGGCGGGCTTTTTTTATGTGTGTGGATTTCAGCAATTGCAGGCAGCACTGAGCAGCTTAAAGCCCAATGACGAGCAAGCTTGCAGCGCGTCATTGAGCCTCATGAACATTGTTGCTGAGCGTTACTTCCTCAGTCGGGCAATCGCTTCGGCGACTTCGGGACGGGTCATGCTCTCCATTTCATAAGCCAGGCCAAGATCGAATACCGCATGAGCAGTCTGCTCGGTCAAGCGGCTGAAGGCGCGCTTGGTGCCCTCCACTCCGGCACGCGGGAGGCGGACGATATGTCGAGCGATTTCCAGCGCTCGCTCCACAGTGGCTTGCGGGGTATCGACCAAGTCGGTAACCAATCCCATCGCATGGGCTTCGCGCGCAACTAGCCGATCGCCGGTCAGCAGGAAGCGCTTGGCGCGCAGCAGGCCGAGTGACTGTGCCCAGCCGATGATGCCGCCATCGCCCGCGACCAGCCCAATGGCGACATGGGGGTCGGAGATATGAGCGTCAGCATAAGCCACGACGATATCGCACAATGTCATCAAGGTAGCACCCATGCCGGCGGCGGCCCCCTGCACCGCTGCTATCACCGGAATCGGCAGGCCATTGAGTGTGTGGAAAACACGTCGAGCATCGCGGACCATGCGCAAACGAATTTGCAGCGAGTCGCGCGCCTCAATGATTTCATCAAAGTCACCACCGGCCGAGAACACCTTACCCTGAGCGGAAAGTACTAGTACGCGCACATCTTCGTTCCGGGCGATGCTATCCAGGGCATCGGCAAATTCGATATGAGCGAGTTCGTCGAAACGGTTGGACAGCCCTGGGCGTGATAGTTGGATATGGGCAATCTGGCCATTGATCTCGAGCTGCAGGGTAGAAAAACTCATCGTCATGGGTGCCTCTTGTTCGAAAAAAAGGAATGGGAATGTCTCATCGCTGAACGAATAAGATGGGCTGGCTGATGGCCACCTGGGATTTAGGCGCGTCCAGTTCAGCCAGTAGCGCATGCTCGCGGACGCGGTAGTCTTCGACGGCCACGTGCTTGACCGGTCCGAAGCCTCTGATCTCGGTGGGTGCGTGCGCCAAGTCGATGGCAGCCTGGATGTTGTCCGAACTGATCTTGTCGACAATCTTATCGATCAGCGAGCGATAGGCATCGATCAGCGCCCGTTCCATACGCCGCTCCCGGGTATAGCCGAAAGGATCGAAGGCAGTGCCGCGTAGGCCTTTGAAGCGCCGCAATACACGAAACAGCGGCAGCACCCACTGGCCGAACTCACGCTTCTTCGGTCGCCCATTGGCCGGATCGCGCCCCGGCAGCATCGGTGGAGCGAGGTGGAACGTCACCTTGAAATCCCCGGCGAACTGACTACGCAGCTGGTTCCAGAACCTAGGATCGGCATGCAGGCGCGCGACTTCGTATTCATCCTTGTACGCCATGAGACGCGCCAAGGTGATGGCTACTTCGCGCACAAATACCGTACCTTGCTTGAGCTGCTTGGCCTGGACGCGGCGCTCGATATCGCGCACGAAGCTTTGATAGTGCTGTGCGTAGCTGGCGTCCTGATATTCGGTCAGCAGTTTGACCCGGCTATCGAGCACGGCCTGCACGGTTTCCAGATTGGCCAGGGTGACCGCGGGCTTCTGCGGCTGCAAGGCTTGCGGGTCGTGGGCGGCGAGACGGCCCAGGGCAAAGGTGCGCAGGTTGCCGTCAACGAAGGTGCCATTAAGGCGAATCGCCTGTTCGATGGATTCGACGGCCAGGGGCAGGAGCCCCTTTTGCACGGCATAGCCAACCATCAGGATATTGGTCGCGATGCTGTCGCCGATGAAGTCAGTGGCCAGGCGGGTGGCGTGGAAGCAGAACAGGTTGCCGCCGTCGATGGCCTTGCTGATCACGTCACGCAGCTTGTGCTCATCGATCTGCAGGTCGCGCTGAGTCTGGAAGGCGCCTGTGGGGGTCACGTCCATGTTAAGGACCGCTGTGGTCGCCCCGGGCTTGACCGTCTTGATGGTTTCCGGGCCGGCGGCAACGATCATGTCACAGCCGAGCAGCAGGTCGGTCTTTGCGGTGTCCAGGCGTGAGCTGTAAATCCGGTCAGGATGGCTGTCGATACGGATGTGACTGGTCACCGCTCCGCCTTTCTGGGCCATACCGGTTAGATCCAGGATGGTACAGCCCTTGCTTTCGAGGTGCGCGGCCATGCCAAGCAAGGCGCCCACGGTCAGCACCCCGGTACCACCGATACCGGCCACCAGCACGTTGTAGCCGTCCTGCAGAGGTGCCTGGGTAGGCCTTGGCAGGGCTGCGATCAGGCTTTCGATACGGTCGTTGGCGACCACCGCCTTCTTGGCGATCTTGGCGCCAGTGACGGTCACGAACGACGGACAGAAGCCCTTGACGCAGCTGAAGTCCTTGTTGCAGCTGGACTGATCGATCATCCGCTTACGCCCCTGCTCGGTTTCCAGCGGCTGGATGCTGACGCAGTTCGACTGCACCGAGCAATCGCCGCAACCTTCGCAGACCTGGGGGTTGATGAAGACCCGCTTGTCCGGATCGGGAAAGGTCCCGCGCTTGCGGCGCCGGCGCTTTTCGGTGGCACAGGTCTGTTCGTAGACGATGGCGGAAACACCCTTGAGCTCGCGCAGTTCGCGCTGCAGCGCGTCGAGATGGTCACGGTGATGGACCTTGACACCGTCGGGCAGCATGACGTCGAAGAATTTGTCCGGATCGTCTGTGACCAGCAGCACCGGTTTAACACGTTCGGCCACGAGTTGGTTGACCATGTCGACAGGCCCGATGTCAGCCTCGATTGGCTGCCCGCCCGTCATGGCGACCGCATCGTTATAAAGCAGCTTGAACGTCATGTTGGCCTTGGCCGCCACTGCCGCGCGGATGGCCAGAATGCCGGAGTGGGAATAGGTACCGTCACCGATGTTCTGGAAAAGATGGGGCATCTCGACCAAGGGGCCAACCGAGACCCAGGGCATGCCGTCGCCGCCCATGGGCATCGGCTGCATGGTGCGCCGCTCTGGCATGACATAGGCAGCCAGGCCATGACAGCCCACGGCACTGAGCGCCACGCTGCCCTCGGGGATCCGCGTACTTGTATTGTGCGGGCAGCCCGAGCAATAGAATGCGGGGCGGTATACATTGCTGCCGGCCGACGACACTCGTTTCTCGATACTGGTGAACCATTGCGCGCGGGAGGTTACGTCCGCAACTGGCAACCCCATCTGTTCCAGGACACCTCGCAACGCACTTCGCACGATTGAAGGCGACAGCTCTCCGACAGCGGGTAACAGTGCAGTTCCGAAGAGGTCTTGCTTGCCGACCAGAATGGGTCGTTGTTCGGCACTCAGGCGGTAGAGGTGGCGAGCGAGCTGGTCTTCGATAACCGGGCGTTTCTCTTCAACCACCAGCACTACTCGGCTACCCTCGGCGAAGGCCACCGCCCCCTGTTGTTCCAACGGCCAGATCATCCCTGGTTTGTAGACGCGAATACCCAGTTCTAAGCAACGCTCCCCATCCAGCCCAAGGTCCTTCATGGCCTGGCGCAGGTCCAGGTAGGCTTTGCCAGCTGCGACGATCGACAGCTCGCGGCGTGGGCCGTCGAGCACCACTCGGTCAATGCCGTTAGCACGCACGAAGGCCGCAGCGGCCGGCAGGCGCTTGTTGATGACCCAGTCTTCCTGGACCAGAGGTGGCAATTTGGGCCGCAGGTTGAGCCCCTCCGGTGGTAGCGGATCATCAGGGACGATGAACTCGCGATGGGCATAAGGCAGCTCGACCGAGGCTGCGAGGTCGAGCGTGTCGGTGATGCACTTGAGGCCGACGTAAAGCCCGCTGTAACGCGACAAGGCCCAGCCGAACAAGCCGAACTCGAGGATTTCCTGGATCGTCGACGGATAGAGCACGGGAATGAAACTCGCGATCAACGTGTGCTCGGACTGGTGTGCGCTGGCAGACGACTTTCCGCCATGGTCATCTCCCACTACGGCGAGGAAGCCACCATGAGCCGCCGCACCTTCAAGGTTGCCGAGCTTGAGCGACTCGCAAGCACGGTCGACACCCAGGCCTTTGCCATACCAGAGTCCGAATACTCCTTGGTACTGACTCTTGCCGTACCACTCCAGTTCTTGAGTGCCACGAATCGCGGTAGCAGCCAGCTCTTCGTTCAGACCCGGCTGAAAACGCACGTGGTGCTCATCGAGCAGCTTTTGTGCCCCCCACAGAGCAGCGTCGTAAACGCCCAGAGGCGACCCCCTGTAACCCGAGATGTAACCGGTTGTGGCCAGGCCCCGGGCATGGTCTCGGCGCGCCTGATCCAGAGGAAGGCGCACGAGCGCCTGGTTCGAGGACAGAAAAGCTCGGCCCTGTTCGAGCTCATACTTGTCGTCCAGCGTAGTAACGCCCTTGGTCATGTCAGTCAGGTATCCAATGCAGTGAATGATTCGAGGAGTGCCTCTGCATGGCAGTTATAGGGGATGCGGAAAAAATCTCCTTGTCTGTCGCTGAACAGTGTTTTGAATCGGCGGTGTGGCTGTCGACGTAATGTGCCGTAGTACTAGAAAGCACAGGTCGGCATCTTGCGTGCGCAATCAAGATGCCTTACCGGGAGAGTCAATCGCCCGAAGACAATGGGACTTACCATCGTTTGGTACCCCCTCCCCTTCGAGTGTCATTCAATCTGTCAGCCCAATTGGACCGGACGATGCGCAAGGCAGGAGAAGGGACTTGAAAACCCATCCATGAGGTGACCAAACGTGGGACAACGAATCCTGTTTGCCAACGCCAAGGTATTCGATGGCAAACGCAGCTACAGACCTAATACTGCCGTCGTCGTCGAGGGCGAAAAAATTACAGTTGTTGGTACCGAGCCTGCACCCTTGCCCGGCGACCGACGCATCGACCTGGCTGGAAAGACTCTGATGCCGGGAATGACCGTCGGCCACTGGCACGGAGAGTTTGCCGAGATCGGCCCTCCCTTGTTCTCTTCAGGTCGTGCCGGCACTTTTCTGGGCGAGGAGAAACCGCCAGCAATTCTGGCCTTGCAGTACGCCAACTCAATGCGTGCTGCGCTGTATTCGGGAGTGACCCAGGTGGTCTCCGCCTCCTGCGGCCATAACCACGACGCCCAACTGCGCATGGCCAAGGAAATCGGACTGATCCAGGGCCCACACATCACACCCTGCAGCCGCCATGTGACGTCCACGGGCGACTATGAGGACCGCGGCCAGTGGTGGTGCACATCGGCCCCCCCACAAGATGGCATTCGTCGCTATGGGCAGAACGTGTTCGCCGATGGCGTCGACCAGATCACCAAGGCGGTGCGCGAAGAGATCCTGTTCGGTGCCGAGATTATCAAGCTCTTGCTCAGCGGTGGCCACGGTTTCATCTGGAGCAAGGGTTACCGCGGTATCTCCAAGGCAGAAATGTACGCAGCGGTGCAAACCGCCCATGAGCGTGGCATGCGAGTGCGGGCTCATGTGGCGACCCGTGAGGCAATCCTCGAAGCCATCGAAGCGGGTGTCGACATTATCGACCATGCCGACTTCATGGATGAGGCGTGCATCGACAAGATGCTCGAGCATGATGTGACCCTAGTTCCGAGCATGCTGTTTACCAAGATCATCGGCCACTCCAGGACCGACACCCCCAGCGACCTCTCCGACCCCGACCAGCGTGGCTGGCTAAATGCGCTAAAAATGCTGCCCATAGCCAACGAGGCTGGCGTGCGAATCGTACCCGGCGATGACTTCGGCGCTCAGGGTCTTCCTCACGAGCCAGGCATCTATGCCCGCGAGCTCGAAGTCTACGTCAATGACATGGGTATCCCAGCGTTGGATGTGCTGCGCTGGGCTACCAGCAACGGAGCCGAACTGGCACGGTCCGGGCATACCACCGGGACGATCGAGGCCGGCAAGCTCGCCGACCTGCTGATACTCGACGGCGACCCGGTTGCCGACATTGGCATCCTCACCCAGCCGGGGCGCTACCTCAAGGCCGTGATGCAAAACGGCCGCTTCATCAAAGACGAACTCTAATCCGATAGATCTGTGCCGGTCGCCCTCCTGAGTAAGCCCCGACGCTCCTCATTCATCAAGGATCATAAAAACAAATGAAACGAATCGAAGTCACCCTGCCCTCTTCTATCGACAGTCTGCAGGTCGTCGAAATCGAGCGCCCACAGCCAGGTCCGGGCGAACTGCTGGTCCGGATTCGCGCTTCGTCCCTGAACTTCCACGACTACCTTGTCGTAAGTGGAATCATGCCCGCCGACGCGGGCCGTGTGCCGCTGTCGGACGGTGCCGGCGAGGTGATCGAAGTCGGCCGAGGCGTACAGGCATTCCAGCCGGGCGACCGGGTGGTGGGTACCTATTTCACTGACTGGCTCGACGGACCGCCCAATGCCGATCAGGTCAAGCGCATGCGCGGCGAGCAGGTCGATGGTTTCGCCAGCGAATACGTGGTCAGGCCTGAGTCCGATTTCGTCAAGACACCACAAGGCTTGTCGCATGAGCAGGCTGCAACCCTGCCGTGCGCCGGCCTGACAGCTTGGCGTGCAGTGGTAGTTGAGGGCCAGGTCAAGCCGGGTGACACGGTTTTGGTCCAGGGCACGGGCGGTGTTTCCATCTTTGCCCTGCAGTTCGCCAGGATGGCTGGCGCGCAAGTCATCGCCATCACCTCATCCACGGAAAAGGCGCAGAAGCTGCACGCGTTGGGCGCCTCGCATGTCATCAACTACTGTGATGAACCCCAGTGGGGC
This sequence comes from Pseudomonas sp. GW821-FHT01C01, assembly GCF_059422645.1. NCBI lineage: Bacteria > Pseudomonadati > Pseudomonadota > Gammaproteobacteria > Pseudomonadales > Pseudomonadaceae > Pseudomonas > Pseudomonas sp. GW821-FHT01C01. The sequence goes on along the minus strand of NZ_JBWKXF010000001.1, from coordinate 132,632 downwards.
GCCAAGGTACGTGAGCTCACTGGTGGCCGAGGGGTGGATCACGTTGTGGAAGTGGTCGGCGGCGAACAAATCGTACAGAGCTTCAAAGCCTGCCGCGTGGGTGGCAGCGTCTATATGATCGGCGCGCTGAGCCGCCGGCCGCTGCAGTTTCCGGCGGGCTTGATCATCACCGCAAACATTCGCTTGGTGGGCGTCACCGTCGGCAGTCGCGCCCATCTGCAAGGCATGATGCAAGCCATCGCCGTCAACGAACTGAATCCAGTCATCGACAGTGTATTTCCTCTTGCCGACCTCAAGCAGGCCTTTCAACATCAGGAAGCCAAAGCACACTTTGGCAAGATCGTCATTTCGATCTGACAACACTACGACGGGAAAGTGGCTACGAGTCGATCAGCGTCAAAGGTCGAACCTTGCGCCCGAGATCGACTCACAGTTCCCTCCATTGATATCGGAATAATTGAGGAGGAAGCAATGAGCACACCAAGTACACCGGCCAACTCGCGCCTCGAAGGCGCCGGTAGTGACTGGCCACAAGACTCGATCGCTTTGCATCGCCTGTTGGCAGAGCGTTTCAGCTGCCGCGCCTACCTTGCGAATGAAGTGCCGCGCGTCCATATCGAGCGCATGCTGGAAATGGCACAGCTATCGGCCTCATGGTCAAATTCTCAGCCCTGGCAGGTGCTGGTAACAGAAGGCAAGGGCACTCAACGCTTTCGCGAGGCCTTATTCGCTCACGCCAGCGCCGATTACGCGGCAAACGGCGGAGTACCGAGCGCCGCGCCAGACCTCCCCTTCCCGCCGGCCTACCGCGGGATCTACAAGGAACGAAAACGTGAAGTGGGCTGGCAACTTTATGAAAGCGTCGGCATTGAGTACGGCGACCGAACCGCGTCCGCCGAGCAGACGCTGAAGAACTTCAGGCTGTTCGACGCGCCACACATGCTGCTGATCACTTCGGAGCGCGACTTGGGCGTCTACGGTGCCATCGATAGCGGCCTCTATCTGTCGAACGTTTTACTCGCCGGGCAGAGCCTAGGCATCGCAAGTGTGGCGCAAGCGGCACTGGCGATATATGCGCCTTTCATGCACGACTACTTCGGCATCCCTGATAACCGCATGATCGTTGCAGGCGCCTCATTCGGCTATGCCGACCCTGGGCATCCAGCCAATAGTTTCAGGTCGCGGCGCGCCGATCTGCAAGAGGTGGTGCACTGGGTTAGTACGTAATGGCCATGGGCGGGTGATCGCTTCACCCGCCCGTGTTCGTCACTGGCCACTAAACACGGGTTTGCGCTTCTCGCGAAACGCGGCAACACCCTCGCAAAACCCCTCAGTGCGTCCGGCCAGCCGCTGATTGGCGCGTTCCGCTGCCAACGTTTCACTCAGTGTGTGATCGAGGGAAAAACGCACGCCCTGGCGGATCAACGCATAAGTCTTGGTCGGCCCTTGTGCCAAGCGGCTGGCCAGCGCTTGAGCCTCCTCAGCCAGAGCCTCGTCTTCTACCAGCCGATGAATCATCCCCCACTGTTGCGCCTGCTCAGCCGAAATGCGCTCGCCCAACATCATCATTGCCTGAGCGCGAGGGCGACCAATCGAGCGGGTCAACAACCAGTGGCTACCTGCATCCGGGATCAGACCGATGTTGATGAATGCCTGCAGGAAATAGGCTGAGCGTGCCGCCAGCACAAAGTCAGCGGCCAGCGCCAACGCACACCCTGCCCCAACCGCCGGCCCGTTGATAGCGCTGATCACTGGCAACGGCAAATCGAAGAGACGCTCGACAATGGGGTTGTAAAAGTGCTCCACCTTGTAGCCCAAATCATTGCCTGGGCCAGCAGCAGTCAGGTCCGCGCCGGATGAAAATGCCCGCCCCGCTCCAGTCAGCAGCAGCACCCGCGCGCTGCTGCAATCGCGGATGGCATCCAGTGCCTCAATAATTTCTTCCAACATTTGGGTATTCAACGCATTCAATGCATCGGGTCGATTGAGGGTCAACGTGGCAACGCCAGCCTGTTCATGGACGGTAATGTTCTGATAATCGCTCATCGTGTAATTCCACAGTTTGTTCCTCCAAAAGCGATACCGCCAATAGCCGGGGATCGCCACGAATCCCCATGTTAGGCGCCGAGCGAAGGCCCCGAACGACTGGAAAAGAAGGACCATTAGCCTGTGCTGGCAATTGCGCAAATTAAGGGAATGTTCTGAGAGTGCCGCTCAATATGATCTGCACGGAACACCCGATCTGAACGGACATATCGCGTGCTAGCTTTGCCCATCGCACCTCATCAACAATCACAAATGGTAGGAATTGAAATGACCTCAAGCCAATGGCAGACATTTGCAAGCGAACCGGCACTGGACCCCGATCTGCCCATTATTGATACACACCACCACATCTGGGGTCAGGATTGGGACAATCCCATTTTCAAACCCTACGATCTCGATGAGCTCATTGCGGACAAGGCGCTGTCAGCCCATAACGTAGTGGCTACAGTGCTGGTCGACGGTCATTCGCACTACTACACTGACGGCCCGCAGTCCATGCGCCCGGTAGGTGAAACCGTGAACGCCCAACGCATTGCCGAGGAAAGCGCACAACGTGGCGGCAAGGCCGGTGGCCTGTGTTCTGCGATCGTGCCTTTTGCCAACCTCACCCTGGGCGCTGCGGTGGGCGGGGTACTCGATGCACACGCAGATGCCTCGCCACGCCTTCGCGGCATCCGCCATATGCTCGCCTTCGACGCCTCGCTGCCACCGATCTATGGCGCCAGCGAAGCGGGCATCACCCAACAACCCGCGTTCAGGCAAGGCTTCGCCGAACTGGCGCGACGCGGCTTGAGCTTTGAAGCCTGGGCTTTTCAAACTCAACTCGGCGAGGTGCAGGATCTGGCCGCTGCCTTTCCCGACACCTCCATCATTCTCAACCACCTGGGTGGCCCCTTGGCGATAGGTCCATTCGCCGGCCGTCGCAAGGAAGGCTTTCAGGCTTGGCGCACAGCCATGATGCATCTGGCGCGATGCTCTAACATCACGGTCAAGCTGGGCGGCCTCTATGTGTCACAGACCGAGCCGGCTGCCTATGGCTTCCCGTCAGAACCGTTAAGCTCCGAGCAGTTTGCCGATATCAATCGTGACTACGTGCTGACGGCCATTGAACTGTTTGGCCCGGAGCGCTGCATGTTCGAAAGCAATTTCCCAGTGGAGATGCTTTCCACCACTTACGACACCCTGTGGAATGGATTCAAGCGGATAGTCGCCGACTTCAGCGCGAGTGAGCGACAGGCGATGTTTGCCGGTGTGGCTCGACGAATTTATCGGATCGCCGACTAAATCGTTCACAAGCAAACCTGAGCTGGCGTCATGACGTGACTCTTGATTCGCATCCTGGTGCCTCGCCTCGAACACCAAAGAGCATCCACTGTATCGCTACCATGGGCCTAGTATTCGGCTCTTTCTGCCAGCAGTCAAAATCAGCCACACCTCAGCAGGCCGCCAGTCTGGGGCCTGTTGACGGATCTCCATTCGACCCACACTTCCCAGCCCGCCCAACCGTACCGCCATCGCTGGAAGCCTACGGCTTTTGCAAGTGGGAAGAGGCCAAGGACTTCATCAGGGACGGTAACATCGAAATAGATGGCAGCCCGTCAACACACATGGAGGACAACTGGGCGAAGTCTACACACACGGTCTCAGTGGCGTAAGCGAGGCGGTCCGGCAGCTGCGCAGTAACGCGGTCAACCAGGTTGCGGAGTTGCATAACGTGCTGGTCACCGCCGGCAGTGGGGTGTCAATCAGCGGTGCGATCCTTGGCATCGACCAGTAATTGGCCATCGGTACGCTATCGGCAACTTCGATTGCCACCCCGGACAAGCAATGTTTTCTCAAATTGATAGATTGACTCCATCAACGACTGCAACGGAAACAACCTCAATGGCTATGGATATTCGACTCAACGGCTCAGGCGGTATAAAGCTCGCGGTGGATGTAGTGGGAAACCCCAGTGACCCCTGCGTACTGCTATTGCCTGGTTTCGGCCAAACTCGTGCTGCCTGGAGCAAGGTCGCTAAAGCCCTGGCAGCCGCCGGCCGCTATGCAGTCTCGGTCGATTTGCGCGGTCATGGCGACAGCGACTGGGCACCCAACGCTCGCTACGACCTGGGCGACATCGTCCAAGACGTCAAGACCATTATCGAACAGCTGCCCTCCAGACCCGCGGTGGTCGGCACGTCCCTCGGTGCCCTGGCCGCCTTGGCAGCCATCGGTGAAAGCGACAAGCCGATCGTCAGTGCGCTGATCCTGATTAACGCGCTGCCACGTATGAAACCTAGCGGACTCGACCGCAACGCGGCCCTGATGACCAGGGATGCCAACGGCTTCAGCAGCCTTGAAGAGGCTGCCGCTGTATTGGCCGAATACCTGCCCGCCAATGAGCAGATCGACCTCGCCAACCTTAAGCATGACCTGCGCCGAGACGACAGCGGCCGCTTCCGCTGGCATGTCGATCCAGCCTACAACGGCTTTGACGTCGGACCCGAAGGCCGCGCTGCTGCACATAACCGCTTCAACATTGCCGCCTCTGCGCTGGAAGTACCCACCCTATTGATCCGCAGCGAATCGGGCACGGCGCTCGACGAGGCCGGTGTGGAGGCTTTCCGCAAGCGAGTACCGCATGCCGAAGTGGCTGAAATCGCCGGAGTCGGCGACCTCACTATCGGACGGCGCAATGATGCTTTCGACATCGCAGTGCTGAATTTTCTTGAGAGCGTTAACCCACGCCCAGGCGCGCACCCCCAAGGCGGTTTCGAACCGCGCATGCTGCGCAATGCCCTTGGCTGTTTCGTTACAGGTGTCACCGTTATCACCACTACCGACGAAAACGGCAGCCCCCTGGGATTCACCGCCAACTCCTTCACCTCCGTTTCCCTTGACCCCCCGCTGGTGCTGTTCTGTGTCAAGCGCGAGTCGCCCAGCGTGAACGCGCTGCGCAAGCACGGCGCATTCGCCGTGAACGTTCTGCACATCGGACAACAACCCATTTCGGCACGTTTTGCCTCCAGGAACGTGGACCGCTTCGCTGAAACCGAATGGGAAACCTGGGACCAAAATGTCCCCATCATTATCGACGCCGCCGCAAACTTTGAATGTGCCATCACCGAAGTCTTGGACGGCGGCGATCATGTCATCGTAATCGGTAGAGTCGATCGGGTGCATTTCGATCCATCACGCGATCCGTTGCTGTACTTCCAAGGCGCCTACCAGCGCATGCACATGGCGCGTGACGATTGAGATCGGGTAAGTCCATCCACTGCGGGTATTGCAGTCACAGACAATTCCCATTGCAAAACAAGCCAAAGTTTCAATGACTGCTCGCTTTAGACTGCCGCCTACAAACGATGGGAAAACAGAATGCTCCCAATGCATCAGTTCAAAATGACGGACGGCATGTCCATTGCAGCCGACATCGGTGGCGACGCTAATAAGCCGCCCATCGTGCTGCTTCACGGAGGTGGGCAAACTCGCCACAGTTGGCACAAGGGCTTTGTCGCCTTTGTCGAAGCTGGCTACCACGTAATTTCCATAGATGCACGAGGGCATGGCGACAGCGACTGGTCTCCCACAGGGGACTATGGGCTGGATGCACTGGTGTCCGACTTGCTCTCGGTCATTGGTCAACTCGATCAGATGCCAATCCTGGTGGGAGCCTCAATGGGCGGCATGACTGCGCTGACTGCCGTCGGTGAAGCCGATTGCAGGCTGGCCCGAGCGCTGGTATTGGTCGACATCACCCCGACAGTCAACCTACAAGGCACGGACCATATCGCTGCATTTATGCAGGCTAACCTGTCAGGGTTCGCAACCCTGGAAGAGGCGGCCGAGGCTGTCGCTCGCTATAACCCGAACCGTGCACGCTCACCCAACCCCAATGGCTTGATGCGCAACTTGCGCAAGCGCAACGGCCGCCTCTACTGGCATTGGGATCCTCGCTTCATATCCTTCGGAGAACTGCGCCCCGATATTGTACAACCCCGCCTGGAGCAGGCAACGAATCAAATTCAAATACCGACATTGCTGATCAGCGGCTCGCAAAGTGAAGTGGTCGGAAAAGAACAAATTGCACATTTCCAGCAACTGCTACCCACCGCAGAGTGCGTCACGGTGGAGGGTGCGGGGCATATGGTCGCGGGTGACCGCAATGATGCCTTCAACGAAGGCATTCTGAGTTTTTGTCGCAGGCATTCAAACCCTGTGCAGATTACTTGCGTTCAAAAATAAAGCCAACAAAAGGAGTAAATCCATGTCAAGCGGCCCCCTTCAGGGACTTAAAGTAATCGAGTTTGCCGGCATCGGACCTGGTCCGTTCTGCGGCATGTTGCTGTCCGACATGGGTGCGGACGTACTGCGCATCGAACGCAAGGGCAGCGCAAGCAAGCGCAATGCGCAGACGGAAATCGATAGTCGTGGCAGGCAGTCCCTGGAAGTCGACCTCAAGGATCCCGAATCGATCGAACTGTGCCTGAAGCTCTGCGAGACCGCCGATATCTTGTTTGAAGGGTTCCGCCCCGGCGTCATGGAGAGGCTTGGCCTGGATCCGGGTATCGTCCTCGCGCGCAATCCACGCATCGTGTATGGCCGCATGACCGGCTGGGGCCAATACGGTCCTTACGCGTATCGTGCAGGCCATGACATCAACTACATCGCCGTCACCGGCGCATTGGATACCATCGGCACTCAGGACAAGCCCATCGCGCCATTGAACCTGGTCGGTGACTATGGAGGCGGGGCGATGTTCCTGGCAGTAGGCGTGCTTGCTGCGGTATTGAGTGCCCGCGCCACAGGCAAAGGCCAGGTGGTCGATGCCGCAATGACCGATGGCACCGCCTACCTGACCGCGATCATCCATCGCCTGCGCTACTCCGGGCAGTGGGAAGACCAGCGCAGCAGCAACCTGCTCGACGGCGGCGCACCTTTCTACGACACGTACCGCTGTGCCGATGGCAAGTGGATTGCTGTGGGTGCGATCGAGCCACAGTTCTACGCCATTCTGATGGAGAAGATCGGTTTGGCTGGCAAAATCCCCCACGCTCAAATGGACAAATCGAAGTGGCCGGAAATAAAGGCCCAGTTTGCTGAAGTGTTTGCGAGCAAGACTCGCGACCAGTGGAGCGAGATCATGGAAGGATCCGATGCCTGCTTCTCCCCCGTGCTGTCGATTACCGAAGCCATGCAAGATCCCCACAACATTGCTCGCGCATCGTTTTTGGAAATCGACGGAGTGCCGCAACCGGCACCTGCTCCTCGATTCTCGCTTACGCCGGGCGAGGTTCAGGTGCACGCAGGAGCTAACGACGGAAACGGTCGCAGCCTCCTGCAGAACTGGGGAATCAATGCCTCGGACGCACAAAATGCTGTGGCTGGCGGTTTAATCGCCTGAGGACAATGTTCTCAATAAAGCGATAACTGGTATTGGACGTTCGCCATGACTGGCAAATCGACTTCTTGAATCGCACGACTGGTTTTCCTCTGAATCATAATTTCACTGCAGGTAGAGACAAGCTGATGAGAAGCGGGGTTGTTAGGATTCAACTCAATGATGCTTCATACATAAACATCGTGCTACGTCGCTATCCGTAGAGCGCTTATTGCAGCGCGCATAATCCAACATAATTAAGGTGCAGAAATGGCTTACATGGATTATTTAAATAATATACCCCAGCAACTCATTAGCGCAATGACGCTCTCATGGGACAACGCTGGCAATATCGCCGCCTGGCTCATTGCATGCACATTGGGTTATCTTCTTTATACGCACGCGCTTCGTTTGATGCGCAAAGAAGGAACGGACCCATACCCCATTTATCTTCACTGCTGGATGATTACCATTGATCTGATCGGCACCTACACATTCTGGCACTTAGCCCTCAAGAACGACTTTTTCTGGATGTTCGTGGTGCAAGGCGTTTTCCTGCCCGTGTGGGTGGTGCTGGAAGCTATTTGCATCTATAAAGCAGTCAAGGACAAAGTGTCGCGACAATTGGAGTTCGGCTCCATGAGCAAGGGCCACATCGATGAGAACACCGCGTGGTTCAATGTCATCGGCATCACCCTCGTTTGCTTCGCTGTCAATATGTACGTCCTGTCCATGATTGGCGGTGTCGATAACGCTGCCATTTGGATAATTTATCCTTTCACTAACTATGTTTTTGCCTATTGGACGTGGAAATACTGGGGGGCTCGCGCCGCAGAAACCGGAACGAGAAAATTCAACTCCATGGGATTGCAGATCATCATCGTTATTGAATGTGCAGTTATGTGGATACCGGGAATTAGTTGGTTCTTGGCAGTGACGCCGTTTTTCAACCAAGCTTGGTACTATTTCTGTGGCGTCATCACCACCGGTCTGGCAATCTACAACCTATACAAGTGCTCTCAATTGCCGAAAAAAGAATTATTACCCAATGGCAGCAAGCCAGTTTGGTAAAGTCTTCTAGCACCACCCCATCGAAGCAAGGCATATTTAGAGTTGAATTACAGCACTACTACAGCATCATCTTCTAACATTAGCCAACCCTTTGATCCAGTAAAAATTCGTTGCCCGAGCTGGGATACTACCCCAGCTCGCGCTCGTCTACGAAGACTAGTCTAGGATCATAACTGATTTTCCATTTTTCAAGCCTCTCCCCTTCCTACCCAAGTGCCCGCGTCACAACTTCGGCAACCGTAAACTTGCGAAAGTCTTTGAAGCCCCGGGTCTGCATCGACACGATCTCCAACTGCATGATGGTTTCTTCACTGATCACATGCTTGCGGCAACTGCAGGCTCAGGTCAGTTCGTATTCGGCCTGTACGCTCAACACAATGGTTTGGTCGCACCGGGAGTCAATAGGTTTTCGGCAATCCACCGATTGGGGGTTTGACTATTTTAATGAGGAGGCTGTATTTCAGCATACATGGAGATTGTTCGGAGTTTCCATTGCGCCTGCTAATTTCTCTATTGACGGTTCCTCATTTAACCACCAGGACATTTTCACTTAACCAAAACCACAAAAAAACGCCCCCACAGGACCCATTTACAATCTGGTCTACCTGCAGGGGCGCTGTTTTTATCAACCAATCAGCTTGCGTACCTCGGCATAAGTTTCTCGACGGGAGGAATGACTTCATTTCGACGATACTCACTGGGAGAACAGCCAAAGTGTTCGCGAAACATTCGACTAAAATGCGCAGCACTTTTAAACCCGGTCATGAACGCGATTTCACCGATCCCGTAGCGCCTTTTGTCCAGCGTAGCAAGCCACTCCTTGGATTTTTCCAGGCGACTTTTCCACAACAACTCGGAAAACGCGGTACCGTTCTCCTTCAGCAGATGACATAGATAGCGAGGCGATATCTTGCAGGCCTTTGCCGCCGCAGATAAAGAAAAATCAGGATTGGAAAGATGTAGAGATATCAGGGAAATGATTCCCTCGAGGCGTTTCTCACCAATGCTTTGACGAGACTCCACCTCTACACCCTGTTCTATTACAATCTCGGACGTCGTTTTCAACATCGCTGAAATGAGATCGTCGATGACCTCTCGTGTAAGCGACTCGCCTTCTGCGCTCAAGACAGCCATCACTTGCGCAATAATCAGACGTCGCCCTTGAGGAGCGCTCAGCCGTGAACACGTGGGTACTCCGGCCGGAAAGTATCGATGCACCAGGTCCAACGGCAACACTATAAACAACCAGTCGCTTGGCTGCTTTGCGCTTGCACAGCTTTTATAATACATTGGAATATTGGAACGGGTAAAAGCAAAATCACCTGCGCCCAGCTCACATGAATGCCCTGCCTGGGATACAGTCAGTATCCCCGATCGCACATAACGAAACGTAATCGTATTGACTTTGTTTTCACGAACATGATCCCAGGTTCGACGAAACTCATACTTCGACCTGGCGTTCACGACGCCCATTGGGTATTGCCCCTGCAAAAGCATGGACAACTCGAAATGAGGGCTCTGTTCCTGTTCGCACATGGTCACATCGCCATCATAATATTTTTTTGCTATTTCTCCTGTTGCAAGAGAAAACAGGTTGCCAACCACTGCCGCAGAACTGTTGGGCCGATCAAATGAAAAATACTCCATCGCCATTCACCTATTTTATTTTTCTTATCTAGTAAGACACTACATGTCGCACAGCAGTGGGCTAACATCAGGGTATGTAAATTGAATTAGACTTGAAACCAGCGACATACGTCTACAGGTAGTTGATCACCTCCTGACCTACCTGTCATCAACCGACCATCACCTCCCGTTTGCACCAAGAGAAGCATCAACGCTACGTACCAATGTCAATAATCTAGGGCCGACCTCGTCAACCAGATGTTTGACCTGCGGGCTGAACACAGGAACTGTCGCGGAAAAGATCCAGGCTTCCTCTTCTTCCGAGCGGCGTGTCATTGGCACGGCAATCACTGCCATCTCGCGATGCAAATCACCGTGCCCACGACAGAACCCGTGCTGTTGAAGATCCTGACGCGCATCATCCAGGCGATCAAGCAACCACGCATGACGCTCTGGATTCTTGCTTGCCAGTTCTGCAAGGTAGGTTTCGCGCTCAATCGCAGGCGCGGTGACCAGGTAGGCACGACCCGACGCGGTACGCGAAAGGGACAACTTTGTTCCTACCTCAGATCTGAAAACCTTACTGCCAACCCCTTGAACCAACTCAACGTAATTCAGATTTGCTCGGTAGCCCACTACCAGCTGCAGCTGACCCGTAATGTGATTCGCCAGGTCTTCCATCAATGGCCGAGCCAATTGGCGAATTGTCATCCTGGCCAGCGCCGCCGCACTGGCATCGAGCAGTCCCAACCCCGCCACATAACGGGAAATTCGCTCCGAATAACGCAGAAGGCCAAGATCGCAGAGCGTATCCAACAGGCGAAACAGAGTCGGCTTCGCAAGCCCTGTCAGCTCCATCAGCTCGCGCGCGCTGAGCTCTTGTCGCATGGGAGTAAAACAACGAATGATGGCCACTCCACGCGCAAGCGCACTAACCTGCCGCCCTTCGCTTTCTCTCTCAACTTCAGCTTTTAAACTAGCCAAGAATTTCCTCGCCTCGAAATGATCCATGCATGAGCAGCATGATAACTCTGGCCTGTCGTTCTCTCATGCGTCAAAGCGTTCGTGCAATGATTTCTTTCATGATCTCGTCGCTACCACCGAAGAGCCGGCTGACTCGTGCGTCCACCCATGCACTGCCCACGACATACTCACTCATGTAGCCATAGCCGCCATGCATTTGCAGGAACTCGTCGAGCAAACGATTTTGCATCGCTGTAGCGTTGAGCTTGGCCATCGCTGCACGATCTGGTGTCAATTCGCGACGCAGATGTCGAGCAAGGCAATCGTCGATAAAGGTCCGTATCATGGTTGCCTGGGATTTTGCTTCGGCAAGTTTGAAGCGAGTGTTCTGGAAGGAAAACACAGGCTGGCCGAAGGTGTTTCGTTCTCTTGTATAGGCAATGGTGCGCTCAAGCATTGCCTCAATCGATGCGGCGGCGCGCACAGCAATGACCAACCGCTCTTGAGCCAATTCATGCATCAAGTAGCCGAAGCCGGCATTCTCCTCGCCCAGCAAGTTACCGACTGGAACACGCACATTTTCAAAGAACAGTTCCGAGGTATCCTGCCCACGCAAGCCGACCTTCTTGAGTTTTTGGCCCTTCTCGAACCCTGGAGTGCCTTCCTCAACGCAAATCAGTGATATGCCGCGAGCACCCGCTGCTGGATCGGTTTTGACAACCACGATGACCAGGCCGGCGTTCAATCCGTTGGTAATAAAGGTCTTCTGACCATTGATGATGTACTCATCGCCTTCGCGACGCGCAGTGGTCCGTATAGCCTTCAAATCGCTACCCGCTCCGGGCTCTGTCATGGCAATGGCGCCAATCAATTCGCCCCTCGCCATGGCCGGTAGCCAGCGCTCCTTCTGCGCCTCGTCACCATATTCATGAATGTAAGGCGCCACGATATCGGAGTGCAGGTTAAAACCCACGGCAGTGGCGTTGACGCGCGCTAACTCTTCGATCAGCACGGCTGAATGGCCAAAATCACCACCGCTACCGAAGGGCTCAGGCAGCATGATGTTTAGCAGCCCCTCCTCACCAGCACGCAGCCAAAGCGCCTTCGGCACTATCCCTTCGTCTTCCCATCCAGCATGAAAGGGCTGGATCTCCCTCTCAATGAAACGGCGCACCTGGGTGCGAAACTGCTCGTGGTCTTCTCGAAATACGCTACGCATGAAAATCCTCTGATTCAGCAGATGAAAAGATGACGAGTAGATGGCTACCACGCCGTTGATCCGATAATCGCGGGGGAATGTTTCAAAGCCCTGACACCCACCGGCCAATTATCACCACAACCAAATAATAAATGTTTTTTTGGATTATTAAACAGTTTTATTGGAATATATGATCCATATTGTCATTATAAAAACATTAAAACGAGACAGCCATCTCATTATAATGCTTTGTTAACTCATGACAGCCCTATCGCAACGTTATGAGAACAACTTCCACCTCTGCACCAAAGTCAAAAAAGCCCCGAGCCTTCCGGCCAGGGGCTTTCATATATCAACGAGTTGTTAAACGCTCAGTCACCTCACCGATGACAATTGCGCCAACGGCTTGAGCTTGACTGTCTCTTTGCGCAAAAGGAAATGAGAAAGCGCAGGTATCAATATAAGTGCCCCGACCATATTCCAGACAAACATGAAGGTGAGCATGATGCCCATATCGGCCTGGAACTTGATCGGCGAAGCCGCCCAGGTAATAACCCCGGCCGCCAGCGTGATACCCACCAGCGCCACAATTTTTCCGGTAAAACCAAGAGCGCCGCGGTAGGCCTCACTGAGCGACAGGCCTTGGCGCTGGAGCACCAACATCACACTCAGCAGGTACAGTGCATAGTCCACGCCGATTCCAACCCCTAGCGCAACAACGGGCAACGTCGCGACTTTCATGCCGATACCAAGCATTGCCATGAGCGCTTCCGCCATGATCGAGGTCAGGATTAACGGCAACACAGCCACCACGACCGCGCGCCAACTGCGAAAAGTAATGGCGCACAGCAAGATCACCGCTGCGTAGACCTGCAATAACATCTCGCGGTTGGCCTTCTCGACCACCGAGTTAGTAGCAGCATCGATACCTGCATTGCCTGCCGCCAACAGGAACTGACGATCAGGTGTAGAGTGCCGATCGGAAAAATCCTGGGCTACGTCGACAACGCGCTTCAAGGTCTCGGCCTTGTGATCGCTCAGGTAGGTTTGCACCGGCAGCAGCGAGCAATCAGCGTTGAGCATTTCAGAGTTCCAATTCTGCGCGAGGTTGATCCGGTCCTTGAGTACCAAAGGGTCCCAGGCCACAGTCGCCCATTTAGGATTGCCCTCGTAGGCACCCACCGTTAATGCACGCAACTGGTCTACCAGCGACGCGGTATGCAGCACACCCGGCACTTGACTCAGCCTCTCTGCGAGACGATCCATCTCGATCAGCGTCTCGAAGTTGCGACAGCCGTCAGTCGGTGTCTTGATCATCACTGCAAACACATCGCTGGAAATGCCATAGTGCGCCGTGATGTAAGCGTTGTCCTGGTTGTAACGGGAATCAGCCCGCAGCTCAGGCGCACCGGGATCAAGGTCGCCAACCTTCACATCTTGTGCCTTGACGAAGGCCAACAACGCCAACACCACCGCCACGGTAATGGCTGCGATCGCATAGTTGCGCTCGGTGAAGCGATTGAACCACAGCCAGATACGACCCACATCGCCGCCAGCTGAAGCCAGGCTGCGCTGCGCGGCCACAGGGGAAACCCCTACATAGGAGAGCAGCACCGGCAGCAGGATGAGGTTGGTCAAAATTAAAATCGCGACACCGATACTGGCGGACAGCGCCAACTCGCGGATCACCGGAATATCGATAATCATCAGCACGGCAAAGCCGACGGCATCAGCCAGCAATGCTGTGAGCCCGGCCAGGAAAAGTCGGCGAAAGGTAAAACGCGCAGCAACGGACTTGTGAGTGCCACGGCCGATGTCTTGCATCACACCGTTCATTTTTTGAGCGCCATGGCTGACACCAATGGCAAACACCAGAAAAGGCACCAAGATCGAAAACGGGTCAATCTCCATCCCGAGATAAGTGACCATTCCAAGCTGCCAGACCACGGCGACCATCGAGCAGCACATCACCAGCAGGGTACTTCGTAAATCTCGGGTATAAAGGAAGATAATCAGGGTTGCGGTAACAGCTGCCAGACCAAAGAAGAGCATCACCTTCTCTAGCCCCGCGATCATGTCCCCTACCAGCTTGGCAAAGCCAATCACATAGACGCGATGGTTGCCCTCTGAATCGCTAGTCGTACGCAGTTCATCCAGCATTTTGGAGAAGCCGGCGTAGTCAACCGGGTTGCCGCTAGCGTCGCGATCCATCAGCGGAATCAAGATCATGCTGGAACGCTGATCCAAACTGACCAGGCTCCCGACCAGATTGGCTCTCTGCACATTGAGACGGAGTTCGGCAATGGAGCGCTCTGAGCCGTCATAGTCGCTTGGCATCAACGAACCACCGTCGAAGCCTGCCTCGGTCACTTCCGACCAGCGCACGGCCGGCGAATAGAGCGACTTGATCCACGCCCGGTCAACAAACGGGGACAGGAATATCTGGTCGTTGATCCTGGCCAGCGTCTGAAGGTACTCGCGATCGTAAATATCGCCCCGAGTGTTTTCAACGACAACCTGCACCGTGTTACCCAGCCCACGCAGCTCGGCGCGATTTTCGATAAAATTGCGCACAAAGCTGTGGCTTTGCGGAAGCATCTTCTCGTAGCTGGCATTGACCCCCAGGAAACGCAGTTGGTACCCCAGGAGCACTGTCAGCAGCACCGCGAACAGCACCACTAACAGTCGATTGTTGAACACGAGCCGTTCGAGGAGGCTGCCGGATGACTTATCGAACAGGGAAGGATCGCTGTAGATTTCTGCAGCCTCTTTCGAGGCGGAGTGGGAAATGTGAGCCATGGTGACGGATCCAATTCAAAGGATTGTTCGTTCAAGGATTTCGCTGTGCCGATTCAGCCAAATGATGCCGACCGACACCTGAGACTCCGACCACCAGATAGTCATCGTGGAGCGTGGCGGCAATAGCGGCGACCGCGCCAGATTGCTCACTGCCTTGGGCAAGCGTAAAAGTCGCACCCTGGTCTGAACTCACTAAAACCTCACCACTCTGGCCGGCTATGACAATGTTCCCGTTCGGCCACACGTCTGCGGACACAATTCCTCCCCTGATCGCCGAGGGGATCTGTTCCCATGTAGCGCCACGGTCCAGCGAACGGAACAAGCTGCCGCGCATCCCGTATGCCAGCACCACTTCCGGCGTCACGATCAAGCCGAAAAGAGCTCCTTCGTAAGGTATGGACACATCGACAAAACGCACCGTGGGCTCATCCCATCGCCACACATGACCCGCCTCGCCAGCGAGATATACCTCTTTCTCGTTACCGCGAACCGCATAGAAATGCAGCCCCTGAGGGTTGTCGATTTTGTCGATCAGCGGAACCCAACTCTTGCCTGAATCGTCCGTGCGCAAAATTCGGTTGAAGGTTCCGACAATGAATCCGGTCTTGTTATCCTTGAACCAGACATCCAGGAAGGGTTGCGTTGTACTTTCCTGCTCCCAACGACCAGCCTCCTGCAAGATCAATTCACGATCCTGCGTCGCCAGTCCTCCAGCCAGATTCCGGTAGTACTCATGCGCCTGCACACCTGCGCTGTGGCCGTCGAGTTGCTTCACCCATTTCTGCCCCCCGTCGGCACTGTGCAATACCACGCCACCATGACCCACTGCCCAGACATTGAGGGCGTCGCCGAAAGCCAGGGCTACCAGATCGTTCGAAACGGGTACCTCGGCCTGTTGCCAGTCGTCACCATGCCCACTGCCGTGGACAATGACACCGTAGCGTCCCGCAGCGACCACGTTGACGCCGTCCCACGTGGCCACGCTGAACAATGGCGATTTCTGCGCTAGCGCAAGCCTGGGCGCAGTCACACTCAAGGGATTCTTGAATGTCTCCGGGCGCGATGTACTTGGCACCAGCGCGCTGAGTATCTGCAACTCGGCCGGCTTGGTATCAGCGCAGGCAGGTTGAACTCCATTACCAAATAACGGAATGACGACTCCAGAGAGAATCGTCAAAGCGAAAGACGCTCTGTTCATTCGTGGCAAATCTCACAAACTGCCGCCAGACACTGGATGATGCTGCAACTAGCGACAAGGCACGATGAGAATACGATGCACACCCAGGGGGGCCCGTACGACAACTTCAAGTGCGCTATCAAGTAGCGCACCCTGAATGAGTCCTTCTTGACTTAGCGAATGCCACCGCTCGCCAAAGCACCTGGCGTGAACTCACGTGCCGGCAACTGAAAGGGAATAGGCGCCGACCCTTTACGCCCGTAACTTAGAATGTTGAAAGCACCGTAACCACCTGTCTGATTATCGTAGGTAACGAACGCTTGACCTAGTATTCCCAGTTCAGGATAGCTGTAGACGAAGAAGGGAAACTGCATGCTCGTCCTGTAGAGTTTCCCTGAGGCATCGTAGCCTTCGTAGATACCGCCCGAGTAGGAGTCCTCTTGGACATACATCACGCGTTTTGAAAAAACGTGACGGCGACCTTGCTTGAGCGTCCCCTCAACCTGCCATACGCGATGCAGCTCCCAGCGTACACAACTGGGATTGATGAAGTTAGGCGTCAGCCCCTTTTCCTCATTGCATTCCGGCTGAAGCAGTTTGTAGCTGTTATAGGGTATGTACACTTCCTTACGACCGACCACCTTCCAGTCAAAACGATCAGCTCGACCAAAGAAACCACCTATCTCATCCATACCCGATGTCCCACCGGATATGGGATTGGGGGTGTCATACACCAGGTCCGGAGCTAGTTTCACGCGCCGTTGACCTGGTAGGTACTGATAGGTCGGCGTGGGCACTTTGGTATCGATCGGGCGAATCAGCAAAATCCGCTCACCGGAACTGCGTGCCGGCTCATCAGTGTCAGAACGAAAACGAGTCATCAACTTGTTTTCCTTGTTCCCCCCTCCTTCGCCTGGCGCCCAATAGGGTACCTCGTTGAAAGCCTCCAACCAGGACATGAACGTCAACTTGCCCGACCTGTCGACCACATAAGCGCCGAAGGAGGCCTTAAACGCAACACCTTGGAAATTAAGTGCTTTGTTATAGATGATTTCTTCACCGCTTTTGGGAATCGGGAACGGTAGACCTGCCTTGCATTCGCCCACGAGGGTTTCATCAACCAACTGGCAGGACGTAGCATTGTGGAGCATATTGTTAATGCTATATTCGGGGTAAACCGCAGTGCGATGAGTGGGGTAAACATCGACTCGAAAGTCGGGGTATTTCTTCAGCAGTTCCTTGACGCCCTCGGTGAGCTTGTCTGCGTACTGCGTCATGTTGCCCGCATTAATGGTGAGCACAGGCTTTTCGGCAGCAAATGGATCCGGCAGATAGCCTGGGTTCTTCGGATCAAAAGTCGCGGGTGGCTTGAGTAGCTCACCGGTGTAAGCCGGAATAGTACCGCTCTCGTTACCCGCCTTGATGGCGCCGAAGGGTGTCAGTGTTTTTCCTAACTGAGCCGCTTCTTGTGCACTCACAGCGGCGTTGGCTGCATTGGCAACCAGCATGGACCAGGCCAAGGCGATAAAAGGCATGCTTTTTTTCATGATAGTTCCTTGAAAGGCGGTGACTGCTTATGGAAAAAGCTCACACTCAAAATGAGGTCTGCAAGGTAAGGGAAAGCCAGCCACGATCCCTGTAGAGCGCACCACCGGCGTTTTCGCTAGTGATCGTCTCCCCATTGTTGCTCATTTGGTTCATGTAGTCGGCATAGCGCAAAGTGGCGTAGTACTGGTTTTGCACCACAGCTGCCACACCGGCACTCCAGGAGCCATTGCCTTCTCGGGTGCCGCCAAGCGCCGGGGCATTACCGCTCAGGCCTATGCCATAAGTGAGTGGCATCTTGAGGTCGACGCCTGGCCAGACCTGATACCAAACTGGCTCAAACGCAAGATTGGTGCCCCAGGCATTCTTGGTCACACAGCCACTTGATACACCACCCGCACAACCCGCAGAATGGGTTTCAGCAAACTTGTCGGCGTTGCTGCGTACTTTTTCCAAGTGCGTATAAGTCAACTCCGCGGTCAGTGGTGCTGCGTCCCAAAGTGCATTCGTACCACCGTACCAAATCATGTTGACCAGACCGTGCCATGTGTCGCCACGAGCCCCTTGATCTGTGACATTGACGCTATTGAGTGCTGTGTTCTTGCGGTAGGAAACCTCACCGCCCACGCCGATGCCGTCAAAGTTCTTGGCAATACTCAGGCCATAGAGCTTGGTCTTTTCGGCATAGGCCAAGTGTGACGAGGAAAAGTCCGGAGCTATGGCTAGCCATGGCAGTTTTTCGGCGAATTCACGGTAGTACACACCCACCGTGCCGCTCAAGGCTTCGGGCGACCAACGCGCCATAACACCCCAATCTCCGCGATCCTCGGGACGGTCTTGAATGCCATTGAATGGCACTCCAGGAGCAAGGAATGTACCTCCCTCAATATTGAAGAAGTTTGCAGTCCCGAAATATGTTCCGCCCGGAGGTAGGCGCCATGGCTCCCATTCCAAGTAGTATTGGGCGCCCACCGAGAGTTCGTCCGCGACTTGCGCGACAGTGGAAATCTGGGTCAGCGGCAGAAACAACTCCTTCGCTTGGCTGCCCGGGTTAGCGGCTCCCTTTATCGCATCCAATGCCCCTTGCGAGTACGCGATGCTGTCAGACTGCGAGAACAGCGACTCGCCCCAATAAACATTGTGCCTGCCCGCTTTCACGGACACAGGCGTACTGCCCAGGTTGAAACTGGTAAATGCAAAAGCATCAAGAAATTCGCCAGAGGGGCCACGCATGTAACGTTTGACATAACCGGTGTAGCTATTATTAGGAGTAACGCCTTGAGTTCCCTTGATATCAGTATCTTTATAGGCGTCGTCATACCATCCAGCCGCACTGACGCGAATACCATGAACATCTTTATAGACTAAATCCAGCTCGGTCAACACATCAACTCGATTGGCAACCAGATCACCACGATCAAATTTTCGATCTGAAGTGTCGAACGGTGGAGTATTGATAATATGTTTGTCCTGCCCCTCGGTACGCACCCCTAGGTTGTACCGCAAGGTATTATCCCAGCGAACCTTGAAGTCAGGATTGTCTGTATCGATCTTGAAAGCGTAGGCACTGTCGATTATGGCAAACGAGAACCCAAACACCACAAAAGAACTTATGACACGATGACGCGAGTTGCACTTCTTCATTGCGTTGTCTCCGTGCTCTTATTTTAATGGAGTGACGCCTCAGCACCACTCAATTGGAGGCAGAAGGCGAACTAACCCCAGGGTTCTGAACTCACAGGTATCGGTGGCGCCGTCGATTTGAATCATATCGACCATCCCGACAACAGACTTATCTCTACCAGCAATGAAAACATGACCCAATGGCAACCCAGCCCCCGACGAACTCGCCTCGCAGCGGGAGCAACGATTGCTGATCGAGACAAATCGGCTTGCACCGGCAGGAACACGCCATCTTGAACACAGGGTTAGTATGGCCATAACCAAGCAGGACTCGTTGGTTAACATTCATGATGGATTCCAAAAAATTATTTGTTGGAATCCGAACTTATCAGCCGTTCATGCAAAGTCCGCCCACGCAGGGCCGGCAATCACATGAAACAGGAGACAAAATGTCAGCATCCACCGACAAGAACGCGTGGCGCCTAAAAGAGGAAAGCCCCCTCCCATGGAGCGATCGCCTCGTATCAGGCAACGCAGACAAATATTTCATTGTCAGCGCTGATAGCCACGCCAACGAACCTCTCGACTTTCTAACTTCTCGAGTGACTGACCCGCAGTACCAGGATCGCTTACCTCGAGTTCGGGTCGATGAAGAAGGCGTTCAGTGGCTTCATACTGATGGGTGGCCTCGACAACGTGTCAGCGTTCCATCAGACCGCCGAGACCTGTTGCCAGAAGCCGAAGCCTTCGAGAGCTTTGAAGTGCTCGCTCCCTACACTGATCGCATGGAAGATCAGGATGTACTGCGCGCAGCCTCCGGCCGCAGCGTTGAACAGCGCCTGGAACATGCACGGCAGGATGGCGTGGACGCGGAAATCGTGTTTCCGCAGAAAGGCATTCTGGCCTTCGCCACCCCAGATCCCGTGTTCTCCGGTGTCATGACCCGTGCATGGAACCGCTGGGCACACGAAACCTTCAAGGACGAATTCCATCGAATCATGCCGATGGCACTGATCGCTGCAGGCGACTTGGAAAATGCGATCAAGGAAGTTCAATGGGCGGCTGCAAATGGCTTTCACGGCATCATGATTTCCAATAGACCTAACTTCCACCGGCTCGACCAGCCGCGCAATCGACTGGAATACAACGACAAGAGCTTTGAACCACTGTGGGCGACCATTGAGGAAACCGGCCTGCCACTGGTGTTCCACGTCGGTAACGGAGAGGACCCCCGTGCCGTTGGTGGCAAAGGGGGGGCGATTATCAACTTTCATGCTGCCATGGGTTCGGGAATCGACCCGCTGGTGACCTTGATCGCGTCAGGCGTATTCGAACGCTTTCCTCGTCTTAAAGCCGGTGTAATAGAAGCCGGCACAGGTTGGATCCCATGGGTACTGAATTCAATGGACCATGCCTATCGTGCGCACCACATGTGGGTTCGACCCGTTATTCCGGAACTTCCAAGCACCTACTTCAAACGCAATTGCTTTGTCTCTACGCTTGAACACCCAGGGATGCTTGACCACTTGGTAAGCCTGGGTTTAGAAGACAACATTCTCTGGTCGAGTGACTACCCACATCATGAGGGTTCCTTCCCACATTCGAAGCTGAGTATAGAGCGCGAGATGAAAAATCTGAGCGAAGTCCAGCGAACGAAGATACTCGGTGAAAATGCGGTCCGTATTTTCAATATGGACAAATCAAAATTCAATACAACCAAGACAACTACATAAATCAACACGTTCTCTACCCGCAAGATCAGCCCTCCCTCTACAGCGGCGGGAGGGCCGAACCAATGCTCTTGATCACTGAGCGCATGAATTCAAAGCTCAGACAGGAAATACCAGCACCTTCGGCACAAACCGACTACATCGGGGCAGGCACATTCCGCCTATTCAACCTTCCCATGTTCCCGCCAAGAAAAATCTCGCCAAGGTCAATCAATAGCACTCGCTGCTATTCGCCAAACACCTAGAGGGCTGCAATCGCGGCGTAAAAACTATGCAGAGCAAACGCAACACACAACCTGATGTGGCCATCGCAGCGAGTTTTGAACTCAAGCCTGGTCGCTTCCCGGAAATCAGTCCCTACAATCTATACAGACATGTCGCTATCAATGCCCTGAAAGAGTGGGGCCTGCATCCCCGCGACATTAACGGCCTGCTCACCGCCCCCTCTGGCCAAGGTGTGGGGGCGATCGACATTTATACCCATGAGAAGCTGGGTGCCGATCTCGGATTGGTGCCCGGCTTCGCAGAGACCCTGAACGCTGGCGGAGCCAGCTTCGCTATTATGGTTGCGCGAGCCGCCTCAGCGATTCGCGACGGCCTAACCGATGCCGTACTGTGCATCGGTGCTGGCAAGTTCACCAAACCCTCGGCGGGCAGCGCGGAGGTGATGGCTCGAATGATCAGCGAGCCTGATTTCGAGATCGGCTACGGCCCATTTATCCCAGCACTTTATGCATTGATCGCCTCACGCTTCATGGCCGAACGCAACGCAACGCCTGCCGATCTGGCCCGAGTGGCAGTGTCTGCCCGACAATGGGCCTTGCTCAACCCGCGCGCGCTCATGAACCCCAAGGGCGCAATCACCGCCAACGACGTACTTGACTCCAGGATGATCGCCGACCCCTTCCATTTTCTCGATTGCTCGGTGCCTTGCGATGGCGGCGGTGCAGTGCTCGTCACTTCCGCTGACAAGGCCCGTGAACTCTCCTCCAGACCAGCCTACCTGCTGGGCTACGGCGAAGCGCACAGCCATGGCTCACTCAGCGCGGCCAACGGCCGCCTAGTCGACACGGTAGCGACCCGTACCAGTTCGGACGCCTTCCGCCGCGCTGACCTGCAACACAGCGACATAGACGTTGCCATGTTGTATGACGCGTTCTCGGTTACGCCGCTGATCTTGCTGGAAAACCTCGGCTTCTGCGCTCGGGGCCAAGCCGCGCGATTTGTCCAGAGCGGCGCCATCGACCCGGGTGGCAGCCTGCCGGTCAACACCAATGGTGGTCTGCTTTCCTTTGGTCATACCGGAGAAGCATCCGGTATGTCATTGATCGTCGAGGCTGCACGCCAGGTAATGGGTGAAGCAGGCAACAACCAGGTACCGAACGCGAACACTGCACTGGTTCATGTGTACGGAGGCATGATGTACGAACACGCGACCTTAATACTGGGAGCCTCACTATGAATGGCCCAGTACCCGAAGTGACACCGGTCAACCAGCAGTTCTGGAATGGCACCGCCATCGGAGAGTTGCGCCTGCAACTTTGCAAGACCTGCAATCATCGCTTCCGCTTCGTCACCCAATGGTGCCCGGCTTGTTGGTCCACCGACCTCGACTATTTCGTCGCCAGCGGCCTCGGCCGTATTACCGCACGCACTGTGATCCATACGCCGCCTTACGAGTCGATGGCAGAGCGGGTGCCCTATGTACTTGCGCTTATCGAATTGGAGGAAGGCCCAACCATGATGAGTAATATCGTCGATTGTGATCCGGAGTTCGCCCAAATCGGTGCTGCCGTGCAAGTGGCCTTCGAACCCCGAGGTGACTTGCAACTGCCACAGTTCAAGCTGGTCTGAGCGCGGTCTGCCATAGAAAAGGAGATAAAGATCATGACCACGCAGACAAGCAGTACTGTGAACACTGCGGTACTTGCCCTTCAATGCCTGGGAACCCGTGACTTCGATGGTCTGCGGGCGTTGCTGGCGCCCCAGGTTCAGCTCGACTGGCCCTACCATCACTCAGGGGCGCCGGTGCTGCTGCAGGGGGTAGATGCATTCATCGAAGCGATTAATACGCTCAAAGTATTCCATACATTCGAACTGAATCTGGTGGATGTCATCGAGCAGCCGGGAACCAGCCACACCATTATCGAAGCGCGCTCACTGGGTACCTATATTGGCGGCAAGCCGGACTATACTAACCACTATCTTTTCATCCTTGCGGTAGAAGCCGGCAAGGTCACGCATTGGCGAGAGTTCTATAACCCCCTTGCTGTTTTGAAGTTGCGAAACGCGCGCAATGATTGACTTCCTGACTCCTGGGGTCTTTTATGTAAAAAGCACATCACCAGGATGCAGACTTTTCAGATCCCCATCCGAGGCCTGGCCGGTTAGCAACGGAAGCTGTCCACGACGAAAACCAATGCCTTGAATCTACCCTCAACCACGGTTGAGGGCAGTAGTTGAAAACGCCCTCTGTATCAATCTTTGCGAGCCAACGCGTCATTAGTTGGAGTCCCTGCTGAAACACCGCTCAGCCTCTCTGGCTCCTACCAATCGCCAACCGCAGCCCTCTGCAGAGTAGCGAAATACGAAACTGTTCTCATATAGATAGTATTAGCGACAGCACGATACCGATTTGCTGGCGAAATCGAATTTGATTTCCAATATAGATAGATACTATGGAGTCTAAAATACTCAATCGCCGCAAGGGGAGGATGCAGTGGCTAGTGATTTTTTGGCTGTGTTTTAGGTGCTACAGATAACCGAGGTGATAGCCTCGACCATGGAGCTGCCCCCCCAAAAAAAATGCTAGTGACCGTCAAAGACTTTTACAGCCTTTCCTCCAAGGACAAGATTTATTACAGGAAGATTTAGCCAGAATCATGAAATAAGATGGAGCTGAGCAGGCATCAGAAGCAATTTCCGTAATATAAAAATTCCTGCTAGAGAAGGAGCCAAAACTCAAAAATTAGGACTTCTAAGAAGAGACATAGTGGCGAATCATCGCTAATATTCATGAGCAAGGGGTGCAATTCAGGCAGGGTCCACTCTATGAAAAACCCCACATTTCCCTAGACATGCTGAAGACCAAATTTCAAGTCCTCAAAAATTATTTACTGGGCAAAACCCAAATCAGGAGTTGGTATTACAAGCTGCAGAAATCCTAATCAATACAAAAGAAAAATATCCGACATAGTTACTGCGTCGAGCGCTTCGTTTAACAATTGGTGATAATTTTAAGGTCGCGGATTCTCAGTACTGTAGTGGTAGAACAACTCGCGTGCCGCGCAGTTGCCCTAATGCCCAAGCCGTCTTGCAGCAGTTCTTTGACCCGCTTGTGCAGATCCTCATCTATTGGGCGCACCTGATACTAGCCAGCAGCTTTGGCCGTCTCGATGCCTTGGGCCTGACGTTCGCGGCGCTGCTCGTAATCCTTGCGGGCAATGGCGGCGTAAGCGTCCGAGCTACACATACTTGCAACTCAAACCTTAAGGGGCGCAGGCGGCTTGGGCAGTTCATCAACGGCACCGATTGCGCTTGCCGATAGCAGTTTTCAGGAGGGAGCGCGGCCAATCTGCTGAACAAGCCCCCTGATTGTCTGGAAGTTCGCTCATAATTTCCTTTGTCGCGCCGCTGCCCCCCCAGACTCATCCCTTGGGGCGACATGCAGGATATCGGCCCGAAAAGTGCTACTGCCACATTTCGACGGTGTCCTCGAAGTCTCGCCAGCTCTTAGCATTCGGATCGCTGAATAACGTGCCGAGAGTCTCCTTGGTATCGCTTATCGCCTCTTGGAACGCGGGACGCGCCAACAACCGATCTATGTACGCTCGGATTTTTGGCCTGGTCTCGAACCATCCTGCCTGGTCGGCGAGATATATGGGGAAGCTGAGCATGAAGTCTGCGGCGGTAAGGTCGTCACCAACCACATAACCCGTATCCCGCAACGCCAGCTCCAACTGAAGCGAATATTTGATTGCCTGTCGTTTGCCTTCGATTCCAATACTGTCTATCGGATCACTGATGCAGGCCGGTTTCGGAACAGAATGGTCCCAGAAATAGCGCTGCTGGATTGCGAAATTGCCCTCGGACCAGAACATCCATTGATCAACGATGGCCTGTTCCTTGATGCTATTTGGCTGGAATCGGCCGTCCCCATATTTGCGCAGGACATAATTGATGATCGCGCCCGATTCAGTCAGGATCAGTTCGTCATCCTCGACCGTGGGGAATGTGCCGCCCGGATTAATCTTAAGGTAATCGGGATTTACCCGTTCCTCATTGTAAAAATTATACTTCTTCTCCTCATAGGGCAGACCCAGTTCGCAGAGCAGCCATTTGATGCGCATCGAACGACAAGTTTGGGAATGGTGAAGCAGGAACATATGATCTCTCCAATTATAGTCAACGAGTTGCCCAGCTGGGGGAAGTCACTGCATCTAATCAGGTTTGCCGCTCCTTGGCAATATCCAAATCGGAGTTGCCTCAATTGCTCACGCCTTCGACTTTCCGCACGCCCATGCCGGCAATTAAACCAGCTCCAGTAAATGTTCTGAGATTGCCATGGTATTTGTCTCGTGAGGAAGTATCGGGTCACATGACGAGATCGCATGCTGGTTTCAGGCATAACGTCCCAGCAACATTCAGGCGCCTGACACGCACTGATTTTTAATTTTTACGATGTATCGCTAGATGCCCAATCAATCTAATAAAAACCAGACTCTAACCTTTTGGCTTACGCAATCGCGGCGCCCTGCATAACAGACTACTCATGTGTGGAAACTTGTCCCGTCAATTGCATCAGCGCCCGGGCCGCACGCAAAGGAGTTCGACGGAGCAGAGCAAATGTATATCAATTCGGATGTCTGCGTGAATTGCGGTGCTTGTCGAGACGTTTGCCCTGTCTTGGCAATCTATGAAGCGGGTTATTTGCCGGAGAAATGGCAGCACTACGTTCAAATCAATAAGGAATTCTTTTCCACGCGGATCAGATGATCATGTCTCGACGTCTTCGAGTGCAGTGGTTGGCGCGGAGCCTGCCGGGCTTTATTCGATTGAACATTTGCTTGAAAGACCAGATGTCGAAGTGGAAATCGCCTTGTTCGAGCGATTGCCCACTCCCTGGGGATTGGCGCGGTCGGGAGTTGCTCCGGATCACCTCGAAAAGAAATGGGTGATTGATCGTCAGTTCTCCTTTTTCCTGAACAACCCACGGGTGCGATTTATCGGCAACCTGGAGATAGGAAAAGACATCTATCACCACGAACTGGCGCACTGGTATGACGCGGTTATTTACGCTGTGGGTGCAAACAGCGATACGCGCATGGGCATTGGGAGGAGTCGTTGGCCGGGTGCTGGGCGGCGCGAGAATTCGTCTCTTTCTATAACGGCCACCCAGACTTCAGCCATCTCGATTTCGACCTGTCCTGCGACAGGGCAGTCGTCGTCGGCAACGGTAATGTCGCACTTGACGTCGCTCAAATCCTGACGATGCCGGTGTCGGAGCTGGAGAAAACCAATATTGGTGATCATGCGATAGCAGCGTTACATCGCAGCCAAATTCAGGAAGTGGTCATTCTGGGGCGTCGAGGGAGCCTGCAAGGTTCCTGTAACAATCCTGAGCTGGAAGAACTGGAGCACCTGAGCGGTGTGGATGTCATTGTTCAGGGCGAGGAATTGCCTGGTGAGCGCGATGAATTTCTGATGGGGGCTGACTGGGAAACAGTACGCAAACTCAAGACTCTCAGGCGCTTGGTCCAACGAGAACCCAAGGCCGGTAACAAACGCATCGTGCTGCGCTTTCTGGCATCTCCTGTGTCGTTGTCGGGCAACGGTAAAGTCGAGCAATTGCGAGTCATGCGAAACCGTCTTGTGCTCGATGTGAGTGAAAATCAGAATGTACAACTGACTGATGAAGAGTCGATTTTGGATATTGGCCTCGTTTTGCGTGCTATCGGCTACCGTGGAACAGCATTTCCCGGTCTGCCTTTCGACGAGCGACGTGGTGTCATCAAAAATGCCAAAGGTCGGGTTACTGGTGACGAACATGCACTACCGGGAACCTATGTAACCGGACGGATCAAGCGCGGTTGCCGAGGAATTATCGGAAGCAATAAAAAATGTTCAGGCGAAACGGTCCGTTGTCTGTTTGAGGACATACTGGCCGATCGATTGCCTCCAGCCGACCTGGATAAAGACGGTGTAATGGCGATTATTCAAGATCGAAAACCCGATATCGTTTGGCGTGACGGCTGGTTTGCCATCATTCACCGGGAACTTGAAGCCGGGCGGTCCCAGGGACGGCCCCGGGTCAAGATCATCGAGAAGGACAAACTATTGAAGTGCGCTTCCGGGTTGCCGCTTGATTCAGAAGTGGGAGAGCAGGGATGAAAACAGCACATACATTCTGTCGTATATGCGAACCGAACTGCCCAGTATTGGCTGAACTCGATGACCAGAGCGAAGTGACCGCGCTCCATCCTGATATGGGGCATCCATACGGCGGGACTTCTTGTCATAAAGGATTGTCGTTTCTAGAGGTTCACAACGATCCGGATCGCGTAAATACGCCCCAAAAACGCTTGAATCCACGTACAGAACCGCGTGGCGATTTTGTCGAGATCGACTGGGACACCGTCCTCACCGAATTAGGTGAAAAGCTTAGGGAAACTCTGAAAAAGACTTACTGATTTGGCAAAATCTCCGGACACCAGTCGCCGAGCTTTTCGATGATGAAACAGATGACCCTCGCCGACGCCGAGTACGCCGGCAAGCGCAAACAGACCCGCAAGGAATTGTTTCTGATCGGGATGGATCAGGTGGTGCCCTGAAAGGGCTTGATCGCCCTGATCGAGCCGCATTATCCAACGGGTGAAGGCGGTCGTCCGGCCGATCCACTGATGGCGATGCTGCGCGTGCACCTGATGCAAAATTGGTTCGGCTACAGCGATCCCGCGATGGAGGAAGCATTGTATGAAACGACCATCCTGCATCAGTTTTCTGGTCTGAGTCTCGAGCGAATTCCGGACGAAACCACCATTCTGAATTTCCATCGCCTGCTGGAAAAACATGAGTTGGCCACTGGAATTCTCGGTGTGATCAATGGTTACCTGGGTGACCGTGGTTTGTCATTGCGTCAAGGCACCATCGTCGATGCCACACTGATTCAAGCGCCCAGTTCGACCAAGAAAGGCAACCAGTACTATTTCGGCGCCAAAGCCCACAACGGTACCGAAGGTTCGAGCATGCGGTAACTCATGCTCGAATCGCGAAAGCCCGAGGTTTTCGGTATCAGATCAGATTCACCGAGCCCAATGGACAACTGGTGAGCGTGGGCTTCGAGTGAGCAGAAGACAAGCTAGCTGGCGACCTCTATAACGATTTTGCCGACATGCTCTCCCGCTTTAATTCTCCTATAAGCGTCACGGTATTCAGCAAACGGGAATACCTTATCGATAACGGGCTCAATCTTATGCTGGGCCATTGCGGCCATCAAGGCATCGAAGTTCGCCCGCGGGCCAATGGAAGTGCCAGCAACTGAAAGCGTTCGGGAAAGTATATCAATCGGCGGAATCCCGCCGCCAAATCCGCTTGTGAAGCCAACCAACGTGACATCACCACCAATTCGAGTCGACGCTGCTGATTTGACGATAGTCTTTTCTCCGGCAATATCGATCACTTTATCGACCCCTTTTCCATCGGTGAGATCGAGGATTTTCTTTTCCCAATCAGGGTACGTACGGTAGTTAACAACCGCTTCGGCCCCCAAAGCCTTCAGTTTCTCAGCCTTCTCTTCAGATGAGGTAATAGCAAAGACACGTGCGCCATACATTCGCGCGACTTGAAGTGCAAACAATGCAACTCCACCAGTACCTTGGATAAGAACCGTCTGACCTGGCTGAAGAGGAGACGACAAACTGAGGCCTGTCCAAGCTGTAACAGCTGCGCATGGCAGTGACGCGGCCTGAATATAAGACATGTAGGACGGTAGATGAACAATTGCGTTTTCATGCAGCTGGATGTATTCGGCAAGCCATCCGTCAGTGGTCATACCCAGGCTGTCTGCTTGATATTCGGGTAACCACGAACCGCCGATCCATGCAGGATGACAAGCTGCCGTGACCCGGTCACCTGCCTTCGCTCGAGTAACAGCGCTCCCTACCGCGACCACCTCACCAGCGCCATCTGACAGAGGAACACCATTTTGTCGAGTTAGCCCGCCATATGCGCCGTCAAGGATGGCTTGATCTCGAAAATTCAGCGATGCGGCGTGTACACGGATCAGCACATCATGAGGGCCCGGAGTCGGTACCCCTTCCTCATGCATTTCCAGATCGGGCTTGGCCCCATTGGTCCATCTCACGACTTTCATAAGCAGTAGCCTCCGATAAAAGGTCCTGTCAAAGTATGATGAAGCTGATTATTAGACAAGAACCGACTATTTTGTTGGTAACCCACTCAGAGGTAAGTATGGCAACTCAGAGAGATTGGAAATGCGAAGATCCCAAGCAACAACTCGCCTGGGCAGCTGCGACAAGAGAAGCCCTGCAAGTTATTGAAGGAAAGTGGAAGATCGTCATCATCTGTCAACTTTTCGGAGCGAAAGGACCTCTGCGCTTTTCTGAGTTGGAACGACGAGTCGAAGGCGTCAATCAAAAGATGCTTATCCAGCAACTCAAGCAGCTAGAGAGGGATGGCATCGTCAGCCGCACGGTTTATCCACAAGTGCCGCCTAAGGTAGAATATGCACTTACCGAAATGGGTACTGGCTTGGCACCCTCGATGGCCGAACTTATAGATTGGGCTTTCAAACGCCGTGAGGCGCTCAGACAGCGCCCAGAATCTGCCGATCCACTATAGACAATAACCCACAGGGCTTCAGCGCCGTATTGAGCTGGTCTTTTTGACAACGCCCGCCGGGACCCAGGCACGCCAGTTTCGCGGGTCGATTTGCAGGATCTTGTCCATATGTCGCGAAAGATCGACCACAATTCCGTCGGTCAGTGACTGCCCGTTTGTGCCCGTCCCTCCTCCTTGCCGTGAGTTTTATCCGGCGATAGGCCGGTGCGGCCAGAAACCGCGCGACACAGGCCACATCGTCCTTATTCAATGGAAAACAACTTTTCGGCAGGCGTGCCAATTACTCGCCGAGGTAGGCTTTCTGCGCCTGTTCGTTGTGCAGCAACTCATCCGCTTGACCTTTGAGTGCAATGCGACCGCCATTGATCACATAAGCGCGCTGACAGGTCTGAAGCGCGAGCTTGGCATTCTGCTCCACCAGCAAAAGCGTGACACCTCCCCTCACAACTTCTCGAATGGTCTCGAATATTTTTTGCACGATGATCGGCGCGAGCCCCATGGAGGGTTCATCGAGCAGGAGCAACTTGGGTTTGCCCATCAGTGCACGGGAAATAGCCAGCATCTGCTGCTCACCACCGGACACACTACCGTCGCTAGTCAGTGCGTTAATCGTGAAAGCTTCGAAGTCATTCAAGCTGGCTCAGCCGGGCCCGACAGCCCGAAGCAGCGACTTTAAGAAAAATGCATCGGCACGCCACCTACTGCTGATCCGGCCTCCCTGCAAAGACGAGCTCATTGCACTGTCATAAATTGTCTCAGCTGAAGCCCGTCCCGTTCTTGAAATCGTCTCCTTTTGCCGGTACTTGTAGGACACCAAGCTCATGCAGGGAAAGCAACCATGCAAGCAAGATTCAGAGTGATTGAGACCACCACACTGGACGATGGTAGCAAGCGATACAGGGTCGTTGATCTTGTAGAGGGTGGCTCAGCTAGCAAGCATGGTGTCTTCAAGGTCAGGAGAGGGGCAGACGCTGTTTGCTCGACATTGAATGCTGAGCATCCGAGGCAGTTAGAAGTGCCTGCTGTTGCACCGAGTAGCACCTACTGAGCCGGTGCGGTATCTCACTCGCTACTATGCGGAGCTGCTTGAAGATCTGGTTTCAATAATGGAAGCGGTGACCTCAGACGCAAGGCAGCTTGAACGGGAATAGCACCCGCCTGCTACGCTGACCTCTTCCACGGAGGAATCACAATGTCGGACGCAGACCTGCTCCCTTCCCTACTGTTCAAAGTCAATCAAAACCAGCTTGCCCTCGAAGCCGCGATCATGGAGCTGACACTGTGGGTCGAGCAGCGCGGATCAGCGGAGGTTGCCGGCAACATTCGTGGGGCTTTGGACATAGTCAGCAAGAACGAAGAGTTCATCAATATGACGCTTGCGGTGCTGATGACGCCGGATTGACTCGTTTGCGCCGAATGACAGATTTCGTTCACCCACTACGCAAATGCCTGATCGTCTGTGCGCTTTATTAGCTCATGGCCGGTCTTCACCAGCAAGCCAATGAGTGGCATCCTTCCAAGCGCCGATGGTGACCAGTTCCTCCAGCGTTTGGAGCAATATTTTTTCCCAACTCAATGCGAGGCGGCTGCTTCGCCTATCTTTGAGTGTCGTCAGGGTGACAGTCGATCGGATCCCTGGTCGTTCAATGGCATGTCCAACCAACGTAGCCAAGTACGAGGAGCACACGCATACAGGCGATTGGTGGCAAGCCGAGAACAGTTTACTTGCCTATGCTGAACAAGGAGCAAAGGAAGCTTGGCCTCTCGACGCGCTGATGCGAACAGGGCTACATCACGATGTTCAGGATGGCCTTCAACAGCTCTCTCGGTCCGGAACACCGTACGCCACTGACCTTCTGCGCATACTGAGTGACCACGCTGGGACGGTGACGGGAGTCATTCGCCGGGAGGAGCACGCCAGTACCGGCCGCGATGACAGCCCCTATGCCGGCGACGTCACCGCTTTTGAGCCGGAGCAGTTGGATGCCCTGCTGGCGAGCCTATCGCAGCATTACGACGAGCGTTCGGAGCTTCTTCGCGCCTGGTACCGGCATTGGGAATATCAGGGGCATGGTCGGCGGCTGCTGGCCGTGCTTGAGGAGCCGTTATTATCGGGAAGCGGTGGGCGACGGGACCTTCATATGCTGCTTGACCTCGCGTTTCAGACTCGACGTAAGCTGAGTGGTTTACGGGCAGCCTGGAAATACTTGGTTCAAGGGCAAATTGTGAGCGGCGCATGGTTTGGCTTTATGGAAAAGCCTGAGATCACACGTCATAGGCTGGACTTAGTCGCGAAGCATTACCCGATGCGTTGCGATGAGTTTGCTATCGAATCAACCTACTGCCTGTTCTCTGAGCCCGTCCCGGCTCGCATCGCGCCGAAGGATGTCATGGTGTACTTTCTTGCGCGACAAGACCGGACCGAGGAGGCGGTGCAATTTGCCGAAGTCATGGTGAATTGCATCCTGGAGGATACACGAACCCTTCCGTTGAGTACTCCTCGGTGGGCTGCAGAGCTTCTTGCTCCCACCGTGAGCGACTGTAAAAGCGATGATCTTCGTATCCTCATTGCGCGCCTGGGTTGGCCATCCACCTCCACGCGTTGGTGGGCTATGCAGGAGCTCGCGGTACGCTTGGCAGAACCCACGAATAAAGCAGCGACGGAAAGAGCGTTGCTCCAGCGCTTACGTGAGTGCCAGCTCGAAGCGGAAATCGTAGAGCTGTTATGCATCTTCTGGATGGCCGCGCAAGGGTACGGCTATGCACCCGCTCTAGAATTGGCTAGCGCCTTTCCCAAGCCTTCCTGGCTAGCCTCTCAACTCATGGCAGAGATGCGTTTCGCAGTTGGAGACAAGGCGGAGGATTTAGTCCAGCTACCAACGGAGTTCGAGCTCCCGCAAGATTTCGAGGGTGTGCAGGGCGTCGATTTACCCCGTATGTTTCGGACCCGCATGCAGAAGTTGGAGCGCCAGCTGAGGTTGCCTTTTGTGAGACAAATGGCCTTCGAGTGGTCGTTGACTCAGGCGACTGATTCGGACGGCCCTTACCAAGGTGATGACGGGTACTTCACCCGGCCGATGGGGGGAGGATTTGTCGGACAGCTGTCGTCACGAACCGCCCTTCGGGCAATATCGGCCTACCTGCGTACTCTTGATGTTGGAAAATGTATCTGGAAGATGCCGGCACCACTGATGGCAGAGGCCGCGCTCTTGGCATTGCCGGTGCATCCAACCCTGGCATTCCTCCGTCCACGCCGACCCGAGTGGTACCCGACCTCAGGGTTTGACTTCGCCGGTGATGCAAATGCGACGGAGACTGCGTTACGAACCTTGCTCGCGAGTGTTGAGCAAGCGCAGCCAAGCGATGAACTCATAGCATTTAGCTCACCAGTTTTCATGTCGCCGGAACTTTGCTTCGAGGTCTCCATGGTGCGCTGGCTGCAGGCCGACTGCGGCAACGTCACCGATGCAAACCTGGCGACTCACCATGATAGCTTTTGGGACAGCGAGCAGGAGTTATCTTCATCGACCATAGGCCCATTGAGCACCACAACTTCCGTTCGGGGGTCCCTCTCGATGAACTGCGTGATGAAGACAGTGCAAGTTGGCCACTCGCCGGGTTTCTCGACTTTGACCGGATTGGCTATCTCCAGCACGACCTTTACCCATCACGTCTCTTCGTGCCGACCGTAAGCGGAACAGCATCGGTCGACATAGCCCCTTCAGGTGGCCAGCTGGAGGCAAAACGAAACAACAACACCCTTGCAGAACTTGTCTATTGGAATGCTGGTTGGGGCCCGACACGTCCCTATCAACTCCGCGGCAACTGTGGTACTGCGCTCATCTCTCGCGGAACGGCGTACCGCGAGGTCCCAAGTGGTTCCGTCCAGCCAACGCGCAGCTTTTATCTTTGGCGCGTTCGCACACTAAAGCGAGACAGCAGCTATGGTCCGTTCGACGAAGAGCTGACATCAGGGGCACTGTTCGTTTAGGCGAATTGTCAGCCGGACCATTCCTCAAGGGACAGCTACCGCAGTCTCTGACTGCGGTAGCGCTCACACAATTGCAGACTCGCTCCACCGAAGGTGAAACAGTCTGCATGGTATTGAAAGTTGGCGCCGTTATTTGCGCACACCCCGCGAACCTGGACGGGCTTTCAACGCCGCGCGAATGGCCTCGAAGCGGTGGCGAAAATCGTGTCTGTATTTTTTATCCAGCCCTGCCGTCACTTCCCGCGCAAATTTGTTAGCACGTTTGAACAGCTCGACCCGGCCATTGGAATCAACGGTGAATACCTGTAAGCGGTGGGAGAAGTTGCCAGTGCCTCCTGCACGTCCCGCAAGGTAACGCTGCATTTTGAGTACCCCGATCAATTTCACCTCCTCGGATTTGAGCAGGCTCAGCAGGCATGACCGATCCACGTTGATGCGATGGCCACCGACTTCCCAGCGGTGTTCCCCTCGCCCTCCAGTCGCGCCCCAAGCTTCGGTCCTGAAGCAAACCCCAGTACTGTTCGACCAACAGCGCCCTCCTACATCGTCAGCCACCAACGCCAATTGGTCACGCACCCAGGCACTGGGTGCCGGACGACGCTGCGCGCTGATAAACGCGTAGGGGTCATGCTGATCAAGGTTCGAGTCGGTACGTGCCACGCCATCTATCCAGGTACGAATCCCATGACCGCTCCGCCCGAAATGACTTTCGACGGACTCCGGATCTTCAGGTAGAGAGCAGAAAAACCTGCCCTCGGTCAGTAGCGTCATCACCACCGCAGAAAGGTCGTCGACCGTAACAAGCACGCTAGAAAGCGAAACCGTGCAATCCGTGGAAATTGACCAACGCCCACTGACCGGTAACGATTCGCTTGTTAATTGGGCTTCAGAAATGCCCAGCATCGGCTGCAGTAGCGCATGATCGTCGCGTTCGCTGGCGGTATTATCCGTCTCCGGCATCGGTATGGCATCGCTGTCGGGAAGATCGACGGGGAACAGATCAGTGAGCTCAGCCAGCCACTGACCGTTTGCGCACGATAGACGATAGTGCTCAAGAAAATCGGCCCAGGCATCATCGCTCCATTCATCTCTGGTTACCTCGCGCGTCTGCAAGAACTCGCCCGCGCACAACATGAGTGCATGCCACCCCAGGTAACCGCCATAACGATCGACTTCCGGCATCGAGCCGGACGACCAATCATTCTCGTAGGAACGCCGCGCTCGGGGATCGTCATACATGGAGTGGGCGTTGGCATCCCAACCGTGCACCCAATGCGTCATGCGGCTTTCAGTTTCCCATTCTGCGCAGCTGAATACGCGACACAGTCGCTCGACATGGTACTTGGTGAAGTCGTAGTCGAGGTGGAAAGCCTCCGGGCCTGGTTGCGCCGTGTCCGGCTTAGGCAGATAGCGACGTTTCTGGAATTCGCGCGCCATGACCTGAGGGAAAGGCGATCGGTTCGTGTTGTCCAGACGCAGCAGCAGCTTGTCTCGTTCAGACGGATCCAGTACGGCGGCCAAGACGCGCAATGTATCAATGGCAAAGGCACGCATGACGACATGGGGAAAGTTGTCGGCAAAGGCCACCTGTTCGAAAAACTGAAGGTGCACGACGAGTTGTTGTGGATGATCCAGGGCAATCCGTGCCAAGGCAATCAACAGCCATAGTTGGGCATGCATTGGGTAGGCCGGCAGCTTGGCATCACCAAAAGGGCCGATGCCAGAATCGGTGAAGCGCTGAATTAAATGGGCGATGACATCAAATCGCTTAACCGCCGCCAAGCGCGATACTGCGTGCACTGCACGCCAGCGCATGGGCGCATGCGAGTGCCCCAAACGAGCCCAAATCAATCCAGCCGTGACCCCTTCTGGGTTCAATACCAACGCCAGCTCAGGGGTCCACGGGCCATCACCGATCTCCCCTGGCAGAGTGACTGCAGCCAGCTTCAGCAAACGTGTGAGTCCTTCTGCCAGAGCAGCATCCCGAACACCAGGGGCCAATTTTGCCGCCAATCCCAGCCAGGCATCTCCCGACACTTCAGCGACGGACGACCCCAGTCCCTCCAGCACGGCATCGACAAGCCCTGCGCGATCACTGTGGAAATATTTCAATAACCCGTCCCAGCCTGCTGAACGCCGGCTCTCCGATTGCAGCAGATCCTCAGCGTGCTGACGCGCCAACCTCAGTCCGAGTTCTGGCAAGGCCAGATCCATGGCCGGCGAACGGGCGCCCCAGATGGGTAAAAATTTGTCTAAAGCCCAGATCTTGTCGCTCAGACTGGCGACACCGCTGGTCACCACGGCCTGTACGAAGGCCAAGCGCCGGGCCGGGGGTTCCTGGCCTGCCAGATGCGCAAGGTCGCGTAACGTCCCCAACGGCCAGCGATGACCGTTGACAGGTTCCTGCTCGAGTATCATGCGATCGATAGCAACTGGGTCGGCCAGATCGATCGCCACGTTCGCCGACGGGTTTGGCCGTGGCTCACTTGGTGAGGTCGTGGGCTCCAAGCGCAAGCGCTTTAGGAGTGCCGCAAGACGCATACGAGAGGGCGAGGTGTTGGGCAAATATTCGGCGGCCAGCCGATTCCATGCCTCGAGGTGAGATCGCGGTGGCGACAATTGGTCATTGCGATCGAGTTCAATCAACAATTGTTCAAAGAACCATTCGTGGTGCTGAGCGGGCAACGAAGCCAGTGCAAGCTCAGCAAACTGCCCAAGAGACCAAGTCCAACTTTCTATCGGCGCCGCCAGACCAATCAGGCTCGTCGCGATGTCGCCACTGACTTTGCCGTGGCGCAGTAGCTGGGTCAGACTCGGGCCCAGCGACAGACCCAGCGCAGCGTTGTCCCGGTCATCGAGTCGGGCGATCACCGCCAGCGTGCTCAGGCCAGCGATGGGCACCATGGCTTTGGCGTATTCGGACCAAGGGAACTTGGCATCATCGTTCTGATTGAGCTCAAAGATGCGTGCAAGCGTATGCCCCGCCTCTGCTGTTAACTCTTGCCCTTGGTAATGCCCGGTGAGCTCCAGCAGGAAATTGGTGCGATCAAAATCTTCTGAGCCAACGGCTTCGGCCAAGTCAAGGGGACGTCGGAAGTACACGGCCGCCTCTTCCGGTGCAATGCGCCAGACCGCTCGGGCTAACTCACCATAAGCACTAATCCGCGCACCTATCTCTGTCTCCAGTAGAATTCGGCGTTCCACCTCTTTTGCCAAGTCGAGCGCAGAGTCATGACAGGTCGCCTCGCGCGAGAAGCGCTCGATGACCCCCGTCAGTTGCGGTATGTAGAAGCCCGGCGCATCAGTGAGCCAGGTGACCATGAGTGAGGCCACCTCAGCGTCGATCACCCCAAGGGCGTCGGCCACCTGAAACAGCGCCTTAAAGCCGACTCTGGCGCGATAGGCCTTACCATCAGTGAAGGGATACTCCGAGGACTTTTCAACGTCTTGCGCCAATTGCGCCAGAGCCTGACAGAGTAACCGCCGCGCGGACGGTGCATCGGCAGCCCGCACCAAGTCAGCAATCACCTGGGCATAGGGCAATAACGGTTCAACTCGATGTTGCAGCGTGTTGCGATATTCTGTGCGGCGCCGATAGTCGAGCTTGTTTTTGCGTCGACGTTTGCCGTCGTTGGTTGCTTCCTCCAGACGTTGGCGCAGCGCTCGCTCGAAGGTGGCCGCTCCCCGTGTATGCAGACTGCGGGGTACCAGGAGCAACAGCTCATTCGGGACGAGTTGCATCAGTGTGACTGGCTTTGCGTGCACGGCGGCTGTCAACCCGGCCTGGACAACT
This sequence comes from Pseudomonas sp. GW821-FHT01C01, assembly GCF_059422645.1. NCBI lineage: Bacteria > Pseudomonadati > Pseudomonadota > Gammaproteobacteria > Pseudomonadales > Pseudomonadaceae > Pseudomonas > Pseudomonas sp. GW821-FHT01C01. The sequence goes on along the minus strand of NZ_JBWKXF010000001.1, from coordinate 94,849 downwards.
AACAACTCAGGCTGTTCATCACCGCCCCATCGACCGAAACTATATAAATGAGGGCGTGCCGACTTCGTGCTGGCCAGAATTGCTTTCGCCTCCCCGGGACACGCCAACGCAATCGCCTGAGCGGCGCCGGGCAAACAGAGTGCGAGCGGGACTGACGGTTGCTGCTCACAGGCAGCCGCAAGGCGTCGAATGAATTGGCGGTCTTGCGCCGAGTCGCGCTGAGAGTACTGCAAAGCGGCAGCCCACAGACCAGGCGACGCCAGTCGGCAGCGTTGCAGGCGCCGCCGAAGGCGCTCACTGGGTGGATTATTAGTGTGCAGATGACGTTCGAACAGGTCGAATAAAGTACAAAATGCACCGAACGCGGTCTCGGGCTTTTGCCGAGCAAAGAAATTAGCCACGCGAACATCATTGCCCGCCAGTGCTTCGACATAGGCAAAACCGATTTCGTCCAAGCGGGTCGAAGCCTTACCCGGCTCAAACACTTCATTTTCACCCCCATCCCGGGCTAGATCGTGCCATTCGATTGCACGGCGCGCATGACGACGTGCCTCATTAAAATCGCCACCAAACGCATAGGCCAGGGCTATAGCCGCATGCCGTCCGCCCGGCCAACCGACTTGAGTCGAGAACAATCGACGTAGCGCCTCGGCATCATCGGCGATGGCAGTGAGGTCGGGATATTCATAAAGGAACCGGTCGGCTCGCTCGTGGCCTGCAGCGACAACCGACGCTTCGAGCAACAGTTTGATCAGGTCTTCACGGCGCTTCTGCACCACACATAGCGCGATGGCGGCGCTGATCCGCGCCAGGCGAATGTCGCGGATGCTGACTTGAGTGGCCGCCAAGGGCACGCGCTCATCAAAGGCCAGCGCGATCAACGAGTCCGCCTCACCCAAGTTGGTGAGCAAGGCAGGTAGTGCGCGCGCCGCATAGTTCGAGGCAACCTGCCTGGCGAAGAGTGCCGTGACAATTGTGGTACGGGCAGTCATGTCGACGGAGTGGGTGCGACGAATCACATCCTCGGTGGGCTCATCGCGGAACATCAAACCGTGGCGGGTGCGCTCAAGCAGTGGGGCCAAATCGGCCGCAAAGCTTTCCGCCTGCGCCGAAGGCATGCCGCAGGCACAAGCCAACTCCTCGATGGGCACCGGCGGTGGCAGTAATGCCAGACCGGACAAAAGCAAGTTGATCTCATTGTCCAGTGCGCCCTTGGAACGCGCCTGTGCCCGGGCGGCCTCAATTCGCTGACGCAACATCTGATCGAGACGCTCGCCAGGTGTAGCGGTTCGCTCCTCCAGACTGACAGGCAGGTCGAACGGGCGCCCTCCGCTTAGAAGTGTGTCCAAGCACCTCGCATTACCACCGGAGCGTCCTACTAGTGCCACAATTTCTACCGCGGAGGCACCCGGCACACGGGCCAAGATCAATCGCCGAGACTCGTCAGTGGAAAGAGCGGGAACCGCCAACGTGCGATGTTCAGTCGCCCCCACAGCAATCTCGAGGCGCTCACTGCGACAGGAGGAGACTATGTTCACTCCCGCAATAGGTTCGACCGCCAGGCTACGCAGTAAGGCATGTGCAAACGAGTGGGAATGGGTCTCCTTGGCAGCCATCGCGGAGTGATCGATAGCATCAAGCAAAATCACCACGTTGGCATCGTGCGAGACCTGACGCAGTGTCGTGACCGCTTGTATCAAGCGCTGTCGAAAGGCGCGCAGCAGGCTTACGGGTTCGACTGTGGGTAAAAGGATGTCGCACAGGCCGTGACCGGCCAACAAGTTGGCTAAGTGAACCAGCGTTTTCTCCGATCGATGCCGACCATCCGCAGGGTCTCGCCAGCGACCGGCACCAAAACCGTCGAACACCACCACATGGTCGCGCTCACCCAAGGCGTCGGCGAGGCTTTGCATGAGCACAGTTTTGCCCATGCCACCGGAGCCGTGGATCACCAGAGGCAGACCAGGTTCTCGGATCAGGGTCAAGGCGTCCTGGAGAATGGGGCGCGCGATAACCGTGACCACCGGCGGAAAAGCGTCCTCTGTCGGGTAGAGCTGTTCTTCGTGGGCGATACCGAGTTCTGCCAGTACGGCGACGCGATTAATCCGTTTGTCGCCGTCCAAGTCCGATGCCTTGCTGCGTACAAGACTGCGCAGTTTGAGCAAGCGGGTTTCGGCTTGTGGATCACTGGTCGCACTCCACGATGCCAAGATTTGGCCAGCAGCACGCTCAGCCTCACGCAAAGAGCCACGAGCACCCGACAGCGAGAGGCGTTTGAGCAGGCATCGGTGGTCGTGCGGGTAGTCGTGAAGTGCATCGGCCAATTGCGTTTGTTGCCGACCAACGTCACCGGTTCTTTTCTCACCTATGATCGTCGCGCGCAGTGCTTCGATCAGGAGGGGATGAATCGGTCGGTTAGTCACAAAATCGTAATGAACGACCTGCTCGACATGCGCCTGGCCATGGCGTGTTTGTAATTCAACATCGGTCTGTGCAAATTTCGTGAGTGTCTTTGCTAGCACTGCTGCGCGAACAGCAACCTCGGCACTGGCAATTGAATATTTGAATTGGATGATGTCCACACGAGAGGCATGCGCCACCTCCGCATGGCCGTAATAGCGGACCAGATCGGCAATTTCGACGGCGCCACTATCCAGGCCGGCTTCATCGACCTCCTCAAAGCCTTCTAAGGTAATTGACGCTAGGTCGGTTCGGGGCAACAGTAACTCTAATGCCATACGTGCCGCCCAGGCCTCATGGAAGGCATGCCCTGCTTTCGAGGCGCGCACCTTATCTATGCCTTTACCCGCCCCGAAAGCGCCACCCTTTTCCTCGCCGGTCATTTCCTTAGAACTCATTCCTTCGCCCATTTTGATGAACAGTGCCGAACAGGCGACCATGCGTGAAGTTAACACCGGCTGTCAGCCGAGCGGCTGGATTTTGCCGATTATCGGCCGCTAGAGCGATCGACTAAGCCCCTTGTTGCCTGTTTCATCGCGCGCCAGTCTGGCCGCTTTTGATTTTGCACAATCACCGCATCTGGAAACGGTCAGATACTGCGCCCATTGTCCCCATGGATGTGATTATTATCGGGAGGCGCTCACCAAAAGTTGAAGCTAGTCCTTCGGGAACAAATATTGCCCCGTTAAAGCGTTGGCTTTGACTTGCTTTTGGTCGCTACCGATGGTACTCACGGCATTAACCGTACAATCGCTCAACCAACGACCGTCGCTTCAAGACGAGGCCCAAAAGCGTTTTTACACACTCTGTATCGAAAGCGGCCTTACGCCAAAAGGGATCAGAATGCCTGCACCGACGAACACTCTGTAGCCTTTATCGGGAGGTGTGTACCTGACTTTGCTCTTGGCACCGCATCGGCCATGGATTCCTCCATCACATTTAAGGAGTCTTCAACGCTGCAGATTTTTGGGGCCGTGGCTTACGCTTGGTTGCGGGAGCCTGACGTCCCTGCGTTAGTTGCTGCTCCAGCGTGTCAGCACGGGCCTGCTGCACTGCGGCACGTTGCTGGGTTTGGCTGAGCTCGTTTTGAATCGACTCCAACCGCCGTTGCAACTGATCGACGTGCCGCCCGACCTCTTTGAACTGGGTCGACATCGCCTTGCCCTCCTCTCGGGCGCGGTCGACCTCTCGGTGCGCACGATCCTCGACTCCGCGTACGTAGACTTCCTGCGCGACGCGTTCCTGCTCGGCCTTGAGCCGCAGCGCCTGCAGCTCCTGCTGTAACGTCAGGTTGTGCTGCTGGGCTTCACGGCGCTCGTGCAGCAAACCTTCACGCTGCTGCTGCAGATCCTCGATCTGCGTCTGACGCTGGGACAGCAACAATTCCAAATCAGCCAGGCGCGACTCGACCGCCTGCCGCCCGGCCACCGCCTCCGCTGCCTGCTGGCGAAATTGCGCCGCATCCTGACGCGCCAGGCCCTCGACCGCCGCCACTCGTTCGCGCTCGGCAGCCAGTACCTGACGCTGCTCAGCCAAGGCCTGCTCGGCCACGCCTTGGGCCAGGTGAATCGCCTGCTGCCACGCCGCGACAAAGGCTTGCGAAACCTCCCCCGGGAGTGCCGGCAGGCGGGTCTCGCCGCTCAGGCGCTCGGCCAGGCGCGCCCACCATTGATCGAGCAGGCCGCCAACCCGCGCCGGGCTACCGCGACCCAATTCCAGGCGCACGCGCTCGACGGTCGGCCGTTCGCCGCGGGCCAATACCGTATCCGCAGCGGCAAACACCTCGTGTTCCGGTACCCCTACTGCCATGGCTCATCTCCGGCTATATTAGGTCTGATAATGAAAGATTATCCGACGTTATTTGCTGATTAATGGAATTATCATACGTTGAATGTAATAGATCTTACAGATCAGTTGGCCTTGGTCGAAGACACCCCGTTGGACCTGCATGTCCTGGCCGTAAACGCCCAGGACGCCGCGGCGGCCTTTATCGCCGCCGGTACGGCAGCCAACACCGTGCGCAGCTACCGTAGTGCCCTCGCCTACTGGTCGGCCTGGCTGCAGCTGCGTTACGGCCAGGCACTGGGCGATGCGCCCCTGCCGACCACGGTGGCCGTGCAGTTCGTGCTGGATCACCTGGCGCGGCCGCTGGCCGACGGCGGCTGGGTCCATCTATTGCCGCCCGGCATCGACGCGGCACTGGTCAGCGCCGGGATCAAGAGCAAGCCGGGGCCGCTGGCGTTCAACACGGTCAGTCACCGCCTTTCGGTACTCGGTAAATGGCACCGGCTCAACGAGTGGGACAGTCCGACCGAGGCACCGGCGCTGAAGACCCTGTTACGCGAGGCGCGCAAAGCCCAGTCGCGCCAGGGCGTGAACGTGCGCAAGAAAACCGCGATCGTGCTCGAGCCATTGCAAGCGCTGCTCGCCACCTGCACCGACGGTCTGCGCGGCGTGCGGGATCGCGCCCTGTTGCTGTTGGCCTGGAGCGGTGGCGGTCGCCGGCGTTCGGAAGTGGTCGGCCTGCAAGTCGGTGATGTGCGCCAACTGGATGCCGACACTTGGCTGTATGCCTTGGGCACGACCAAAACCGACACTGGCGGCGTGCGTCGCGAGAAGCCGCTGCGCGGCCCGGCCGCAGCCGCGCTGGCCGCCTGGCTGGCGGCAGCACCGGCCGAATCCGGCCCGCTGTTTCGTCGCCTATATAAAGGCAACACCGTGGGTCGCGCGGGACTGTCGGCGGACCAGGTGGCGCGTATCGTTCAGCGTCGTGCCAAGCTCGCGGGGCTAGACGGGGACTGGGCGGCACACAGCTTGCGTTCGGGTTTCGTCACCGAAGCAGGCCGCCAGGGCGTGCCGTTGGGCGAAGTGATGGCCATGACCGAACACCGCAGCGTGACCACGGTGATGGGCTACTTTCAGGCAGGCGGCCTGCTCGACAGTCGAGCCAGTCAACTCCTCGGACCGACACCGGTCGCGAGCGAATCTGCGTCAGAACCAGCAGCCGGGTCAAAGGGGACGAACGCCTTCTGCGCATCAACCATGACGAACGCTGGAGACTGAGGTGGTTGCGGCGCTGATCGATAGGTCTGTTGGAGAGATAAAGCCACGTAGGCAAGTGCTGCGTATACCTGCAGTTACATAGGGAGCAAGTCAATTGCGAAATGTTCCTGCTGGGAGTGCTGCGGTGGGAGGCCGCTCGCGGCACCAACTAATTCGCCGGCAGAGCCACGGCTCAGGTAGCGTTCGACGCAGGCAAACACTGAGAGGAAGAATCGCTTCAGCGCATTGATCGCGGTACCCTCGTGATCCTCGTAGAAATACTAGAGATAGCCCATGGCATCGCGGTCGTGAATAACCATGTCTTTTTTTGCAAATGGTAGGAATGGTCCAGACCGGTGATTTCGTCTGGGAGGAACTGGAAAATAGAATGTAGCATTTCGCTGAACTGGCTGTTTGGAGCGATAGGAGCGAGGCTGTACTGGTTGCAGGCTTCACGGTGGAGCAGGAAGCTCTGTAGCGGAAGATTCTCGAGTAACGTCGGCACTAGGATGATCGGGGGCAGTGCCTTGGCGATTTACTATCTGATGCTGACGTTCCTGCTAGGTTTTAGAGCGCCGACTATCTCGGCCATATGGCGCATTAGTCTCCGTCTGGTAAAGACCAACCCTGGGACACCAATTTACAGCGCACCATCCAATGCTTAGCGCGTTCCGTAGGTGGCACCCCCTGCACGACTGGGGTAGTCCCGCCAACGCCCCAGTGCCAGAATGAGCTCTGTTCGCCAGAAACCGTATTGCCTCTCGCTGGACCGGCGCATTTATGAGGCGCCCTGTCGCACTCGGTGACGTATTCGTTGTGGACGTGGGGCATGGCTATTTGATACCGTCCAAAATCCTATCTCGCAACTGTCGACATCCACAGTCGGCGTCACGCACCGGAGATGCCATGGAATGGCCGAAATTCGACCTCAACGTTCCTTTCCGGTTGTTGTTGACCTTCAATGCGACGTCTCTCCTGGTGATCGTATTTTTAGTTCAGAAGGGTTACGTGCTGGGGTATTTTTTTCCTGAGCATGCCCTTGTTGTTGCGCTTCCCAATTTCGTGTCGTACGCCCTCTATTTCTGCGCCCCCGTATTGCTCACCGGCTTGAGCTTGGTGCTCAGCTCTTCGCTGGGCAAGGATGAGTTCAAACCAGGCCAAGTTGACTCGATTGATCATGCCAACAACAGTTTTTTGCCGAGTTACCTAGGTTATTTCTTCGTGGCGCTCAGCGTTCCGAATTGGGAAACCCTGCTTTTTGTATACGGCGTCCTGTTTGTTTTTACCTACCGGTCACAAGCGCTGTATTTTAACCCGCTATTTTTATTATACGGCTATGAGTTCTACAACATCACCACCACGGCGCGCGCGTCAATTTTCCTGATTTCACGAACTAGGTATAAGTTGCCGGCTGACGTGGTGATCGAAAAGGCTTATCGAATCAATGACTATACGTTCATAGAAAAAGGCTGAGCATATGGATTATGTACTGGTGAAGGTGAAAAAACTCAGAAGAAAACCATTCTTCAAGTTGATTTCTGATTACACGCTTTTCAACGACCTGGGTATCGATCCCGCCGCTTGTGTGGACTACAACCCTGATCACAATCTGGACGAGGATTCCTGGTTCAAAGTTGAGGAGTTCTCCGCCCAAGCGTTTTGTGTCGAGATGGTGAAAGGCGACTTTGATGCCAAAGAATATGACGACTTGGCCAAACGGCTGTTCAATGACATCTCCTACATAGTGGCGAGTCAAGGGGAAGACTTCTACTTTCAGAAAGTCACGCCTTCACTTTTTCTCAAACGGAAGACCGTGGTCTTCGGCGAGGTTGCGGAGATTGAGGAATCCCAGAGTCGCTTAGTGATTAATGCCCAGCCGGATGCAGTCTACCTCAGAGCTTCTGACACTCTCATCTTCAGAAATTTGGCCACCATTTCCAGCATTTTTCCAGGGATCGATGAACTGTACAAAGAGGCAACGCAAGAAGAAGTTGAGCAGTTTCTTGAAAAGCCTTTCATTACCCTGTCCAACGATTTTGCAGCGGAAAAGGTTTCCAAACCGAATCGCAAGCGCATTGCCTTGGCGATGGCAACGTTAGAAGCGTTACCCGAACAAGACAAAGCGGGAATGCTGACCTACATTGATGGCTACTGCGGTCAGCAACTTGTCTTTGATGTCAACAGTGGCCAGTTCAAAATCTCGACGGACAACGAACTGAAGTTGCTGATTTATGGCATTGAACAACGGTTTTATACCACCCAATTCGGTCAAGAGAAGCGACTGGCCAACTCAGTTCAGGCCCTTGGCTGATGGGGCCGAGACGATGCATGCATCTGATCAGGCGATACTGAAGACCACCGTTTTCCCCCACACCTTCGCCTACGGGACAGTGGACGCTCCAAGGAGAAGAGCGAAACGGATTCTCAGTCTTACGGCAACTGCCCGTGAAAGCGTATTAAGAACGAACAGGCATAGCCGACGAATGTACCGATGCACCGCTGCTCATCGCTTGGAGATGATGTGATAAGCGGGCCACTTGCACGTTGCGCGACCTATTCAGTCAATGGTCGCCACTGTGTTTGCTAAGCTGGAAGTTGAGCTCCGTCAGGTGCAGCGAAGATGGGCCTACTATGAGCATCAGCGTACTCAATAACCAGGGCCGTTGCTAGATGCCACCCCTGAGTAGTGTGCAGGTACAGCAGATCCTGGGATGCTATTCCAAGCCGTGGATGCAAAGGGGGTTACTCCTGGACCGCGACAACAGGCCAGTGGACATGACCGATTATCAGCGCCCTGCTCCAGGAGCCCCTGCATCAAGACGCTTCGCTTGATCAGCGAGGCGCGAATCTGCGCAACTTAAAGCCCACTACACGATCCGTTGTTGATGATTGCTAGCTGGAGCAGCCCATGACACCACTGCAAACACTCTACTTCATTCCCAGTCTGGGTCAGGAAATCTCCGATTTTCTGCTGCACACCGTACCACTGCGCAGACAGCGTAAGGTGGCGCGCTATCTTCAGCATTTCGACTTATGGTTGCGCCACACTCGGTACAAATCGCTCAGTAGTAACCTGCTGCCGTTAGAGGCATATGTTTATTTTTATCTTTCGCATATCAGTTTGTACCCAGGACCGGCAGAGCCGACAGAACCCAGGAATTACTACCTGCCAGTATACCTCGATGATTTGCTCATCAATCGTGAACTGAAGGGCTTGGGTCGACTGAGCAATCGCCAGGCCGCTTCTAGAATCGCCGCCGCTATGAACTGGCAGGAACATCGCTTCGGCAAAAATCTGGACCCCCTGCGTTGCCAGATGAAAAAGCTCTACCGTCAAGCCAAGAGCTTTGTCCATACCACAGAGCTCACGGCGCACTCAAAACTGCACTCACGCGAATGTCTGGAACTGGTAAGTGACACATGCCGGGGCTTGGACCACTGGGTGAGAGATCTAGCGATGATTCGCTTGATGAACGAAACGGGATGTACCACCTATGACCTCGCGAGAACACAATGTGCTGATCTGATTTGCGAAAGCGTCGATGACTGGCACTTCCAATTCGACAACAATAAAAAGGCCCGCCTGACTGAGGATACTGCAATGCTCCTGCAGGTGTTGCTCGGTCGGCATCATCACCTGTTAGAGTATAACGGTATGCATCCGCACCTGTTCAGCATGGGGGATGCTCAGGTCGAGTTCGCGATGGACGCTCATGAGATAGACGTCGTATTGGAGCGCCGCTACCGCTTTGCGCTGATGGTGAGAAGCGTGAACTGCGCTCCGGCTATCGACCTTTACTGTCAAGGCGCAGATCCCTTTCCGGAAGATTTTGTCAGTGAACTCACGGTAGTAAGAACACTCCATGAAAAACGTAAAAAGGTAGTCAATCTCCAGTTTTCGCTTGATGTTGAGACTGGGCTGAAGCAAGCAGCGTCAACAGAGTTGGAGGACCATTATTTTTACGTAGATTGGGACGACGCGATCCGTAACGCCAGAATGGCTTTGGCCGCAACGGAAAGTTCGGGCGCCTCCTGCATATCCAATGCGATGGACAATTCCAACCTGCGCAACGGTCGGGTGTTCATTACCGAAGAAGAAAATGACAACATACGCGGGGTTGGTTGGCGTGAGCGCTAATCACCTTAAGCAGCGTTGGCTAATGTGACAGCGACGCAACCGTCTCTCTCCGCTCTGCGGCACTCATACTCGACCGACCCAGTTCAGTTGATGTGGAACGAGCAGAAAAATTAAATGTGCACGTTACCTCATTAGCCAGCACAACCACAGCCCATGCAGCAGGGCCGATTGTGCGGTGATAGGTTACCTGGCTTGATTGGGTCGCGCAGTCACTGGGCGCAACGGCGGATAATGTTTGCAGTTGCCTGACCATAAAGTAGATGACTTCATGGGCCAGAATTTTCAATATCAGCCATTGCTTTTCGTGCCTTCCTTTTAATAGCGTAAACACCTCGTGAACCCGCTTGGAGTCAAGCCATGCTCTGAGTTTCCTGATAACGCATGGCCTCGCTTTCGAGCACAAGTCCGCTGGCGCCTGCACTCCATACCAAAAGCATAGCCAGTCAAGATAGCCTACCAAGAGATACCCTGGTCGAGGGATTTCACTCCCCTCAATGCTCCTCCACATTCCAGCCAACAGTTGGTGGCTCAACCTGATGCCAGGCAGAAAGCGTTTTCTCATCTGTCGAAAGATACATTTCAACGTTGAAACAAGCGCGGCGACAGCCTCGTCGTTCAGCGCCTCCTCAATCGGTACGCGACGGCCGATGTTGGTTATCTTGTAAAAGCAGGCCTCAGGCCTGCCCTGCCATGCTGTAACCCTGCTTTGAACTTCTATGAACAGCGCACGTTGATGTACTGCGAAATCCTGGGTGGCAGAGGAAAATTGCACAGCATTATCGAAATAGACATTGGTCGGCTGACTGATATCAAAATAGATCTGCCGGTCCCTGCCACGTTCAAAGATTCGATGCGCCAAAGTCAAACGATCGAGCCCAGATCTATTCAGGTACGACCTTCCACTGCTGCTCCCTTTGCGCCGCAGGAGTCGACCGCAATGATGGCAACCGTATGGCATATGGAACAACCTACTGTTCAGTGAATAATCCATGTCCCCACCACAGGTCCGACAGGCCTGGGTCAACTCCACTTGATGGATCGGACACTGCTGGATGAGCAGGTACTGGAAGATGGAATAGTGCACACCACGCGCTAGGCATACCTGGCACACTCTTAACGTGGTCGCGACGTGATCACTGAATGGTAGTGCCGACGGGACTAAAAAAAGAGAATCTCGCTGAGCACCATTCAGGGTAAAGCACTCTTGAAGCGCCGCCGGATTAACGGAAGCGCTATGAGCAAGGTTTAGCCATCGGCTACGCTTACTGCCCGCCGGATTCTTTGGTGGGGCGAAGATCCTAACTAGAGCATCGCCTTGGATGACGTTGTAGAGCGAAAACCGACTGAGAATAGAATAGGCAGATTCGTAAGCCATGTACTGAGGAGCTACCGGGCAGTACTGAGGAGCAACGCTCAGCGTCTTCGTGTCAGGGACAATTATCATTAGGCGTTCTGGTCAGCAGCTTTAGTATTGAGCGTTGCGGCTAAAAACCATGACTCACGGATAGACCGCAAGCTGAACTCCTTGGTGATGGTATACCCCGGCTGATCCAGATCCACACTGTCGCGCAAGATAATCTCTATGGTCTTGCTGAAATACTGCATAGGAATCTCCATCTTGCTTTTCAGCTTCAACTCCTGATAGGCATCACAAAAGGCATCCCACAAGATGTCCTTGACATGCGCTAGTCGAAACCCGTTGGCATAGGCTTGCGGCACAAAGAATTTGGTGAACGTCCAGGAGGAGTTGGCCGGATAGGGGGTGCTGTCAAAAAAACCAAGGCAGGTCGCAAAATCTTCTTTCTCGCGGATGCCGCGGAACGGATGCTCGTATAGCATGAATCGATTGACGATTGCTTCACCTTCCACACCGGCCCTGAGGAATGCTTTTTTCTGATCCAGCAACTGCTGTTGCCCGACCAGGATTGGCAGCAGGATCACGCCTTTCAACCTTAGATCATTGTAGATGTCTTTGATCCAGTCAAAGTGTTGCTGCTGGAGTCGTTGAGCCTCATCCATAAAGAGAATAAAGACTTGCCGTGAATCCTTAAGCGCGGCTTGTTCCATAAAATTCACGAGCCGATGGTGTTTGTTTGAAATGCTAACGTTGTCATTCCATTGCTTGTGTCCGACCACTTCCAGCAGTGAATTGTAAAAATTACCTTTTGTGGCCGACACCTCACGCTTTGCATTGTAAATAACCACCGGAAAATCTGGAAAGTCCTGTACCAGGCATTGCTGACAATAAAGCATCGCCCAAGTCTTACCGTAACGAGTATGCCCCCAGATAACTAAACCTGAGTCTCTTCGCCGGATAGCCTTCAGCACCAATGCGTAGGTCTCACCGATTGAAAAAGTCGGTATTAAGTAGCGCTGATTACAAACGGGGTGGAGCTCAACCTCGATAGGCCGGGTATCCTGGATGTCCATTTGCAGCCTCGTTGTTAAAAAGTGAACACTTTAAAGAGCTTTACTCGATCGTGTTGCGGTTCAGGCTCCACTGGCAGCGCAACTTGGTCGGAAGGTGGAACCGGGGAGACCGACCCCGTATTTTTGTAGAGATTCGTAGCGCTCTCTCGGGTTATTTTGTTGCCTTTCAACTGGAACCTTCGGACTGCTTCGATGAATGATTCATTATCCGAAAAGCGAAACTGCCGATCCTTTACGGCCTTTGAGATCTCCGTTTGCAATTTGTAACTGTGCGCCGTTGTGGAGTAAGGTGGTGGCGGTGTAAGCACACCGATGAACTCCCCGAACTCATCTAGCAAGTTGATCGAAGACACGTCTCTGCGCGAATACTCAATGATCATTCTCTGCCCCGCTGAATTACTGCGCAGAACGTCCGGATTTCGATACTTTTGGTAGGCAAAATTGATGAAGGCGCCCCCATATCTTGCGTTAGTCTTCACCGTCTTGACCTCACGAACTTTCGTAAAGGCCGCTTCATGCTGAAAGCGGATAGGAAGCGTGTTCGGTGGCAGTGCTCTGTCGCCCAAACGGAGCAGGTAAAGATCCAGGGGCGTGTGGCCCTGAATTGCCACATGTGATCGGCCGTTATAATCAGAGATCACCATATCTAGTGCGCTCTCCAACTCATCGAGAGACAGTAACAACTTCAGCGGCTTTTTTGACTTTGGCGATAAACGCGCCTTTATCTCATCTTTGGATTCGCTGCCCGTGGTGCCGATTACTCTATGAGAAAAATTTTGTACCAAGTAGAGAAAAAAACGCTCTACGATGGGACGGTCATTTGGGGTGTGCGGCCTGCCAAACTCAACCACGCAACCCAACCTGTCCGTTAAGACCTCAATCACATGCCTCGCCTTATGGGCCCATGCATTGTCCAGTTTCAAAGTGGACCAAGTTTGCCAAGCCCCGGCAGTTTCTGAGGGAAACCCTCCTTCATCGCGATAACAGGTATTGGGTATACACATTCGTGGGCGCGTGTGGGGACTCAGTGCGCGGTAGATTGCCGTAAGCAGATCCACTTGGTCATAGTTGTGCCCTAAAGCCAGTGAATAGCCCAGCACACACCGTGAAAATTTCTCGATCAGGCAAATAAACCAGACCCTGAGAATTTCATATTCTACCGGTTCCCCGTAAGCGTCCGTCTCCCGAATGACCAGTCGAATGTCCAGCTTATGGCCGTCAGCCTCCACCTGTTCTAAAATATCACAGGGGTCGATATCTCTGGCGCCCTCATTGGCTTCAAACGAAGTTAACTCCCGTTCCGCCCGCAATTCCCGATGTTTATCGTGCAACCATTTTCTGAGGCCACTAATACCTTTGGTTTTTTCATTCAGTGGATATTCATGTTCGGCTACTCCACACTCAATGCACTTTCTCACGAATGTTTTATGAATCGCTATGAAATAGTCGCCGCCCGATTTTCTGTTTTTATAATTAACTGCTTGCGCTCTCAACCAATCCGCCAGGTCTTGGTTTTTTTCAACGAATTGAGTAAAGACCCCGGAATATCCTTGCCGAGATGATGCGTCAGGTTGGGCTGTCCGATTATATTTTTTTTCACCACTGCGCTTATAGGGAATTGCGGCTGCCCAGCCAACTGGACTTCCGTATTTGTCAAGCGCTTCGCATTTCTCTATCGCTCGATAGAGTGTCGAACGGGGTATACCGTATTTTTCTTGAACTTCTTCAAGCGAGGCACCTTCCTTTAAGAAGGCACGGATTGCGTTGATACGATTCTCTGTTGCACCGCGAATGCTGTCCGGCAAAGTCGTTGAGTCGATTGAAGGCCACCGGTCACAATCATGACCTTCGCGTACGCGCTCTGACCTGGAAAAACGTTGTTCAGTCATGCGCAGCGTCTCCAAAGCTCAACTGGGAGGCACCACTTAATTTTGTCGAACTCAAATCCTTGACGATCAAATATCCCCGTCTGATGAGTTCAAATACCAGCGCTGCGCCTTTCTCAGAAAACTCCTGCTCAGCCGCATGCATGGCTGTATTCAGCGATAAGTCCTGGCGTGGGATACACTTCTTAATTCCCCGCAAATTTCGCTCCGTAAGAGACTCCCTGTGCTTGTTGATGTAGGAAAGCATCATCAGATAATTTTCGTATCGTGCGTGATCAGATTTCAAATAATGGGAATCTAGAACTTCGCAGAGGAAGCCGTTGTCATCGGCATACTTTTGAACCTGAGCCGGCGTGCAAGTCCCTAGATATAACTTGGAGAGTATAATGACTGAAGCGTGCCTGTTTTCGAAAGCCAGCGCCACTGGAACCCTTCCTCCGTCGAGTTCTATGAAGCGTTGGTTGACACTCACCTCTTTCACCCAGGGGTCAAACTCTACCTCGGCAAAGCGCCACAGCGTAGGACGGCAGAACAAACTGACTTTTGCGTTTTGCTTATGGCTGAATACGACAAACTCTGGAGCACCTGCCGGTCTTGAAGGGTAAGAAAGTGGGTCCATGCTCTAGCTCTCAGCTTTTGCTTGGTAAATCATGCATTTACAAAGTTTCAAATTTATACTAGCACTACGGAGTTTCAATATTGCAGTGGAATTATGGTAGAGAGATAATTCATCGTTATATCTTTTTGAAATAAAGATATCAAAAATTATTGCGCCACGAGACATCTGGCACGAAAATAGCCATCAAAGGCGTGGCCTTTATTGTTATTTTCCCTCAAAATAAATATAACTTGAAGTTATCAGGAAGTGAAAATCCTTAAATAGGAAGTTTCAAATTTTGAAAGTTTCTATTTTGCACTTTCGCAAGGCTCCCAAGGTATTTCTCTCGATCCTGAAGTGGTCAATCCCGACAACAATTTTTCTGCTCGCTTCGGGATGCATGCTATTAGCAGGTGCAATTTTTTGACTGCGAGCTTGTTGGTGATCACGCCTACTGGTGCGTTTTGCAGATAATCTTTGAGCTGATCCAGCAGCTCTTTTTTTGATTTGTACTCAAATGGCCCCAACCAGAACATTCAGAAGTCTCCCTTCCTCATCTGTAATCCGAGTCGCAATCACAAGACGCTGGGTGTCTGTCCTCTCAGAAGACTTTCGTCAACAAGTGAACTTCAAGTAAGCGTCTAAACCACCGCATCAACCTGACCAACCTCAGGCGCAAGCTCAACATCCGTTGCCACGTTGTTGGTGATGCCGAAAGGAATGTGCACTGACGGAGCTACCGCGCTGGTCGATTTGAGATGCCCGGATTGGTCATCGAAAAATATATGCGGCTTCAGTACGCCCAAAATTTTGCCTTTCTCGATGCCACCCAGGAAGAAAGCGTCATTGGCCATGACACCCCAACTCTTGAGCGTATTCATAGCACGCTCATGAGACGGAGCATTGCGGGCCGTGACGATAGAGACGCGAATGCGGTTTTCGTATTCAGGATTGAGCTTCTTGTACTTCTCCTCGACCGTTTGGATCTTGGATATCCGCACCATGAATTCCTTCAGCGGCCCCGGGTTATGGGGCTGCATGACGTTCTTCACTTCATGGGCATGAAACTCTGTCAGCCCCGAGGACTGCATGATCGTTTCAGATTCATCGCCGGCGAGCACGCCGTCAAAGTCGAATGCAATACGCAGCGTTTTGTCTGCATCGTCATCTTCGAATTTTGAGTCGAGCACCTGGCCGGCTGGATACCCTGCTTTTATCGCACCCTCCACGTCTTTTTTTTCACCAGACAAAAACAGCGCGATGTTTAGTGCAGGGATGTACTCATACGGGGATTTTCCCTGCATGAAAATCGCTCTTGTCATCCCAAGTCCGTAGTGCTCGATGGTCTTCAGTACGCGCAGCCCAGTATCGGGATCATTTCGCGAGAGGAGAATCACCTCTACAAGTGGATCCGTAGGATCGACGCTGAGGTCATTCACTGACAACAGACGCTTAATGAAGGGAAACGCTATTCCTTTAGGGAGCGGGACATGAAGGTTTTCTTGCTGGAATTTGCGGTACTCCTCCTCTCCTTGGCTCTGAAACACCGCGTCCGAAGCCACCAGATCAAACACGGCACTGGACGCCACGCCGATCACTAAACGGTTTTCTAACTCGTAGGGCATTGGAACCTCTCTCGATGCCTTTGAACGCAAAGTTTGATGGGCACAGAAGCTACCGATCGACTTTTGGGCGCTGCGCGATGTACAAACTACACGCGCCATTTCTATTCGTGTTGCTGGATCACACCATTCCTTTCGGCTTGGCGGTGGCGCTAATGAGATCTCCCTTCTGCGTCACGGTCTGCACGAAACCTCTCGTTTGAAGAGCATTGACCAGCCTCATGTTGAGATCGGTGTATGGCACCTCAATTTTTTTGACGTTTGGTGATAGCTTTGTGAAGCCGTCATTGCTCAGCAAGCCAAGTAGGGAGGCAGTGTCTTCCCAGCTACTCAACGGCAGGCATTGGATCAGTACTTCAGAACGCTGAGCAGAGGTCAGCCCCTCCCCACCTGCGAACCTCTTGAGTGCGGGGATAAACGCCGCCGGAAAGCTTGTCGAGTGTCGATTAGCGAGGCGACAGGTTTCAGCGACCTCTTTGATGGCCTCGTTATTGGTATCGAAGGCTTCAATCGGTAACGCTGCCCACATTTGGATTTTTTCATTCAGCTCAAGCGCACCGCTTTTACTGAGGCCCAACGCCATGTCGATCGACAGTTGGGATAGATCAATTTGGTCGCGTGCTTGTACCCAATGCGCCGCGAGATATGGAGCTTCCAGATCTACACTGAACGTCCTGATACACTCGCGGATCTCAGCGCTGTACGCCAGAAACGGCGCACTCGCGAGCATCTCCCAGCGCTCCCTGGAATGCAGTCCCTTAAGAATCGGGGGATCGCTCAAGACTATATCCGCGAAGAGCACTTCAAGCGCTTCATTCGATAACCCTGTTGGGCCGAGTAGATACTTCTGTAGCTCCGGATGCATGGAGGTATTGACGTCCCAAAGATCGCTTCGTAGCTCTTTTACATGGCGCTGGATAAAGCTTGCGAAGGCCTCCATATCCAAGGTTTCGCAACCTTTATGCTCCAAAGCAGGTACGAGTATGTCATTGAAGAAAGTCCACACCGAAACGGCCTTCAATTTGACCCGATCAGATAGCAGCATTTTCGCCCACAGCGTTGGGGTTGTGTCTTCAAGTCGGTCAAAGGTGCATGTCGTACGATCAAACAGTTGAACCACGGCATCTGAATCATCCGTCTCTTGCAAGATGGCCCGTAGCAGTTCGTTAAAGGAGGCCGCAGACTCATCGAGCGTTCCGACTTGGGTTAAAAGCGTGTTTGTAAATTCCTCCGCAGACTCAAGCAGGAGGTCATCCAACCCCTCAATCTTCAACGCCTGCAGCCGACGATAGGAAATGATGCTTACACTGTGATCAGCTTTGCTTGTATGAATGGATTCGGCTTTTTGGCAAATCAGCGTGAGCATGTTCAGGTTTACCTCAACGCAACGCCACTTGATTAGCTTCTTGAGGTCGTCCAGAACGATGCCGTCATTTAACGTTGAGAAGCGCATCGGTAGTTCTTTCAGCCAAGGCCAGCCTTTACCTCCCGCTTCGAGTCCTGGCATTAAGCGCGAGACGTCTTCGAGACTCGCAATGGCATCATAGATCTCCTTGCCCGGCATAGAGTCAATCTGTCTGAGCTGGGCAACTTCCAATCCATCCATGACTGCAGTGATCAGTGCTTGCCTCAATACCGTTGATTCAAATCGCTGAGCGTTCAATAGCGCGCGGAACAACCCAGGCTCCAGAACATAAACAGCTTGAATGAACTTCTGCGATGTCGCATTTGAGACCAAAATTTCGGTTGCTTGCGCCATTCTGTCTAGATGTCCATCAAGCCCACTCCTAAGAATAGTCGCGAGCTTACTGCGATCATGACTCATACCAGGGTCGTTGTATGGACAGCCAGAAAGGTGCTCGATCAGCGCGACAATAATGCCCCTGCCATCGCTCAGATCATCCGTATCCAGCTTTTCCACGGCCTTTTTCGGGGCACTGATCACAGTCGCGACGTCCACGGAGACACCACGTCTCAGCTCCAGGATCAGGTTTTTGTCCTCGGATGTGAGGGATCCTTCGTAGAAGTAGCCGAAGTAGTCAGTGTAATCGGTATCGAAGTATCCGTGGCGCATCAGGTAAATGACGACGTCCAAGCCGTTCAGCTTTTGAGTGATGACATCTCCGTAGTTTTTTTTGGCAGCGGCCCTGAAGGTTTGGTGAGTAATTCCGCCTGCCTCGGTTCGTTGTTCGGCCATTTCATCATCAATATCAACTAGCGTTCGCTGGAGCAGATCATTCCTTTTTTGGTACGACGTCGACGCCAGTAGCTCCTTTGAACCTATAGGCGTTGGCGACTGTTGAGTATTTCCGTACCTATCGTTGATGACCATTGTTAAATGAGTATTTTGAGAAAATATCGACACAAAAACATCATCGTTAACGAAGTCGTTCAACGTAAATTGACCGACATTTGGTACGCGGAGATGAGTTGCACCGGCGATACCAGATTTTTTCACAAGCTCAAGCCAAACGTACGCTCGCAGCTCTGCCACACTCTCAGCGATTTCTTGTACCCGCTTTTCCCGTACCACACGCAACGCCTGGTAAGCATCTTCAGCGCTCCTGGATTGCTGGAATCGCCACTCACTGAAACCTTGGATGGTCTCGTAAATGGTTCCGCGTCGTTTTACCAGGTCAGCGTATTCGGCAGGATGCAGATTGCGAATTGCGATGATAGAAAACAGCTTGTTCGGATCAAGCTTAAGGCCGGAGCCACCGCCGAGAATGCTGGAAAACATGTCGAATTCGTTGACGATATTTTTGATCAACCTCATGTCATCGATGAGGTAACAAACGGTTTCGACCAACGAGTCATCAAGCCCAACGTCCAGCGCTACCCCATTGAACTGTCGCTTACGAAGCATCTTGAACATTTGCTCGCGAGAGTTTTCGGAGTTGACCACGGGGATTATCGGAATGATCAGGTCGAAAAATTTCGTTTTCTCACCGACGGCGAACAGCTCATCCCGAAGCGCATAGATGAAGTAAACCGGTCGTTTGATTTGCGGGGACTGCTTGATGATGAAATTGATTTCCCGCAGCCGTGTGAAGACGTCATGAATACCAAATCTGTCGAGATCCTCGATCACCACGATGTCGATTTTGCTGCGTTCAAAGCAGTAGACGATTTCATCAACATTTTTGTGCAACACGGAGCCGTGGTGAGTCGTTTCCAGTTTTCCGCCCTTGATCGTGAAGCCGTCAATGCTGAACAGGGAAAGCAGCTTCAACGCCGAGAACAGCATGTAGATGCCACCAACTCCCAGCACCAGAACAGCTGACCACCCCGGGATCCATAGAAGCCATTCGACCAACCAAGCCGGGTCGATTTTCGGTAGCTTCTCGACTGTTGGAACGTAAAGTCTCAGTACGCTTACGATCATCAGAACGTAGAAAATTGTACGCACCCAGATGCTGGACGAAGACGCCTGGATGATTCGCTTCAATCGGCTTTTCGGTAGTTCATCTGACGGCACCGCGTACAGCAGTTGCTGAACGATGGTTTCCTCGATACGCGTCAAAATATCCAAATCGGTTTTTTTCTCTGCACCTTTTGAATCTGGGGTGTTTGAACTGGAGTCAGGGGGAGTGACTGGAGCATCAGACGAAGTCACCTTCCCTGTCCCGCCCTTGTTCAGATCTTTGCCGAAGGCGGCCAGCGATACAAATGCATAGGTGAGTTCAGGGTGACGATCGACAAAAGTACGGATAACGCTGCTCTTGCCGGCGCCATACTCCCCAGTAATCGCGATATTGCGAATCTGGTCGTTACTCAGTGCGCTCAGCAGCTCACTCTCGTAACGCTGTGACCGATCCACCTCCAAAAGTACAGGCGTGAGCGGCTCGAAGACATTTTTACCGCTGGGCACCGCCAAGTATTCACGTGCGGCGGCCACGGCTTTGTCGGCAGCTTTTCTGTAGCGCTTGAACTGTCCCATCGCATGATTCACGAGCGAGCTGACGTACTCGCACTTCGAAGAAAACACCTGAGCTAAACGACGGAACATCCCTGTCTCCCATGCCGCTGATAGGCTGTCCGGGGGAACCGCCCAAAATAGTCATTACTTAAAATCTACAGTCAACGCGATACGTATTTATACAAGTATTGCGGATGATAGCGCACCGCCATCCCGGAATGCGACGAACGCTCTATAGCTTCCTTAAAGCGCTTTTTCTTGAGGGCATACTTACCTCCTCGCTGGATGTGTTCTCACGAGGCAGGAGGCTGTTGGAAACCTGAACTTTCAGAGCACCACCGAAGTTCATCTGCTTGGGTGAAGGGTGGAATGCTTCGGGGGCGCAGCGTTCGATCTTTTGGCTGCTTCAGCCAAGGGATCAAGGCATCGGCACAACGGTGTAAAAAACCCCGTTGGCGCCATAGGACGGTCGCAACCAGGAATTGCCGCACTGGTAATACGTGGTATTGGAGAAGCTTATCAAGCCACAGCCCGGAGGCAGTGAGGCGTACGTCGCCCCCATGGGCATGGAAGGTGGTGCGGAAGCCACCATGCCGGCGTTATAACTGGCGTTCCCGTCGACGACCGTCGCTGCAGCTTCACCGACGACCACGCCCGCCGCAGCGGCAGCTGCCGGATTGACTCCCTCGTTAAAGCCACAGTTGTAGCAGCCACTGCTGGCAATCACAGCGGTTGGCGGATGGTAGTAAGCGGTCCCGTATGGCACGGTATGGTAAGCGGTTGCGCCATAAACGGGTGGTCGGTAAGCCGTCGTGCCATAGCCATCCGCGTGATAGCCAGCGGCGGTAGCGCCATTTTCACCTTGCGCATGCCAGGCACCTTCGCCACCCGAAGCCGTTCCACCTTCCGCGCCAGTGCCGTGCCAGGAGCCCTCGCCACCGGACGCGGAGCCGCCGCGATAGCCTGAGCCGCTCCAGCTCCCCTCTCCTCCGGAAGCCGAACCGCCGCGATTACTTTCGCCACTCCAGCTGCCGCCACCGCCCGAGGCCGAGCCGTATTCACCCGAATGACTCCATGAGCCCCCTCCTCCGGAAGCGCGCCCGAAGCCGGAAGCGTGGGACCAGGCCGCTGCTTCGTTGCAGGTGAGCACCGCGACAAACAGGCCTGCGAGTTTCAAGGTAGATCTGTTCATGGGTCAGTCTCCTTGTTCAGGGTTTCGCCACGGGCTCTTTTACCCCCTGCGGGGCACGAAGATCGGGCGGTGGGGCAAATTGAATGTGGTGCGCCGTTTCGATGTGGTCAGGCTTGAAAAAATCCGCAGACATCGCCGACCCGAGCTTCCAGTCACTGAAATCGACTTGATGCCGGGATCGTGTCGGATCATCGAGAAACACGGCGCGCAATCGGCGTGGCAGCTTGTCCTGCACGCCGATCCACGCCTGGACGAACACGCTGTCGCTGGTGTAGGCGATCACATCGGTGGTGGTATCACCGACGACCGTACTTTGGCCAATGTAAAACGCCACACGCATATCCCGGGACAAATCCTTGTAGGGATCGGCGACGATCACGTCGGTAAACGGAAAATAGATGGCGGCACGCCGGTACGCGGCCTCCAGGGTCGCATCAATGGTAGGAGGCGCGTCCGCCTGGGCCAGCAAGTTGTCTTTACGTTCGAAGGCATAGGCTTTTTTGCCGTCGTAGTAAAACTCGGTTGCCGGACCGTCGCCGGAAGTCAACACACGAAGGCGATCCGGTCGTTGCACGTTGACCAGGGCCACCGTGCCATAGGCCAAGGGAGGCCCTAGCCGGCTGGGCTTTTCGTAGGTCGTGACGGCTTTGAAACTCATGCCCTGAGTGCCCGCGAGCCTGGCACTCATTCCTTTTAGAACATCCAGCGCCCTGGATTCCAGTTGCACCGCAGGCGGATTGGGAGAAGGAGCTTGTGCGGCGTGCAGCGGGATGGCGAATACGCCTATGGCTAAACCGAGAGAGAACAACCGGACACGCTTTTGGAAGGTTGGCATCGATTGCTCTCCACGGAAACCTGCTGGTCGATCACGCGTCGTCAGAGTCATTAGAAAAGCTCAGTTACAGGGTGATTGCCATGCCTTCCGGAAAATAGATTGACCAAATCCAGTCAGAAACCCGCGCAAAGGCTACAGCGTGTCAACCTGCAGGTGAAATCCGGCATCCATGCCGCATTCTGCTCTTCGGCAGCGCTCACTTCCCCTGCACCGTGAGTGATGTTCTCAGCAACTTCTGGACGAATATCCTGCAAGCAAGCGCTCTGCAAACGCGGGCAGATCCGACTCGGTCAAACGGTTGATGCCAGCTGCACGCTTGCGTCCACCCCCCGTCGGGAACTGACGGCAGAACGCATCCGCTGTCTGTTCGCTGCCGTCAGGTACACGAAGGCTGAACGCCCATTCACCATTGGCCTTGGCACTGAGCAGACCGATGGCCAGGTGCGGCGCCTGTGCGGCCAATTGGTTGGCCAGCACACCGCTGACCCGTCGCGCCCATGGCTGCGGTGGCAAGCGATAGAGCCGCGCGCCGGTGCCCTCACGCCACGGCTCCAGGTCGGCGGCAGCAGCCATGTCTGCGGCATGCCCCTCTCTCAGGGTAGTGAAAGTCGTGCTTTCGCGAATGAAGTCCATTGGATTGCGGTACGGCAACAGTTCGCCAGCCAGTGCCAACGGATCGAAATGCAGGTCGTCCAGACTGTCGCCGTAGGCGTTGTAGTTCAGCAACTGACCCAGTTCTTCCAGCGCCACCCGCTCATCCGTATTCAACCCATGTCGTTCGGCCAGCGCACGCGCCGGTCCGGCCAGGCCATCACCAAATGCGGCGACCACCGCCCAGCGGTGCTCTCGTCCCGAAAGGTAGTTGTCCACCAGGATGCTGGTACACACGTGGGCCGCCGTATCGATAAATGACTCGAATGCCGGGTGTCGAGGCAGGTCACCCGCATAGTGGTGGTCGAAATAGCGCACCCGGGCACCGGCGTCGAGTAATCGCTGTGTATCCTCACGATTTTGCTCGTGAGCCACGTCCAGCACAGTGACTCGCTCTCCATGAACGGCCGTGACCCGGCGCAGCAGTTCGATATCGCGCTTGATCCCGCTGACCAAGCGCACCTCGCGGTCCAGTTCCCCGGCCAGACGCAATTGCTGCAGCGCACAGAGGCCATCCGCATCGCCATTAAAGGCGCAGTGTTCAATCATCTGTCATGTTCCTCAGCACATCATTTCGCCGCCGTTGGCATCCAGTTGCGCACCATTGATTGCACTGGCGTAGTCCGACGCAAGGAACAGCGCGGCTCGTGCGCACTCTTCATCCGTGCACATGCGCCCCCCCGGGATCCCGGCACTGAATTCGGCACGTACCTGTTCTTCACTGACGCCCCGGGCGGCGGCGGTCTGGCGTACCAGGGCCTGAACCGGCTCGCCCCACATCCAGCCGCATGCCAGGCCGTTGACCCGCAGGCCATGCACCGCCTGCTCGGTCGCCAGGTAGCGCACTGTCGCGGCCAATGCGCTTTTTGATGCGGCATAGGCGGCACCTCCCTGATAAGGCTTGCGTACCCCCAGGGTATTGATCATGACAATGGCGCCGGCGCCCTGAGTGCGCATTGGCGCCAGCACTGCGCGGCTCATGTTCAACGAGCCCAGCAGATTGACTTCCAGGGCCTCGCGCAATGGGGCGTTGTCGCCCTCCTCCACGGACTGGAAGCCACCATGGGAGAAGGCGCTGTTGATCAGCGCATCGATACGCCCGAATTGTTCCAGCGTGTTTGCGGCGAAGCGCTGACAGGCTTCGACATCGGTAATGTCCGTGGGTACACACAACACCTCGCAGGTGTGGGTGAGCGCCAGGATACGTTGTTGCGCCTCGAGTAGCCGCGCCTTGTCCCGCGCCCCTATGGCAACGGCGCGCGCACCTTCGCGTGCGGCCTCCATTGCCAACTTGATACCCAGCCCGGGGCCGACACCCGAGACCATCACGACCTTGTCTTTCAACAGCATGGGGAGATTCCTCTTGTTGTTATGAGCTGCACGGGTTTCAGGCTTGAATATGCCGGGTTCGATACTCGGCATAGTCTCGTTGCAAAATCTCTTCGCTGAGGCCGAACTGACTGGGGCTGTAGTGATGAACCGCACGTTTTTCACGCCCGTTTGCCTGCAGCCATTGCCCCATGGCGGACCGGGTCTGCGGCGTCAATTGAAGGCCGGCAAACTGATAGATCCTTTCGACTACTGCCTGCGGCTCGGCCACGGTGTCTTCGAAATGCACATCAAGGAAACGCTCCGGGGGCATACGCTCGCGGACGGCCATCGCATGGCGCAACGCACGTGCCATACGGTGGTTCCACTGCTCTCCTACGGCCTCGGCATCGGCCTTGTCGCTGTAGAGCAACCAGAGGGTATGGATAAAGCTGGCCAGCGAAGGGATGGTCCTGGCCGGTTCGCGATGGGTGAGGACGACCTGCGCTTTTGGAAAAACCTCGAACAGCAGCTCCAGGGTATGCAGGTGCTGCGGACTTTTGAGCAACCAGCGACGGCCCGGCTCGATGCCGCGATGTGCTTGCTGCCATTGCAGGAACTGCAGGGTTCGCTTGAGGTACCGATAGACCTGCGTCTGGTCCTGACCGTCAAGCCAGGCGGTATAGCTCGGCACATTGACGTAGGAATCCATGGCGCACAGGAACGAGTGTTCCATCAGCATGAACTCTTCATCGGGTTGCTCGGCGTCCAGCGGGTGGATGGCCAGCAACTGCGGGAGGAACGCGATCATTCCCGCTACTTCGTCGCGTGCCCGGGTGATGCGCTTGAGTGGCTGCTCCAGTGTTTCACCGGGCAAGGGTGCGGGGTAACGGGTTTCCCACCACTGCGCCTTGCTGAACTGCGGGTCCACCGCCAGTGTGCGCTGCAGCAGTGTAGTGCCGGTGCGTGGCAGGCCGACGATCACCAACGGGTCATCGATGGGTTGCTCAAGGATGTCCGGGTAACGCCGCAAGTGATCCTCCATGACCAGGCGGTTGACCAGTTGCCCCAGCAGTTTTTCGCGCAACAGGCCTCGCCCGGCGGACGACAGGCACGCTTCATTCTTCAGGGCGTCAGCCAATACCAGCAGACCCTGGCGAAAATCGCCGGGACCAAAGTCGTCGAGTCCCCCGGCACGGGTGCTGGCTTCGGCCAGCAAAGCATCCAGGGCGAAATCATCGGCGCTCATCGCACAATCTCCTTCAATGCATCGAGCTTGACCACGCGAGTGGTCGGGTGCACCGGATGCTGCGCCCCCACCCAGCGCAAGCAGAGGGTGCCGTGGGGATGGCTGGCGGTTTCCAGCCAATTTTCAAGGCCCGGATCAACGCCGCAGAGCACCATACGCAAGCGACCATCGACGTCCAGGCGCGCTGAGTGCTTGTTCAGGCAGATGCGGTGGTAGCGGTAGTCCAGCGATTCCATCCAGTAGTTGTTGATCTGCACATTCCAGAAGTCGCAGTCAGGCACCTGATCGACCTCGATCAGCAAGGCCTCGTCCTCGGCCAAGGCCCAGTAGGAGTGGTAATAGAAAATGTTCGGATCACCGCCCACTGACTGGCACAGCGCCTGGTCGGCGGCTGGCAGTTGATTAGGATGGGCCTGGTAACCCTGAGCCCAATCGGCAAACAATCGGGCGGTGTTCTCGACGAAACTGCCCACCCGCTGCAGGCTTTGCTGCAAGCGTGGCGCAGTCAGCGGCTCGGGTGTCTGCCCGGCATTCAGGCGTTCAATTCGCAGTTGTGCCGGTTGCTCACTGCTACGGTCAAGAAACGTCTGGCGCACGATCAGGGCATTACTCTGCGGTTCCAGCCGCAGCCAGTTGCCTTCAGCCGGCGGGCGCTGGCTGAGGATGATTTCGAAGTTGCCCTCGGCATCCAGCACCAGTGACCCGGCATCGAGGAAACCAGTCTGAATCATCTTGCCATCTGTCTCATAACCCCCTTTCTGGGAGCCAAAGCTGAGGTAGGCAACGCTGCCACGGTGACCGCTGACCCGGTACTCATGCTCGCCGTTCAGGCGCGCATAGCTGTACAGGTTATCCGGGTTATCGGCGCCGATTTTCGCGGTTTCATGGGACGGGGTGATGAAGCCTGGAAAGTCCGGATCAGCGAACTCCAGGTGCATTTCCAGGGCAATGCGCAGTAACCGGGTGAGATAGCGAAAGCCTTCGGCGCGGGTCTGCACATCGGCCGGCGCTTCGCAGCGCAGTATCTGCTCGCCGCTGCGGCGCAATTGCTCGCAAAAGAGGTTCCAGCTCTCACCGCTGAGAACCTCCTGATCGATCCTGTCTGTAACCATGTCGCTCTCCTCTGCCGGCGGACATCCCGCCTCTGCCAGTGACCTTAGGGAGTACCCGCTTGCCGATTCTTCGTCCGAGCGGACTAAGCGCCCGCCTAGTCCGCATGGACGAGGAGCGGCGCATCCCGAGCGGGGAGGATCGCGCCTGAGCCCATGGCTTACTCCCGTCGCGATGCGTGGCGCGGAGTCACTCTCAGAGGAGTCACCCATGACCGCAGAGAAAAATCTGGTTCGTTCAGTCATCGTGGACATCGCCGCGCCAGCCGAACTGGTCTGGTCGGTACTGATCGACCTGGTGCGTTATCCGCAGTGGAACCCCTATACCGTCAAGGTCGAGTCGAGCCTGCAACTTGGGGAGCCGGTGAACCTGTTCCTGCCCCATCCAGGGCAACCGGGTGAGCTGTTGCACGTGATCGAATACCTGGCGGACTTCGAGCCCTACCGATTACTCGCCTGGGAGATGTATGCCAGTGCCGACAATCCGGACGCTGCTCGCCGCGAACAGCACATCGAGCGCACCGGTCCGGCCAGCTGCCGCTACCACACCACTGACCAGTTCCTCGGCGCGACCGCCGACCAGGTCATGGTCAATCATGGTCCCTGGGTGCAACAGGGCTTCGATGCCGTAGCCCGCGCCCTCAAGGTGCGTACCGAGACGTTGTACGCGTCCGTCGCGTGACCTTCAGCCGCTGTCCCGTTCTTCGTCCGAGCAGACGAAGAAGCGCCAGCGGCGCTTTACCTACCGTGTAGGTCCGCCGGAGCCAAACCCGGCAGAACTCGAGGAGGTATCCGATGTTGACTCATCTGCAATGGCTGGAAGCGGAAAGCATCCAGATCATCCGCGAAGTGGTCGCCGAGTGTGAAAACCCGGTGATGCTCTACTCCATCGGCAAGGACAGCGCTGTGATGCTGCACCTGGCGATGAAGGCGTTTGCCCCGGGTAAACCGCCTTTCCCTTTGCTGCACGTGGACACCACGTGGAAGTTCCGCGAAATGATCACGTTCCGCGACCAGACTGCATCGCGCCTGGGGCTGGAACTGCTGGTGCACGTCAATCCCGAGGGCGTGGAAAAGGCCATCGATCCTTTTACCCACGGCTCGGCCCTGCATACCGACGTGTGGAAGACCCAAGGACTGAAGCAGGCCCTGGACCACTATGGTTTCGACGCCGCTTTTGGCGGTGCCCGTCGTGATGAAGAGAAGTCGCGGGCCAAGGAACGGGTGTTCTCGCTGCGCTCCGAGCAGCATCGCTGGGACCCGAAACAGCAGCGCCCCGAGCTCTGGCGCTTGTACAACACACGCAAACGCAAGGGCGAAAGCCTGCGGGTCTTCCCGTTGTCGAACTGGACCGAGCTGGATATCTGGCAATACATCTACCTCGAACAGATCCCCATCGTGCCGCTGTATTTCGCCAAAGAGCGCCCGGTGGTTCAGCGTGACGGCACGCTGATCATGGTCGACGACGAGCGCCTGCCGCTGCGACCGGGAGAAACCCCGCAAATGCGCAAGGTGCGTTTCCGCACGCTTGGCTGTTACCCGCTGACCGGCGCCATCGACAGCGATGCCGACAACCTGCCGGCGATTATCAGTGAAATGCTGGTAAGCCGTACTTCGGAACGTCAGGGTCGACTGATCGACAGCGATTCGGCCGGTTCCATGGAGAAAAAGAAGCAAGAGGGGTATTTCTGATGAGCGCGCTGAACGACACCTTCAATGGCGACCTGACGCCTTATCTGGAACAGCAACAGAACAAGCAACTGCTGCGTTTCATCACCTGTGGCAGCGTCGACGATGGCAAAAGCACCCTGATCGGCCGCCTGCTTTATGAGTCCAAGGTACTGTTCGAGGACCAGCTTGGCCAACTCGAAGCCGACTCGAAAAAACTCGGCACCCAGGGTGACGAACTGGACTTCGCCCTGTTGGTCGACGGTTTGAGCGCCGAGCGTGAGCAAGGCATCACCATCGATGTCGCCTATCGGTTCTTCGCCACCGACAAGCGCAAATTCATCGTCGCCGACACCCCCGGCCACGAGCAATACACCCGCAACATGGTCACTGGCGCCTCGACCGCCGACCTCGCAGTGATCCTCATTGATGCCCGCCAGGGTATCCTCACCCAAACCCGTCGGCACAGTTACCTGGTGTCCCTGCTGGGCATCCGCAAGGTCGTGGTAGCCATCAACAAACTGGATCTGGTGGACTATTCCCAAGCGGTGTTCGAACGCATCGAAACCGATTATCGTGCGTTCGCCACGCAGATTGGCTTACACGACATCCAGTGCATCCCGCTCTCTGCGCTACGCGGCGACAACATGCTGGAAGCCAGCCCGAACACACCTTGGTACCAGGGGCCGACCCTGCTCCAGCATCTGGAAAATGTCCCCCTTGAGCAGGCTCGGCAAGTCGAGGCTGCGTTCCGCCTGCCCGTGCAATGGGTGAACCGGCCGAACCTCGACTTTCGTGGCTACTGCGGCAACGTCGCCGCGGGCAGCGTCAGCGTGGGGGACCGTATCCGGGTGCTTCCGTCAGGTCATCAGAGCGAGATCGCCGGAATCTTCGGTAGCGCCGGGGAACAGCAGCAGGCCCTGTGCGGCCAGGCTGTCACGCTGACACTCAAGGACGAAATCGATATCAGCCGCGGCGACTTGATTGTCCTGGCCGATGCACCGGCGGCCGTTGCCGACCAGTTCGAGGCGACGCTGGTGTGGATGGACGAAGAGCCGATGTTGCCCGGGCGTCCTTACCTGATGAAGATCGGCTGCCGGACCGTCAGCATGAGCTGCGCCAATCTCAAGCACCGGGTCGATGTGAACAGCCTGGAACACCTGGCGGCCAAAACCCTGGAGCTGAACGGTATCGGTGTGTGCAACTTGCACCTGGACCGGCCGATTGCCTTCGATGCTTATGCCGATAACCGCCATACGGGTGGATTCATCATTATCGACCGTCTGAGCAACCGGACGGTCGGCGCTGGCATGCTGCACTTCGCCTTGCGCCGCGCACAGAACGTGCACTGGCAGGCCGTCGACGTGAACCGCGAGGCACATGCGACGCTCAAGGGGCAGTCTCCGCGAATCCTGTGGTTCACCGGGTTGTCCGGCGCGGGCAAGTCGACCATCGCCAACCTGGTAGAGCGCAAGCTGCATACCCTCGGCCGCCACACTTACCTGCTCGATGGCGACAATGTCCGCCATGGCCTCAATCGCGACCTGGGCTTCACCGAAGCCGACCGGGTGGAGAATATCCGCCGGGTCTCGGAAGTAGCGAAGCTGATGCTCGATGCCGGTCTGATCACCCTGGTGTCGTTCATCTCGCCGTTCCGTGCCGAGCGCGAGATGGCACGCCGCCTGGCAGGAGACGGTAATTTCCTGGAAATTTTCGTCGATGCGCCACTGGCCCTGGCCGAACAGCGCGACCCCAAGGGCCTGTACCAGAAAGCCCGGCGCGGCGAGTTGAAAAACTTCACCGGGATCGACTCGCCTTATGAGCCGCCGGTAGCGCCGGACATCCATATCGATACCCGCTACGAGTCGGCCGAAACGGCCGCCGAACGTATCGTCGAGGCACTGCTGGCACTGTAAAAGCCAATGAACGCAGTGCTATGCCGGCATGAACCGGTGTAGCGCTGCCTACCACATGGCCCGACAACCTGCCTAAGCCAAACGGACGATTTTCCCGCCATGGGCGCGATCAATACTCGAACGACAACAACAAGCAGTAGCGAGGCGCATCCATGACCCTCTCTCTTCCGGTCTGCAAGGACCTGCAGCCCGATACCGAAATCCCGTCTGCAGAGCTCAGCCGCTTGCTTGCGCTGGTCTATCAAGGCCCCCTTGAGTCCACACCCTGGTCCGGCCTGCTGGAAACTTTGCGTCAGCGTTTCGAAGCCAGCTTCTTCACCCTGGTGCTGCGCAACCCCGACCATGAACGGCCGGGGCTGATCGTCAATGCATCGATTCATGGTCCCCTGCTGCCAGGCGAGCCGTTCTACAGCGAACAGTACTACGCAATCTGCCCCTTCATCGACTGGCCTGTCGAGCAGGTGGTCAGTGCCGATCAGGTACTGGGCGCCGATGCCTGGCTGGCGCACGACTTCTACCGCAACTATCTGCAACCCCTGGATCTGCGCCACGTCCTGGTCGCCAACATGCGCACGCCCACGGGTATGCACTGTGCCTTGTTCGCCTGCCGCAACCACGCCAGCCACGACTTCGATACCGCGGAGATTGCCCTGATTCGCCTGCTCCTGCCCCACCTGCAACAAGCGGTGGACCTGCATTCAGCGGTAGAGCAACTGGACTCCGAACGCCAACTCTATGCCGCGACCATTGACCGGCTGATGGTGGGCACGGCGATCCTCGACGAAGACGGCAGAATGATGCGTTGCAACCGCGCCGCCCAGCGACTGTTCGACAGCCGTGACGGCCTGGAATGCCGACACGACAAGCTCTGTGCCTTCACCAGCCAGCAGAACCGCAATGTCCAGCAAGCCATCCAGGCCGTATTGAAACAACGCCAGCGTGGTCTCGATGACATCGAAGTGTTGACCCTGACCAGACCAAGCGGCGAGATGCCACTCAATTTACTGCTGCGCCCCATCCCCGTGAGCTATCAATCGCGCAATGGCGCACGCCGGCCCGCCGTAGCGGTGTTCATCCGCGACCCGGCGGACTCACCGCAGGCATCGCGCAACCTGTTGCGCAGCCTGTTCCAGCTGACGCCGACCGAAACCGAAGTGGCCATGCTCGTCATGGATGGGCAAACCCTCGATGAAACTGCCCTGGCACTTGGGGTTTCGCGCAACACGGTGCGTGCCCATTTGCGCGGAGTGTTCGCCAAGACCGGCGCCACCCGCCAGGCTCAACTGGTCAAGACACTGCTCAACAGTGTGGCGTCGCTTGGCTAGTTCAAAGACTGTAGAAACGTATTTACTTTCCCAACGCGAGCGAGCCCGTTCCCACTGGGTTTACACAATCCAATGTGGGAGCGGGCTTGCTCGCGAAGAAGCCGGCACATTCAACATATTTATTGACTGGCCCGCCGCATTCGCGAGCAAGCCCGCTCCCACAGGTAAAGCAATGCCACGGAGGTAATAATTG
The DNA here is from genome assembly GCF_059422645.1 of Pseudomonas sp. GW821-FHT01C01. Taxonomy (NCBI): domain Bacteria; kingdom Pseudomonadati; phylum Pseudomonadota; class Gammaproteobacteria; order Pseudomonadales; family Pseudomonadaceae; genus Pseudomonas; species Pseudomonas sp. GW821-FHT01C01. Next base: position 63,308 of record NZ_JBWKXF010000001.1, on the reverse strand, counting down.
TCAGCGTCAGCCCTTGCCTGCCGCGCGATACCGTGCCGCCCGCCAGAGGTTTTTCGATTCTTCTGTCAGATGGCGCAAGCCGCTACGGTCCAGCATGCGTTCCGACTCCTCTTGCACCGCGGCCAGCACAGCAGCCTCGTCGACGGCGCGCACGACGTAGTCTTCCATCAGGATCCGGCCATCGACGATGGTGGTACACACGTCCGCGCCGTTGGCGAAACAGGTGACACGGTGGACCGGCATGTTCATCGGCATCAGGTGCGGTTTGAACAGGTCGATCAGAATGATGTCGGCTTTCTTGCCGACTTCCAGCGAGCCGATCTCATGCTCCATTGACAGTGCCTTGGCGGCGTCGATAGTGACCATTTCCAGCACTTTGCCCTGGGGCAGGATGTCCGGGTCGCGGAAATGCCGACGGTGGTAATGCATGCACTGGAACATGTGGCGGAACATGTCGTAACCACGGTCCGGGGCGGCGCCGTCGGAGCCGAGGGCGACGGTGACATTGGCCTCGATCAGTTCCGGTACCGGGCAGCGCCCCAGGATCGACATGATCGCGCTCGGGTTGTGCACGATCTTGGTCTGTGTCTCGCGGCACAGGGCGATGTCCTCCGAGGTTAAGTCAATGCAGTGCGACATGAAGGATGTCGGGCCGAGCAGGCCCAATTCGCGGTGGGCCAGCGCCAGCGTACCGGCGCGGTGGCCATCCTGGGTGAACGTCAGGCCATAGCGCTGGGCCAGAGCCAGATATTCCTGTGCTTGCTGGCGGAACAGCGGTGCCAGCTGCCGATGGCCGGGCTCGTATTGTGGTGCATACACCGGCAACGTAATGGCAATGCGCACCCGGCCGTCACCCATACCGTCGCAGCTCCTGGCGATTTCTTCGCAGTTCTCGAACATCGTCTCGAAACTGACGTCGCGCCGAGTGGGCGGTTCGGTCGACCAGTCCAGGTAGGTGCGCGGCGCCGGCGGCCGTGACGGCCCGACGGCCACCACCGAGCGGGTACCGATTTCGGCGATAGCTTGGGCGTGGCGTTGCGCGTAAACCGGGTCGTCGACCCGCATGATCGAATCGCCTCCACCCAATAGCGACACGCCAGTGGTGGTGCCGCATTTGAGCCGCTCCAGCGCCGACAACCGGGCATCGGCCTCCCAGAACCCGATGCCGGAGGCCGAGGTGTAGATGGTCTGGCAAGCGTCCATCCAGGCATCGCCCTCCCCGCCGCCGATGGTTTTCAGCATGGCGTGGCCGGCATGGGCGTGGCTGTCGATCAAGCCGGGGAGTACCGCCTTGTTGCGTGCATCGATGACTTTTTCGGCAGTGAATCGAGCCCGCAGTTCATCCGTGCGCCCCACCGCGACGATGCGGTTGCCGAGCACGGCCACGGCGCCGTCGTTGATGACGCGCCGTTGCTCGTCCACGGTGATGACCACGCCGTGCTCGATCAGCAGGTCTACTTTGTCGAGATTATTTTGAGTCACAAGCGGCTCCGCAGCAGACTGCCATTTTGCGCCACGACGATGCCGCGGCTGATCACCGTCCGCGCCAGCGGACGCGCCACGACGGCTTCACTCAGAGTCTGCGCAGGCAGCAACAACAAGTTGGCGGTTTGCCCCGTCGCCAATCCGTAATCACTTCGCCCAAGCGCCCGGGCGCCATTGCCGGCAGCGGCTTCGAATGCCGTGCAGATTTCAGGGTCGGTTCTCATGCCACAGCGCAAGGCGAGCAGCATCGCGCGTTCAAGCATGTCGCCATTGCCCATCGGGGTCCATGCGTCCCGAATGCCATCCGAACCCAGGCAGACGTTCACCCCCGCAGAGAGCAGTTCAGTAAAGGGTGGTATGGCGATGTCGGAGGGCGCCGTGGTCATGAGAGAAATCCGGTTGGCCGCCAGGCGTTCAGCCAACGGCAGCACCTGGGCCCAGTTTTTCATGCCCAGGCAAAAGGCATGGCTGATCATGACTCGCCCCTGACGCTGATAGCGCTCGGTGAAATCAATAATCCGGGCAATCTGCCAGAGCCCCAACTCACCACCGTCATGCAGGTGGATATCGATACCGCGATCAAACCTGTCCGCGAGTTCGAACAGGATCGTGAGGTGCGCGATGGGATCGTTGTCTATGCCGCAGGGGTCCAACCCCCCTACCACCTCGACTCCCAGCTCCAGGGCTTCGCGCATCAAGGCCTCGACCCCGGGGCGGTTAACCAGGCCAACCTGAGGGAAGGTGACGAACTCGATATCAACCAGGTCGGCGTAGCGCTCGCGCAGCTCCAGCATGGCTTGCACATGCTCGATGCCCAGTTCGGGATCGGCGTCTACATGACAGCGCAACAACAGCGAGCCGCGAGCGATGCATTGCTCCAGCAGGGCACCCGCCCGCTCTGCAATGGGTGATTTGAGCTCGCGCAGGATCTGCCGCTCATTGGCGATGCGCGCTTTAAGCGTCGGGCCTGCACTGTGCGGTCGCCAGGGTTGACCCCACAGGGTCTTGTCCAGATGGATGTGGCTTTCCACCAGCGACGGAACGAGTAACTGACCTTGCCCGTCAAGGTCAGGTTCAGCGACTGGATTGCCACTGGCTGGCTGACGGTCGCCGATACGACCCTCAACAATCTGTATGTCTTCAATTTCGCCGCCATAGGGGCGGACATTACGCAACCAGAACGATTGGATCATTGGAACCTCATCACTTTCGAACAAGCCCCTGTCGCCGGATAGCCAACAGGGGCACTGTTTACTGAGTCACCAGAAGAGCTACTTCAAGTTGCCGGCAAGGAACTGCTTGAGGCGCTCACTTTTGGTGTGCTTGAACAGTTGCTCCGGGTTGCCTTCTTCCTCGATTTTGCCCTGGTGCAGGAAGATCACGTGGTTGGACACCTCGCGGGCAAAGGCCATTTCATGCGTCACCACCACCATGGTCCGGCCCTCTTCGGCCAGGGCCTGCATCACCTTCAGCACCTCGCCGACCAGCTCGGGGTCGAGCGCCGAGGTCGGCTCGTCGAACAGCATCACTTCCGGCTCCATCGCCAGGGCACGGGCGATCGCCACGCGCTGCTGCTGGCCGCCGGACAGGTGCGACGGGTACTTTGCCTCCATGCTGGCCGGCAGGCCGACTTTGGCCAGGTACTTGCGTGCGCGGGCCACCGCCTCATCGCGGCTGAGGCCAAGCGCATGCATCGGCGCCTCGATAACGTTTTCCAGCACTGACATGTGCGCCCACAGGTTGAAGTGCTGAAACACCATGGACAATTTGGTGCGCATGCTTTGCAGCTGCTTCTGGTTGGCCACGCGCAGCCCACCGTGCTTGTCCTTCTCGGTGCGGATTTCCTCGGCGTTCACCGTAATTCGCCCGGCGCACGGTTGCTCGAGGAAGTTGATGCAACGCAAGAAGGTACTCTTGCCGGAACCCGAAGAGCCGATGATGCTGATCACATCGCCGGCCTTGGCCTTGATCGACACGCCCTTGAGCACTTCGTGGTTGCCATAGTTCTTGTACAGATCGTCTACGGTCAGTTTGTACATGTTTTTGACCCTGCGTATGCGGCCTTCAGGCGGCCTGGGGTTTCAGGAAGGCCAGCCAGCGGGTTTCACCGCGACGAAATAGCCAGACAAGCGACAGCGCAATCACCGCGTACAACAGCGCAGCGATGAAGAAAGCCTCGAACGACGCATAGGTCGCAGAGTTGACGTCGCGGGCGACCTTCAGCAGGTCGGGCACCGTGGCGGTAAACGCCACCGAGGTCGAATGCAGCATCATGATCACCTCGTTGCTGTAGTACGGCAGTGCGCGACGCAGCGCCGAGGGCAGGATGATGCGGCGGTACAGGGTGAACTTCGACATGCCGAAGGCGCGGGCCGCCTCTACCTCGCCGTAGGGCACCGACTTGATCGCGCCAGCGAAGACTTCCGTGGTGTAGGCGCAGGTATTGAGCGCGAACGCCAGCACCGTGCAGTTGAAGCCCTCGCGAAAGAACATGTCGAGGAACTCGTGCTCGCGTACCACGCTCAGGCTGTAAACACCGGTGTAGATGATCAACAGTTGTATATAGAGCGGCGTGCCACGAAACACATAGGTGTAAAACCAGACTGGAAGCCGCACGAACCGGTTTCTTGACACCCGGGCCACGGCCAGCGGCACCGACAGCACGAATCCGATCGCGATCGACAGCACCAGTAGCCACAAGGTGATTGCCAGGCCGGAAAAGTTGGCGCCGTCCGACCACAAATACGCTTGCCAGTATTCCTGGATGATATCGATCACAGTTGAGCCTCCCGAACGCCGACCGAGTAATGATGCTTAAGCCACATCAAGACACCGTTCGAGACCGTGGTAATGACCAGATAAATCAGTGCGCCGATCACGGTGAAATAAAACAGCTGCATGGAACTCTTCCCGGCATCCTGGGTGGCCCTGACGATATCGGACAGACCGATGATGGACACCAGCGCGGTCGCCTTGATCATGACCTGCCAGTTATTGGCAATTCCAGGCAAGGCAAAACGCATCATTTGCGGGAACAGAATCCGATGGAACGCCTGCCATGGGCTCAGGCCATAGGCCATGGCTGCCTCAGTCTGGCCGCGGGGGACCGCCTGGAAAGCACCTCGGAAGGTTTCGGTGAAATAAGCGCCGTAGATAAACCCGAGCGTCGCTACACCGGCGAGGAACGGGTCGATATCAACTTGATCCATCCCAAGACCTTCGGTGACCTGATTGAGGACTATCTGAATGCTGTAGAAGAGCAACAGCATGGTCACCAGATCAGGAACACTGCGTATCAGCGTGGTATAGAGGGTGGCGATGTGGCGCAGCCATCGATTGCCTGACAACTTGGAACTGGCACCTGCCAAACCAATCAGTACTGAGGCCAGCAGCGATAGTATGGCCAGCTTTAATGTCATCCAGGTGCCACTCGCAATCAGCGGCCCATAGTCTGCCAAGGACATTGCATTCTCCTTGAGTTCGATAGTCCAGCCGATGCTGCCTATCTTGTTCAGTAGTGTTGTTCTTGTTTTTGAATGCTGACTGCCTGCAACTTGAAATCAATCAGTTGTACACATCAAAGGAGAAGTATTTATTAGAGATCGTCTGGTAAGTTCCGTCCTTGATGATCTCGGCCAGCGCCCCATTGATCTGTTCGCGAAGTTCATTGTCTTCCTTGCGCAAACCAATTCCCGCACCCACGCCGAGGGTTTTCGGATCGCGCAACTCCGGGCCGGCAAAAGCAAAATCACGTCCGTTCGCGGTTTTCAGAAAACCCAGGTCGGCCTGGACTGAAGACTGCAGCGCGGCATCCAGGCGGCCGGCCATCAAGTCCTGGTAAACCATGTCCTGGTTCTGGTAGGTCATGACAGTGACGCCCTTGGGCGCCCAATAAGCCCGGGCATAGGTTTCCGACGTCGAGCCCTGCTCGATCCCTACCCGCTTGCCTTGAAGGGATTCGGGCGTTGGCAGGAGATCCGAGCCTTTTTTCGCAAGGAGACGCGGCAGGACATTACTGATCTTGTCGGAGAAGGCGATTTGCGCCTGGCGTTTCTCAGTCACGCTCATGGAGGAAAGAATGCCGTCGAACTTCTTGGCTTTCAGCGCCGGGATGATGCCGTCGAAGGAGTTCTCGACCCATACACATTTGACCTTGAGCTTTTCGCAGATCGCATTGCCAAGATCGATATCGAAACCTACAAGCGAGCCATCGGGCGCCTTCGACTCGAACGGGGCGTAAGTGGGATCAACGCCGAAGCGAATGACTTGCAAGTCTTTCGCATAGACGCCGCTGGCGGCCAAGGCGAGAACCACTGAAACTGCTAACTTCTTCATATCAATCTCCGTAGGAACACTGGTGCTGGGGTTTCAAAAATCGTCTTCTATTCAATGCCCTCGAAAACCGGACATGTCGTACTGTCTGACCGGGTTCACACCTTCCGCATGCTGTGTCGGTAACTCGCCGGGGAGAACTTGAATGTCAGTACCGCCATCGCTGCGAGCACCCCGATGTGCAGCCACCAGCCGCTGGTAAAGCTGCCGCCGGAGTCGCGCAGCCAGCCGATCAGCCAGGGAGCACTCGAGGCGAGCACAAAACCGATACCCTGAACGAAGGCCGCCAAGGTGCCGGCCGCTTGCGCACCGGGCAAATGGTCGAGGCTGACAATCAGGCTGAGCGAGAAGAACCCGCCGAGACCGAAACCGGCCAGTGCGACCCACAACCACGGCGCTGCGTTGGGGACCAGCGCGAAGCCGGCGAAGCCCGCGGCCTGCAGCGCTATCGTCAGCCACAAGGCACCACGCCGGTCAGCGCTGCGGCGGGCAAGCATCGGCATCGCGAACGCCGCCGTCGCCTGGAACATCGCCAACCACGCAAGCAAGTTGCCTGAGGCCTGCAGGCTCATGTTCTGCTGCTGGTAGAAGGACGGCAGCCAGGCCACCAGACTTGAGTAACCGCTGTTGGTGAGTCCAAAGTAGGCAGCCAACTGCCACGCACGGTGATTCCTGAAGAAGCTGCCGGTTTTGACCGGTGCAGGTCCGCCAGCGGCTATCGGCGCAGTGCGTGGTGCACACACCAGCCAAAGCAAGAACACGGCAAGCGCTGGCAACGCCCAAATGGAAAGCCCTAACCTCCAGCCGCCATACGGATTCAGCCATGTGCTTGCCAGCGAGCCAAGCGCCCCGCCGCCGACCAATGCCGCCGAGTAGAGCCCCATCACCATCGCTATTCGCTCAGGAAACCAGCGTTTGGCGACACCCGGTATCAAGGCCTGGATCACCGCCACACCGGTGCCGGCGATTCCGGCGCCAAGGATCAACTGCACTCCGTCCTTGACCAGGGCGCGTGACGCGCAGCCGATCATCAAGAGCAACAATGCGCCGGCCAGCGCCCTCCTTTCGCCGAAACGACGTGCGACACCGATGCCAATGAAGGCAATCAGGCCCATCAGCACAAAGGGCAAGGTGGTCAGCATCGCGGCGGCGCGAAAGTCGAGGCCGATGTCGGCGCGCACCAGGTCGAGCACCGGCCCTACCGAAGTCAGGAATGGACGCAAATTGAGGCCCAGTAGCACCAAAAGCACCAGCGCGACCAGTGACACCTCACTCGCGCGCGACACACCCGTAACGATGCAAGCCGATCCGCGGTCAGTCATGGCGCACACTTCTTTCCCACCGCTCCCACCTTTCCCGCCGGTGCGGGTGCAGACTCGGCTCCTGCATTAGCGTCACGTCACTGGTCATCACATTTACCTAGGGGGATTCTGGTCAACAGGCCACATCAGCGGCTGTTCTTAAAGATTAAGAGCAGGTGCTATTATTCGGAAATGAAATGTTCGAATGACAATTAGTGGGAAATCAAATGACTTCAACACTGATCGATCCGGTGCTGCTCAAGAGTTTCGTCGCCGTGGTAGAGAGCGGCAGCTTCACCCGTGCCGGTGAGCGCGTGCACCTGAGCCAGTCGACCATCAGCCAACAGTTGAAGCGGCTCGAGGAGCAACTCGGCTGCGAGCTGCTCAACCGCAACGGGCGCTACGTCGGCACCACCGAGGACGGCGAACGCCTGCTCGGCTATGCGCGCCGGCTCCTGGGGCTGATGGAAGAGGTCGTGGAAGAGTTTCGCAAAGGCCACGCACAGGGCGAGTTGCACATCGGCGTGCCAGAAGACTTCGCCTCAGACCTGCTGACCCCGACACTGGGCGCCTTCGCACGCGCGCACCCGTCGATAAGGCTTGAGATCAGCAGTGGGCTGAGCAACACGCTATGGCAACAGTTTTGTGCAGGCGACTACGACCTGGTGCTGGTCAAACAGCGCCCGGGACAGGTTGTGGGACACGCCGCCTGGCCCGAACCGCTCGCCTGGTTCGACAGCCTCAGCGAGCCAACATACGAGCGCGACCCGCTGCCACTGGTGGTGTTTCCGGTCGGCGGCTTGTATCGCGATGAAATGATCCACGCGCTCGAGAGCGCCGGCCGACGCTGGAGCATCGGCTACAGCAGCGCGAGCCTCGCGAGCGTCCGCTCGGCAGTTGCCGATGGTCTTGGCGTCAGTGTGCTCCCTGCGCGACTTGCACTGCCCGGCCATCGACGGTTGGGCGTGGCCGAGTCCTTTCCCGAACTGGCGCCACTGGAAATCGCGCTGCACCTGCGCCCCGACGCACCACGCCGCGTGATCGATCTGGCCGAACAGCTGAAAAGGCTATGCGCCCAAGTGACCGGCCACGTCGGCTGACGAGCCCAATCCTGCTTTCCGGCAAAGACTCCTTGTCGTACTCACCTCGCCCGATGAAAGAGTCGCGGTTGCAGCAGGCCACCGGGCCTTTCAGGGCTGGATAAGCAAGGCTGGATAAGCAAGGCTGGAATTACTTGGGAAACAACAGCGTAAACGCCACCCGAAATCCCCAGCCCTCAGCGCCGTCTTTCGGGCTGTCCGCCCAGTAGCGCGGTCCCGCTTGCAGGCTCATGGGTTGATGACCCACTTTGAACAACTGGGTGACGAACAGGTTAATCGGCACTGACCATTCGCGGGTTTGCCAGTCGTAGGTGGATTCGGTGTTGATGCCGTAGGTGGTATAGGTATGGGTGGTGTAGCTGAAGAAAGGTTGCAGAAAGGTTTGGTTAATTTTGTCCTTGTCATCGGGCGGGCTGTTGTCCAGCGACCAGATGTGATTGGCCAGAATGCCGCGAGTCCAGCCATTACTTTGTTTGAGGGCAACCACGGTGGGACCCGCCCCCCATTGTTCACTGCTCAATAGCTCATCGCTGCCGGTGGGTATCAGGAATACCGGCCCGGCCCCCCAAATCCAGCCGCTCTCGGTCGGGTGTTTGGGTGAAAAAAACAAGCTCTGGGTCACGTCACCGATACCGGACTTGTCCGCCTCTCCACCCGGTACCAGGCCATGCTGATCAATGACCGGCAGGATGGTTCGGGAAATAAGATTCCACTCGTCGTTGAGGCTGAATGGCAGAACTGGCTGGATATTCGTGACGCTTTGGTAGCCTTCGCCACTGGGGCCAAGTTTTTGGTTCCAGTTGTACTGAATGGGCACGCTGTAGAGCGCGGCAACCGGATTTAGTGATTGTTTGGCCAGTTCGGCCTGACTATCGGCTGGCATTCCGATTTCGGGCCAAATGATTGCCAAAACCATAACCGGCGTGAGGTGAATGCTGTTTTTCATCAGTAGCTCCTTCTCGATACTGAGAATATGGACTACCACTTATGTTGGACCGTCGGCGCACGAACCGTGCCCGCTCAGCTTAGTTCAGGTTTTCTCGATAATTGCCATTTCGACTTGAGAGGGTGCGTGGGGCATCTATTGATGAACCCATGGACAGGTGGCCACCAGCTACCCCGCGGGCATGAGCTACCTGCCCGGCACACAAATCACCGGTGCAATCCTGGCGCATTGCGACAGGAGCCACCTATGCTCTGAGATGTCAACGTCAGTTGGGCCATGGTCTGGCCCGGCAACAAGCTGGCCTGCCACACAAAAAAACGACTTCATCCCAGGAGCACCCAGCACCATGAACTTGCCCCGAAACTTGCTCGTCGGCGCCACGCTGGCCGGTCTGTTGCTCAGTGGTTGTACCTCGAAAGTCACCGAGCGGGAGCAGTACTCCGGCTACCTGCCCAACTACAACAACCTGCAAGAAGTCCAGACGCCTAGCGGCGGAACCGCGATGCGCTGGGTGAGCCCATCGTGGAACGCGAATGCGTACGACACGGTGGTGTTCAATCGACTGGAACTCTATCCGGCGCCCAAGCCCAATGAACGGGTCAACCAGCAGACGCTGGATGAGCTGCAGAACTACATGACCAGCAAGGCCAAGGGCGTGCTGGGCCAAAAATACCGGGTGGTGTCGAGCGAGAGCGCGGCGCCAAGGGGTTCGAAAACCTTGATCATGCGCGCAGCCATCACCGGGGTGAGCGCCTCCAACGAAGGCATGAAATGGTATGAAGTGGTGCCGATCGCAGCCGTGGTCGGGGCCACACAGGCAGCCACCGGTCACCGGGATCAGGACACTAACCTGTTCATCGAAGCCGAAGTCATCGACGCAAAGAGCAGTCAGACCATGGTCAAAGTCGTACGCAAGGTATTTGGCAGCCAGCTTTCGAACGAGAGCGAGAAAATCACCACGAAGGATTTCAAAGCGGCGATCGACAAATTGAATGCTGATCTCTGGGCGTTCATCCGCAGTTGATCCCTGTTTCAACCACCAACAAATGTTGGCCGTTAAATAAACCTCAAGCCGAGGGTAGCTGACATGTCGACGCCTTTATCGCTTCGATTCTCAACATTGCACAGACCGTTACTCATCGCCGCCCTCGTCACCAGTGTGCTTGGGCTGAGCGCTTGCGCATCGGTGGATGCGCAGACGACCGCTTACGTCGGGGTCGAGCATCCCGCGCCGACCCTGCCCAGCGAAGTCCAGGTACTACGCGCAGAACCGACGCGCCCCAATGTGCGGCTGGGTGAAATCCTGATCGACGCCACGGTCGACCCGGCACCCCCCATCACCGAAGTCGAACAAAAACTGCGTGAAGAAGGCGCCAAACTGGGCGCAGACGCGGTGGTTGTCGTCTACGACCATATTCAGCCCGTCGCCGCTTACGTGACAGGCCCACTGTGGAACCGTGACATAGAAACGATCCAGGGGCGCAAGCTCAAAGGCATTGCCATCAAATACCAATGACGAGGTGCACAACAATGAAAGCTATCCTGTCCTGGCTGACGGTCGCGTTGGTGACTGTGCTGATCAGTGCCTGTTCCGCCGTGGGATCATCCCAAGGCGGTGCCGGTGAAATGGAGATTCGCTCAGGCAAGATCGAGCAGATATCGTTGACGCAGATGCAGACCAATCACGATAGCGGCGTCGGCGCCGTACTCGGCGGCCTTGGTGGCCTCGGTATCGGCAGCCTGGTCGGCAGCGGCACCGGGCGTGATGTCGCCATGGTTGCCGGCGCGCTCGCCGGTGCTGTTGGCGGCAATTACGCAGAGAAGAAAAAGTATGACCAGCCGGTAGCGGCGCAGCAGGTCATCGTGCGGGTAAAAAGCGGCGTGCTGGTGTCGGTTACCCAGCCGATCAATCCATCCCTGGGTAAAGGTATGAAAGTTTATATCGAAGGCACGGGGAATGACGCACGAGTGGTGCCGCAAGGCGGTTAAGGCCGGGGCATGGGGCGGGGTTCATTCGAGCAACTGACGGCACCTGGCACCTGGCACCTGGCGGCATTGGCATGTGCCTTTGCGCCAGGCAGGCGGCGTTAAACCGAAAAAATGAACCCCAAAAAGAACCCTGGGCAAACTGGAAACTGCACGCGTGGTTATTTCAGACTCCCAGCCAGAAACTGCTTTAAACGCTCGCTGCGCGGATGCTCCAGCACATCGCCGGGCGCGCCCTGCTCCTCCACCCTGCCCTGATGCAAAAACATAATGTGGCTGGATACTTGCCGGGCGAACGCCATTTCATGGGTGACCACCACCATGGTTCGGCCTTCCTCGGCAAGCTGCTGCATGACTTTGAGCACCTCGCCCACCAGTTCGGGGTCGAGTGCCGATGTCGGTTCATCGAACAGCATCACCTCTGGCTCCATCGCCAGCGCCCGGGCAATGGCGACCCGCTGTTGCTGGCCTCCGGACAAATGAACCGGATATTGATCCTCGACCTTTTGCGGCAGACCTACCTTGGCGAGGTACCGGCGTGCGCGCTCCAGTGCCTCTGCTCGACCGATACCCAGCACGCTCATCGGGCACTCGATGATGTTTTCCAGCACCGTCATGTGGCTCCACAGATTGAAGTGCTGGAACACCATCGACAGCTTGCTGCGCATGAGCCGCAATTGCCCGGGATCGGCCACGCACAGTTCGCCCCTTGAATTCTTACGGGTCAGCAGTTCTTCGGCATTGACGACAATGCGTCCGGCCGATGGTTGTTCCAGGTGGTTGATGCAGCGCAGGAAGGTACTTTTCCCGGACCCCGAGGAGCCGATAATGCTGATCACGTCGCCAGCCCGGGCCTTGAGCGAGACGCCTTTCAAGACTTCATGGCTGCCGTAGTTCTTGTGCACATCTTCAACGATCAATTTATACATTCGAGCAAGTCCGATGGGGTCAATGCGTGCGGGGTTTGAGATAGGCCAGCCAATGCAGTTCGCCACGGCGGAACAGCCAGATCAGGAAAAAAGCGCTGCCGGCATACAGCACCCCGGCAATGCCGAATGCGGTGAATGAGGCATAGGTCGCCGAATTGACGTCCCGGGCAATCTTCAGCAAATCGGGGACCGTGGCGGTAAAGGCCACCGAAGTGGAATGCAACATCAGAATCACTTCATTACTGAAAAACGGCAGCGCCCGACGCAATGCCGATGGCAAGACGATTCGGCGATAGAGGGTGAAGCGGCCCATTCCGTAAGCCCTGGCGGCCTCGATTTCACCATGGGGCGTCGCCCGGATGGCGCCGGCAAAAATCTCGGTCATGTATGCGCAGGTATTGAGCCCGAACGCCAGCACCGTGCAGTTGAAGCCGTCACGGAAAAACGCGTTGAGAAAATCCTGAGACCGCACCACATGCAGGCTGTAGACGCCGGTGTAGAAGAACAGCAACTGGATGTACAACGGCGTGCCGCGAAACACGTAGGTGTAGCACCACACCGGCAGGCGGATCAGCGGATTGCGGCTGACGCGGGCAATCGACAGCGGCACCGCGAGCAGGAATCCGATCACTACCGACAGAATGAGCAGCCACAAGGTCACTGCCAAACCGGAAAAGTGTGGCCCGTCAGTCCACAGGTACGCCTGCCAATACTCTTCGAGAATGCCGGTCATAGCGCTGCCTTCCTGACACCGACCGAGCAGCGGTGCTCCAGCCACAGCAATACAACGTTGGACACGGTGGTGATCGCCAGGTAGATCAGACCGCCGACCAGCGTGAAGTAAAAGAACTGCATCGAGCCCTTGCCCGCATCCTGCGTGGCCTTGACCACATCGGTCAGGCCGATGATCGACACCAGCGCCGTGGACTTGATCAACACCTGCCAGTTGTTGCCGATCCCCGGCAGCGCGTGACGCAGCATTTGCGGAAACAGGACCTTGCGAAAGGTTTGTCCCCGCGTCATGCCGTAGGCCCGCGCCGCTTCGATCTGACCTGCCGGGACAGCCTGAAAGGCACCACGGAAGGTCTCGGTGAAATAGGCCCCGTAAATGAATGCCAGGGTCACGACACCGGCCAGGAACGGGTCGATATCGATTTGCCCGGTACCCAGCCAATCGGTCATGCGGTTGAGCAGCATCTGCAGACTGAAGAACAACAGCAACATGATCACCAGGTCCGGCATGCTGCGGATCACCGTCGTGTAACCCGTGGCCAGCGCCCGCAATACGCGGTTTGAAGACAGCTTGGAACTGGCACCGAGCAGTCCTGCCAGGACAGCGATCAGTAATGACCATAACGCCAGTTTGATTGTGGCCAGGGTGCCCAGCAGAATCTGCGGGCCAAAGCCTTCCAGAAGCATTTCACTCTCCTTGTTTTTATTGGGTGAGGTGAAGGCGATAGAGCGCCCGGACGAGCGCCCCGTTGCAAATACAGTCAGAAGTTATTTCGCGCCGTAGACGTCGAAATCGAAGTACTTTTTGTTGATCCGCTCGTAGGTGCCATTGGCGAGAATGGTCGCCAGGGCCTTGTTCAAGTCCTCGCGCAACTCCACATCGTTTTTGCGCAAACCGATCCCGTCACCCACGCCGAAAAACTTCGGGTCATCCAGGGTCGCACCCGAGAACTCGTAATCCTTGCCGGCGTCGGTGTTCAGAAATCCGTAGCTGGCCTGGATGGACCCCTGCAGCGAAGCATCGAGCCGCCCCACGACCAGATCGGCATACACCTGATCCTGATTCTGATAAGACAGAACCTCCACGCCCTTCGAACCCCACACCGCTTTGGCGAAGGCTTCCTGAGTCGAGCCCTGCTCCACACCGATGCGTTTACCCTTGAGCGATTCAAGGGTCGGCTGCAATCCCGACCCACGCCTGACCACCAGGCGCGCCGGCGCGTTGGACACCTTGTCAGTGAACGCAATCTGCTCCAGGCGCTTTGGCGTGACGGTCATCGACGACGCCACGGCGTCGAATTTACGCGCCAACAGTGCCGGAATCACCCCGTCCCAGCTGCTTTCAACCCAAACGCAACGGGCGTGTATTTCGGCACAGAGCGCCTCGGCGATATCGACCCCGAAGCCGGTCAGCGTGCCGTCCTGGTTCTTGTACTCCAGCGGTGGATAGGTGGGGTCCACCCCCAGTCTCAGGACTTTGCCGGACCAGTCGGCCGCACCCGCGAGGCTAGATGCCGTCAGGAATGCCAGTGAAACCGCTGCAATGATCTTGTTCATTATTTTCCTCTCCAGGTCGCAGACGATGTTTGTACCGATTGACGCTCGCCATCGCGGCGTCTCAACGCAGAAAACTTTCCACCAACTTGACCCAGTAACTCGCCCCGATCGGCAGGCAGGCATCATTGAAGTCATAGCCGGGGTTGTGCAGCAGGCAACCGCTGTCACCCTCACCGTTGCCGATCACCAGATAGCTGCCGGGGCATTGCTCGAGGATGAAGGCAAAGTCTTCACTGGCGGTGAAGGGGCGCAGGTCGTTGATCAACCGCTCGTCTCCCAGCCAATCCCGTGCGATTTCCCGGGCAATTGCGGTTGATTCCGGATCGTTGATCAACACCGGATGACAATGCTGATAATCGATCTGTGCCTGGGCGCCAAAACTGGCGGCCTGGGCGTTGACCAATTCGTTGATCCTGACTTCGAGCAAACGGCGAACCTCGGGCGTCAGGGCGCGCACGCTCAGGCTCATGTCGGCGCTGGACGGGATGACATTCGAAGCGCTACCGGCGTGAATCGACCCCACGGTAATGATCGCCATGTCCTGCGGGCTGACATTGCGCGAGACGATGCTTTGCAGGGCGATCACGATCGAAGCGCAGACCACCACCGGGTCGACAGCCTTTTGCGGCACCGCGCCGTGCCCGCCCTTGCCAATGATCCTGATGTTCACTGTGTCGGCAGAGGCCATGAACGGCCCGCTATAGAAACCCAGATGCCCGACGGGATACCCGGGTACGTTATGCATCGCGAAAATCGCATCACAGGGAAAGCGTTCGAGCAGCCCCTCCTCCAGCATTTTCCGGGCACCACCCAAGCCTTCTTCCGCCGGTTGGAAAATCAGCTGAAGCGTACCGTTGAAGGCCCGGGTTTGCGCCAGATACCGGGCGGCTGTCAGCAGGATGGCCGTGTGACCGTCGTGGCCGCAGGCGTGCATGACGCCATCAATTTGGCTGGCATAGGGCAACCCGGTGGCTTCCTGAATCGGCAACGCATCCATATCGGCACGCAGTCCGATGGACCGACCCTCACCATTTTTCAGGGTAGCGACCACCCCGGTCTTGCCCACGCCGGTGCTGACCTCATAACCCCAGCGCACCAGGCACTCGGCGACTTGCCGGCTGGTGGCGTACTCTTCAAAGCCCAGCTCGGGGTGCGCGTGAATACGGTGACGTAACGCGATCATTTCATCTTGTATCGCTGCAATACCTGGCAGCACGTGGCCGGCATCCATTGTTGTTCTCCTTCGATTGGGACGCGACGCCTGTGAAAGCGCTGTCGGGATCGATCTTAGGGACGGAACCATGGGCTGGGGAGCCCCAGTTTGGTTATGATGACAACCATTGGTTGTCTGAAGGGTAAGCAGATGAAACTGCATCAATTACAAGCACTGATTGCCAGCGCCGAAACAGGCAGTATCCGCGCCGCCGCGCGTTCGCTGGAGATTTCCCAGGCGGCCGTGACCAAGGCGCTACGGGAGCTGGAAACTGCTCAGCAATTACCGCTGTTTACCCGTACCCCCACCGGCCTGAATTTCACTGAATATGGAAAAGTTCTGCTGACCCATGCGCGACTGGTGATCAAGCAGCTTGAACACGCGCAGACCGAACTCGATCACATGCGTGGCAAGGCTCAGGGCAGACTGTGCGTCGGCATCACGCCGTGGATCGCCCTGACATTTCTGCCCGAAGTGATCTTGGTCTTTCGCGAGCGAATGCCACAAATACGATTGGAATTGTATGAAAGCCTGATGGCCGTGGCCCAACCACTGCTGCGTGATGGCAGCATGGATTTTGCGATTGGACAGTTTCACCCAGCGCAATCCACCCAGGAATTTGCTTGCGAAACCCTATTGGAATACCAGGCATCAGTACTGGTTCGTGAAGGACACCCACGACAAAACGCGCGTTCGATCCATGAACTGCTGGAGCAGAACTGGACCTTGAACTACGCACCGGATGGGCACGATGGATTGATGCAAGAGCTATTTTGGAAACATGGCGCGCACATCGACGAGAACCGAATTGTGCGGGCTCATTCATTGGCTATTTTGCAGATGATGGTCGAACGGGCCGACATGTGCACCTGGGGACCATCCATCGTAAGTATCGCCCCGCCTTTTCTTGGCCGCCTGGTTTCCCTGAATCTGAACGAGCAGTTCGAACCTCGGCAGTTGAGCATCGTGACACGTCGCAATGTTGCACTGAGCAACGCGGCGCTTTGCTTCACCGACTGCCTGTTGCAAGTCATTCGACGCCACGCTCGATCAGCGAAAAAAGAAGACCGCGCACTGTTTGAAACCTTGAGGCTATTGCGATGAGAAAACGCAACAGAGGCCAGTCAGATGCTCGGCAGGCTGGCCACTCAAGGCCTGCGCGGACATTCCGCCAATATCATCGCCAAGGATTTAGCCAGCAAAGTCGGCGCCCTTGATCTCACACTTTGTTACCGCATGCCCCAGCCGGGTGTAAAAACCTGCTTCGGTAACAGCCTCACAGCCTGCCCCCCTCTGCTCTCACCGGCCTGCCAAGCCCATCGCAGAGCGCTCTACGCGCTTTCTCAATCGCCCGATCCGCGAATTGGCCGGGTGATTGCATATGCTTGTCTGTACAAGTATCTGCGTGTGCATAAGACACTTCACGTTCAGTACACGCGCTCTTGCGGCACAAGCGCTTTCGATGGTCCTTAGGAATAAAAAATAATGAAAAAAGCATTTCTCACCATTTCTGCATTGGCTTTGTGTGTGGCTGCCGGTTCTGCGCTGGCCAAGGAGTACAAGGAGTTGCGTTTTGGCGTCGACCCCTCTTATGCGCCGTTCGAATCCAAGGCCGCCGATGGCAGTCTGGTGGGCTTCGACATCGATCTGGGCAACGCGATCTGCGCTGAACTGAAGGTCAAGTGCAAGTGGGTCGAAAGCGACTTCGACGGCATGATCCCAGGCCTCAAGGCCAACAAGTTCGACGGCGTGATCTCTTCCATGACCGTCACGCCAGCGCGTGAGAAAGCCATCGACTTCTCGAGCGAACTGTTCTCTGGCCCGACCGCGCTGGTATTCAAGAAAGGTGCGGCCATCGGCAGCGATCCGGCCTCCCTCATGGGCAAGAAAGTCGGGTACGAGCAAGGCACCATCCAGGAAGCCTACGCCAAGGCCGTACTGGACAAGGCCGGGGTAGAAACCCAGGCCTACGCCAACCAGGACCAAGTGTACGCTGACCTGATCTCCGGACGTCTTGATGCCTCGATCCAGGACATGCTGCAAGCCGAACTGGGTTTCCTGAAGTCGCCACAAGGCGTCGACTTCCAAGTCAGCGCGCCGGTCGAAAACCCGCTGCTGCCGGCCAAAACCGCCGTGGGTCTGACCAAAGGCAACGCCGAACTCCAGGCCTTGCTGAACAAAGGTATCAAGGCGCTGCACGACAATGGCACCTATGCGGCCGTCCAACAGAAGCACTTTGGCGATCTGAATCTGTACAGCGGCAAGTAATGACCCTGCGCCCATCTCCGGATGGGCACTTTTTTGATTGATGTAGGGCTGCACAATGCTAGAAAACCTATTGCAGATTCTCGGGTTGTCGGGCTTCAGTCTCAAGGGCTTCGGCCCGCTGTTGCTGCAAGGCTCCTGGATGACTGTCAAATTATCCTTTCTGTGCTTGCTGGTGAGCGTTGGCCTGGGCCTGATCGGCGCCAGCGCCAAGCTGTCGAAATCGGCGCTGCTGCGCGTCCCTGCGCAGGCCTACACCACGCTGATCCGCGGGGTGCCGGACCTGGTGCTGATGCTGTTGATTTTCTACAGCCTGCAAACCTGGCTGACCTCGTTGACCGATTTCATGGAATGGGAATACATCGAGATCAACCCGTTCAGCGCCGGGGTCATTACCCTGGGCTTCATCTACGGGGCGTATTTCACCGAAACTTTCCGCGGCGCCATCCTCGCCGTACCGCGAGGGCAGATGGAAGCGGCTACCGCCTACGGCCTGACCCGTGCTCAGCGCTTTCGCTTCGTGGTGTTCCCGCAAATGATGCGCTTTGCCCTGCCGGGCATCGGAAATAACTGGATGGTGATCCTCAAGGCCACCGCGCTGGTGTCGATCATTGGCCTGGCCGACCTGGTCAAGGTGGCTCAGGACGCGGGCAAGAGTTCCTATCAGTTGTTCTTCTTCCTGATGCTGGCTGCCTTGATCTATCTGGTGATAACCACCGTTTCGAACTACGTCTTGCGCCGGATGGAAATCTTCTACGCCGCAGGCTCCCGGGAGGCTGTGCGATGATCGAACTTCTACAGGAATACTGGAGACCTTTCCTGTTCCAGGACGGCAATCACATCACCGGGCTGGCCATGACCCTGTGGCTGCTCAGCGCCTCGATCCTCGTCGGTTTCGTGATGTCGGTCCCGCTGTCGATTGCCCGGGTCTCGACCAATGTCTGGGTGCGCTGGCCGGTGCAGTTCTACACCTATCTGTTTCGGGGTACGCCACTCTATATTCAGCTGCTGATTTGTTACACCGGCATCTACAGCCTCGCCGCAGTCCGCGCCCAGCCAGTGCTGGATGCGTTCTTTCGTGATGCGATGAACTGCACCATCCTCGCCTTTGCCCTGAACACCTGCGCCTACACCACGGAGATCTTCGCCGGGGCCATTCGCAGCATGAACCACGGCGAAGTCGAGGCCGCCAAGGCTTACGGCCTGACCGGCTGGAAGCTGTACGCCTACGTGATCATGCCGTCGGCCCTGCGTCGTTCGCTGCCTTACTACAGCAACGAAGTGATTCTGATGTTGCACTCGACCACCGTGGCCTTCACCGCGACCATCCCGGACATCCTGAAAGTCGCGCGGGACGCCAACTCGGCGACATTCCTGACTTTCCAGTCGTTCGGCATTGCCGCGCTGATCTACCTGGCCGTCACTTTTTCGCTGGTCGGCCTGTTCCGCCTGGCAGAGCGCCGTTGGTTGTCTTTCCTCGGCCCGGCTCACTAATTCAGGATGCTTGCACATGTACAAACTGACCGTTGAAAACCTGCACAAAAGCTACGGCAACCACGAAGTCCTCAAGGGCGTTTCGCTCAAGGCCAAGACTGGCGATGTCATCAGCCTGATCGGTGCCAGTGGCTCGGGCAAGAGCACCTTTCTGCGCTGCATCAACTTCCTGGAGACACCCAACGACGGCGCCATGAGCCTGGACAACCAGCCGATTCAGATGGTCCATGACCGCCACGGCATGCGCGTGGCCGACGCCAATGAACTGCAACGCATCCGTACTCGCCTGGCGATGGTGTTCCAGCACTTCAACCTGTGGAGCCACATGACCGTGCTCGACAACATCACCATGGCCCCGCGCCGGGTGCTGGGCGTCAGCAAGAAAGATGCAGAGGAACGCGCCCGCCGTTATCTGGACAAGGTGGGTCTGCCGTCGCGGGTGGCTGATCAATATCCGGCATTCCTCTCGGGTGGCCAGCAACAGCGGGTCGCCATTGCCCGTGCCCTGACCATGGAACCGGAGATCATGCTGTTCGACGAGCCGACTTCGGCCCTGGACCCGGAACTGGTGGGCGAAGTGCTCAAGGTGATCCAGGGCCTGGCCGAAGAAGGCCGCACCATGATCATGGTGACCCACGAAATGAGCTTCGCGCGCAAAGTGTCGAACCAGGTGCTGTTCCTGCACCAAGGGCGGGTCGAAGAGCAAGGGGCGCCCGAGGACGTATTGGGCAACCCCAAAAGCGAGCGCCTGCAGCAGTTCCTCAGCGGCAACCTGAAGTAACCAAGTGTCTTCGAGCGACCACACGGTCGCTCGAAGACGCTGACTCACCCGGAGATCGCCCACACTCCACCCCTTCAGGATCAAACCCGGTCAAGCCGGCTTACCTGGGCGACAGCCCGAGGCCAGGCAGATGACTTATCGGGTATCGCTCGATACCCTTACCTCCCCGTCGCCTGACGGTTTCCAGGTCAAATCCCAATTCACCCAGACGAGCATGTCATGAAATCCCCCGCAGGTTTGCTGCTGTCGGCTATCGAGCTGGACCGTGCCAGTGCCATCCCCCTGTACCGCCAACTGTATCTGCAGATTCGCAAACAGATACTCAATGGCAGAATCCAGGGGGGCGTGCGCCTGCCGTCGACCCGGACCTTGAGCAACGAGTTGGGGTTATCGCGAATCACCATTCTCAATGCTTTCGATCAGCTGATTGCCGAAGGCTTCCTGGCTTCGCGCACTGGCGCTGGTACCTATGTCGGCACTGAGTGGGAAAGCCGGGGTATCGAGGACGGGCAACAGCGCCAGCCACCGCGCCTGTCCGATCTGAGCCAGTCGATGCTGTCGCTGCGCAGCGATCATTTTCGCGGGGTGTCCTATGCCGACTGGGACCCCGCGACCCCGACCTCCTTCCTGCCCAGCCACAGCACCTATGACGCATTCCCGCAGGCAATCTGGCGACGCCTGATGAACCGTCATCTGCTCCAGCCGACCAAGGCCATTCTGGGGTATGGCGAGTTGCAAGGCTTGCAGGCGCTTCGCACAGCGATTGCCGAATACGTCTTCGATGCTCGTGGCATCGACTGCAGTGCCGGGCAAGTGGTGATCGTTTCCGGCGCGCAGCAAGCGTTCAACCTGTTGGGCATGCTGCTGCTCAATCCGCAGGACAGCGTCTGGATGGAGGATCCGGGGCACATCGCCGCGCGCATTGCGTTGCAGGCCCAGGGGGCTCAGGTGGTTCCGTTGCGTATCGATGAACAGGGGATCGATGTCCAGCAAGGCCTGACCGAGTGCCCCGATGCCCGCCTGGTGTTTTGCACGCCTTCGCGCCAGCATCCTTTGGGCGTCACCCTGAGTTATGCGCGGCGCCAGGCACTCATCGACTGGGCGGCGCAGCATCAGAGCTGGATCATCGAGGACGATTGCGACAGTGAGTTTCGCTACAGTGGCCGCCTCCTCCCGGCGTTGTATGCCATGGACCAGATGGCCCGGGTGATCTACGTCGGCACGTTCAGCAAAGTGCTCTTTCCGTCACTGCGACTGGGTTACGTGATTCTGCCGCAAGCCCTGGTCGAACCCTTCTGCACCCTGCGCGCGGTCATGGATCGCAGTCCGCCCACACTGCTGCAGGCGACCACGGCGGACTTCATGGGCGAAGGCCACTTCCTGGGGCACATCCGCCGCATGCGGGCGCTGTACAAGACGCGTCAGCAGGCATTGATCGAACAGCTGGAAAAGCAGATTGGCAGCTTCTTCACGATCACCCCGACAGATGCTGGCATGCACCTGATCGCCTGGCTGCCCCCCGAACTCAGTGACACTGACATCGCCCGGCAACTGGCCCAGCACAACATCCACACCTATGCCCTGAGCGACTACCGCATCAAGCATGCCCTGCCGCCGGCCCTGTTGATCGGCTTTGCCGGCACGCCTGAAAACCAGGCCCTGGAGCGTGTCGAGGCGCTGGCGCGGGCCTTGCGCACATTGGGTTATCTGCCGCCGACCACTTGATGCGAGGCAAGTGGTCTTATCAATTAACTGATAATGGATCTATCGAGAGTTCCTGACTGGCGCGATAAAGGCTGCACCGGCAGACCCGGTGTCTGAACCAGGAACGACTCTGATGAACAATAAGATCCAGGAACGATTCAACGCCTTGCTGAGCCATAAGGTGGTCGAACACGGGGACGTTCCCGTGTTGACGGACGCATTGGCCCAGCGGTTGCTTGAGCGCCTCGGGCAATTGCGCCTGTTTGCCCACGCCTACCCGCTACTGACCAACCTCACCCATGGTCGTGTCACCCCTGCCGACCTGCTGGACTTCGCTTACCGGCATGAGCTGCAAGGCCTGAGCCTGCACTTGCTCGACGGCGAGGAGAACAGCCTGAGCCAAATGTCACCCGCGCAACTGCAGGCCTTTGCCGCCAAGGCCAAAGCGCTGGGGCTGGATGTGCACCTGGAAATCAGCAGCACGCTGAAAAAGGATGTCGATCAGGTAATCGCCATCGCCAGGGTACTGGGGGTGCGCAATATCCGTGTTTACTCACGCTATGAGGGCAGCCTGTCGCGGGTCATGGACATTATCGAAACCGACCTGCACTACCTCGCGCAACAGGCCGACGAGCACGATCTGTACTTTGACTTCGAACAGCATGAAGAACTCAAGAGCGGCGAGATCGCGCAACTGCTCAACCGCCTCAACCACCCTCGCCTGCATGCCCTGTTCGACTTCGGCAACATGATCAATGCCTGCGAAAAGCCCCTGCAAGCCCTGCGCAACCTGGCGCCGCACATTCGCCAGACTCACCTCAAGGGTGTGCGCATCGTCCCCGAGCAAAACGGCTTCGGTCATTACGGCGTTTTGCAAGGCAGCGACGAGGACGATCTGCCCAGCGCGCGCATGCTGTTCGAGCTGTTGATGCTCGGCGAAGCAACCCCACAGGTGATCGCGTTCATTCTCGAGCAGGAAAACCACTACGTGGCCCCGGCCTTCCGCCAGAGTCTCGAGGCGGCCGATCCCTTCATTGCCTACCGGGAGATGAGCGAAACGCCGCTTCCGAACGGCTACTCGCTTGAGCGAATGCTGGCCGATGAACACCGTTGGGCGAACAACCAGGTGGCCTATGTCCGTAGCCTGCTGGCCGAATTGCGCACGCTGGCCGAACTGACCCTGGCCACCCCTTCCAACGCCTGAAACTGACGACCCGATTACGCCCGGAGAACAACAATGACAATTCAAAACAAGGCCAAATGGCTCAGATTCCTGATCCTCATCCTCGGTGGTGGCACCATCTACAAGCTGGCGAACCTCAAGGACGCCTTCTATGTACCCATGCAGGAATTCATGGGCTTGAGCCACACTGAAATCGGCATGCTGCTGAGTGCCAACGCGATTATCGCCACCGCACTGTTTGTGCTTGGCGGCCTGCTCGCCGACCGCTACGACACGCGCAAGCTGATCCCCCTCGGCCTGATCGGGACCGGTGGCCTGGGTTTGTACCTGGCGACCTTTCCGCCCTTCAGCAATCTGCTGATCGTGTTCAGTCTGTTGGCGGTCTGTGCCGACTGCCTGTTCTGGCCATCGCTGCTCAAAGCCATCCGTAATCTGGGTGACGATCAGGAGCAAGGCCGGTTGTTCGGCCTGCTCGAAGGCGGGCGTGGCGTGGTTGATACCCTGGTGGCCTTTTCCGCCCTCGGCGTGTTCGTCGCCATGGGTTCGGGCGAAGCCGGGCTGAAGTCGGCGATCCTGTTTTACTCGGTCATCGACATTCTGGCCGGCACCCTGACCTGGTTCCTGCTCAAGGGTGGTAGCGCACAGTCGGTGGCCAAGCCGAAAAATGGTCTGGCGAACCTGATGGAGGCGATCAAGGTACCGGGAATCTGGCTGGTCAGTCTCAACGTGTTCATGGTCTACATCGTCTACTGCGGCCTGACCTATTTCATTCCCTACCTCAAGGAAATGTACGGGTTGCCCGTGGCTTTGGTGGGTGCCTACGGCATCATCAACCAATATTTTCTGAAGATCCTCGGCGGGCCTGCCGGTGGTTTCATCGCCGACAAGCAATTCAAGAGCACCAGCCGTTACCTGAAGTGGGCATTCCTCGCACTGTTGCCGCTGATGGGCGTGATCATGCTGATTCCGAAAAGCCCGGGCTTCATCTATGCGGGCATGGCCGCCACCCTGTCCTTTGCCCTGATCGTGTTCTCCATGCGCGGTGTGTTCTGGGCGCCCATGGGTGAAGTCGGCATTCCCCAGCACATCACCGGCTCGGCCTTCGGCATCGGTTGCCTGATCGGCTACGCACCCGGCATGTTTGCCTACGTCATCTATGGCGCGATCCTCGACCATTTCCCCGGTCAACAGGGTTACAACTATGTCTTCACCCTGATGAGTGTGCTGGCCATTGCGGGTTTCATGGTGTCCAGCCTGCTCTATCAAGCAGTGCGCAAAAAATCCACCGCCACTGGCGGGATGAGCGCGGCGCAAGCCTGATCATCGCCATGGACTCCAGGAGGAGCGATCGTCTATCACGCCGATCCCTCCTCATGCCCAAAACCCGAAGTAAACGAATGCCATGCCAACAGCCATACCCCACGCGGTCAACGCCATTGCCATTGAATTGTGCGAAGGCCGTGATTCGCTCGGTCGCTGCGGGCCCGACTTCGAAAACGCTGCGTGGTCATAACGGCAATACACGATTGCCCGGTAGGTGTGTTGGAGGCCGAGCACCAGAAACAGTGTGATCAGGCCAAGGACAAGTCTATGAATAGCAGCCGGTGTAACCAATGATGCAAGGTGATCCTGATCGCAGGCAGCGCTGTCGACTTGCACAACGGTAATTCGATGATCATTCGTCGAAGACCGCTGTTGGCCAGTTTGGATTGCTGCCTGTTGTTCCAGATCCAACACCTGATATTTCCAGAGCGTTGACGATCCTTTTCGGCAGAAGGTAAACGCAACAGGACTTGAGACGGCGATAATACAAGCGTCGTTGATGTCCAGTTTTTTCAGCGTTTCTGTGGCTGATCTGGTGAAGTCCAGGTCGAAGACCGGTGCAACCCCGGTAGCAAAAGTCGCGAGCGAAACCAATAGGCTGCTCAAGACGTAGATGGCTGGAATTTTCAAGGCCGGGTTTCCTTTTTCTATCGTTTCTTTCTTCGGAGCTCGGATGTGCCCCCTGCTCCGGCTACTACCACCATGATGACCATGGCTATCGCTGCAACAACCTGGGCGACTCAGCCCTCCCTGAATTCCCACACGAACGCATTTACGAGGCGAATGAGTAGAGGGAGAAAGGGAGGGCATCCATTGCCCTCCCTTCCGCTTTCCACGCTCCCTGCGACAGTACTGACCAGGACCTCAAGTGGCCAGAATGAAGTCCGTCTGATCAACAGTCGCACTGCTGACACCCACAAGGCGGATGGAGTCCGCTCCGATCCCGATCACCGTGTCCGCCCCGTCTGCCGTTATGGTCAGGCTGGGAGCGAACGTGGCGCTGGTGATCCCCAGCCCCGTGAGATTGAGCAAGTCCTGCTCTGCGGCCAAATTGGCTCCGAAGTTCAAGATCGTGTCGTTGCCGAAACCCGCGGCAGCAAACACGAACGTATCGTTGCCGGCGACGCCGCCACTCATCACGTCGTTACCGCCACCGCCGGTGAGAACGTCGTTACCCGCACCACCCACGATATTATTGCCGAGTGCGTTGCCGGTGCCCGCGAAGTTGCCACTGCCGCCGAAAAACAGATTTTCGACGTTGGCACCCAGGGTGTAGCTTGCGAGCGAGGTCCAGACCGTGTCGTTGCCGGCACCGGCGTTTTCGCCTACCACGTCCCCAAGGTCGGTGACTTCGTAGATATCGTTGCCAGCACCGCCGGCCATCGTGTCGGCACCCGCGCCACCGATGAGGACGTCGTTACCCGCACCGCCCACGAGCGTGTTGGCCAGCTCGTTGCCGGAGCCGACAAAGTTGCCGCTGCCGCCGAAAAACATATTCTCGACGTTGGCACCCAGGCTGTAGCTCGCGAGCGAGGTCCAGACCGTGTCGCTGCCGGCACCGGCGAGCTCGATCACCACGTCCCCAAGGTCGGTGGCTTCGTAGATATCGCTGCCGTCACCGCCGGCCATCGTGTCGGCACCTCCACCGCCGATGATGACGTCGTTACCCGCACCGCCCGCGATATTATTGCCGAGCACGTTACCGGTGCCCGCGAAGTTGCCGCTGCCGCCGAAAAACAGATTCTCGACGTTGGCACCCAGGGTGTAGCTTGCGAGTGAGGTCCAGACCGTGTCGTTGCCGGCACCGGCGAGCTCGATCACCACGTCCCCAGCGTCGGTGACTTCGTAGATATCGCTGCCGCCGCCGCCGGCCATCGCGTCGGCACCTCCGGCACCGATGAGGACGTCATTACCCGCACCGCCCACGATATTATTGCCGAGCACGTTACCGGTGCCCGCGAAGTTGCCGCTGCCGCCGAAATACAGGTTCTCGACGTTGGCACTCAGGGTGTAGCTCGCGAGCGAGGTCCAGACCTCGTCGCTGCCGGCACCGGCGAGCTCGGTCACCACGTCCCCAACGTCGGTGACTTCGTAGATGTCGTTGCCGGCACCGCCGGCCATCGTGTCGGCACCGCTGCCGCCGATGAGAACGTCATTGCCTGCGTCACCATTGAGGAGGTCGTTGCCGCCCAAGCCGTTCAGGATGTCGTTGCCAGCACCTCCGCTGGCAATGTCGTCGCCTGCCGTGCCGGTCCAAATGTCGACGCCGGCAGTACCGACAAACACATCACCGGCGGCCACCGGGGCCGTAGCGTCGGACGCAATGCTTTCGGCCGCACCGAAGTCATCCACGTAACTGACCACCACGCGCACCTGATCGCCGACCTGAGCCAGGCCAAGCGTGAACGTGCTGGCGGTGGCTCCGACGATGTCGACGAAGGTAACCCCGTTGGTTTCCTGCCACTGGAAGGTGAACTGCGGATTGCTGAGGCCATCGACGTCGATGATGGTCGACGTGTCGGCGGTCAACACCTGGTCCGGAAACGCAACCCCGAGGATGGTCGGCCCTGCAGTCGGGGCGTTGTTCCCCGACGAGTCGACGATCTCCAGCGTACCCTTGGCATCCTGATACACCGCCCGAACGCGGAGGTTCAGACCGGCGACATCGTCCGCTACCAGATAGGTGGCGCCGGTCGCCCGCGACACCTCGCCAGCGGCGAAAAAGGTGATGTCTTCAAAGACACCCGAGCCCGCAACGTTTTCGACCTGCCAGTAGTAAGCCACGGGACCGGTAACCGCGCCGGTCGGATTGGCCGCACTCACGTTGTCCACGTCGCGGACCGACTGGTCGCTGACGCGCAGCAGTTGGCCGGCGACAGATGCATCGGTACGTGCACCGGTGGCAGCATCGAGGATTGCCAGACGCCCCACAGGACCGCTGTTCAAGGCGGTGCCAACCCCGGACGCCTGCGCCTGGTCTGCGAACTGCAGACGCTCGATGCCCGTCAGGCGATCGACGCCATCACGGCCCGCCACCAGATCGGTCACGATGACGGCGTTGCCATCGACAGCGACGCTGTACTCCGACGCATTACCGGAGAACACCGCGGTGTCGAAGCTGTCAGTACCGGTCAGAATCTCCCGCACGATGACCAGCTGACCCGGATTGTAAGTACCGTTGAGCATCGCCTGAACCATCGGCGCCATGCTGTCGAACGTGGCGATTTCCGCGCCAGTGCCATCAGCGTTCGCCCGTACGCTGATGCGTACGTTCAGCCACTTGTCACCGTCGATAATGTCGTCACCACCGCGGCCTTCGATGAGGTCGCTGCCGCTGCCACCAAGGATGATGTTGCCACCGTCGAAGAACGTCGCTCCGACAGGCAGCAGACCCGCCAGGCCATCGATCAGGCTGATGTTGGTCAGCACACTGCCGGTTGCACCCGCGGTGGGTAGCGATGTCGCATCTTCGTTATCACCGCGCAGGAAGTCACCGTGGGACGAACCCGACAGACCTTCCATGATGTCGAAACGCACCAGCGCCGAAGCCCCCGAACCCGGCTGCACTGGCACATCGAAGAAGCGGTCGCTGTAATCGACGGTCACACCCTGGGCGAGATCCTTGAAGGTCGCCCAGTCATAGCCCGAGCCGCCGATATAGCGGTCACCCATGCCGAGACTGCCGACCATGATGTCGTCGCCGCCTTCAGCGTTGAACTTATCGTTCTCGTTGCCGCCGATGAATACATCGTTGCCGATTACCGGGTCGTTGCCGAGCGGGTCGAAGTTGTCGCCAGGCGCACCGTCCGAGGTGCCCTTTTCGATCCAGTCGTCGCCTTCGTTACCCATGTCCTGTTCGTTGGCTTTGCTGCCCAGGATGAAGTCATTACCCTGGCCACCAATGGCCTCGGAGGCGTCCTCACCGGTCACGATGAAGTCGTTGCCGAACCCGCCAATGATCAGGTTGATGCCGTTGCCTCCGTGCAGCACGTCGTTGCCGTCGCCACCCTGGATGTTATCGTCGCCGCCGGTGTCGGTGATGATGTCGTCGCCGGCACCACCACGCAGCTGGTCGTTGCCGTTACCGCCGTCAATGCGATCGTTGCCGCCATCACCCCAGACCGTGTCATCGCCATCGCCCGAGAGGAGGATGTCTGCGTTGTCGGTGCCACCCAGTACGATGTGCTCTTCACCTGTGTACTTGATGTAGTTGGTATCCAGCCCCACGGTCAGCGGGTTGTCGCGGAATACCACCTGCTCGCCAGTCGGGCCAAGCGGATCGGCCGCGAGCAGGCCCTCGTTGAATTGCTTGCCCGGGTCCACTTCCAGATAGAACGCCATGTCCGAGAACACCAGGCCCGGCAAGTGCGTGGCCGAGGTGTTGGCCATGATCAGCTTGGCGAACGAGTTGCTTTCAAGTTCGGCATTCATCGACAGGCCAGAGGTACGCTCCAGGTAGTAGAAGCGGTCGCCGTCCTGCAGTTTTTCCAGCTGGTTCTCGAACACGAAGTTGAAGGTCGAGCCGAGCATGCCGCCGAACGGGGTTTTCGCTTCGGCCAGGCCACCAATCCAGAGGTCGATGGCATCGACGCCAGTGACAGTTACACCCTTCAGGTCGTCGGCAGTGCCCAGCACACCATCCTTGCCGGCCAGCGTTACGTTGGCATAGGCACCGGTGCTGTTGAGGAAGTCCAGGCGGTCAGCCGGCGCACCCGCACCACCTAAGACCAGCGCCAGTGCTGCAGCGCGTTTGTCTACCAGTGTGGTCGCCGCGGTGATCGTGTCATGCGTGCCATAGGCCGCGATGAAGTTGATCAACGACTCCGGATGTTTGAGGTACTGCACCAGATCGACCCAACTGGTGTACGGCTTGAGTTGGGTATCACCGGTTTGGCTGTAGATGTCGCGGCGAATCGCGTTGAGTGAGGGAATCCCCACGTCGCGGCCACGGGCGATGTTGAGCGCCGGCAGGTCGAGCGGCAAGCCGAGCAGGTTACTGCGCAGCGCATCGGTGACGAACTCGTCGATTTCGTTACCGGCTTGCCGGGTCACCCCACGTATGATCGCACTGGTCGCATCCTCTGGCGACACGCCACTGGCGGCGTACGCCAACGGGTTGAGGAATGCCGCGATCAGGCCGGTCTGTTGATTGCCCAGGGCATTCGGATTGCCGTCGCCTACCACGTTGAAATCAATATCGAAGCGATCGACGGTCTCGGTCAGCATCGAGTGGCCAAACCGGTACACGGTATGGGCGAACTCGGCGACGATCGATGCATCAAGGTCGACGTCGTAGACCTGGGTCGGAGCGAAGAACAGGTCGACTCTAGGCTGGATGGTCCGCGCAAACTCCTCGAACACCAGGTGCTGATACTGCATTTCGGTGCCGAACTTGGCGGCCTGGAACAAGCGCTCGCCATTCCACAGCAGCGCATCGAACTCGGCCTGAGTGGTTGGCAATGCGGCCACCGGATTGAGCAGCCACTCGTTGAGGAAGGCCACGTCACCCGAATCGAGCACGGTGTCCTTGGTCTGCTGGACCAGGCGGTTGTGCTCGGAGTGGAAGATCGCATGCACCGCGGTCAGGCCGATGTTCTCGTTGACCCGGCCGTCGCCGGCGATGTAGTGAGCGTCGAGCAGTTCGTTGTCATAGGTCAGGTTGTTGCCGGCCCCGTCAACAGGCTGCGCATTGCCAACAGCGGTGTCGGCGTCCGCCTGCAGAACCCCGCCGACGATTACCGGCGTTGCATTGTGGGCGATGTCGACGAGGAACTGGTGACCGGTGCGCACAGCATTGGTCAGGTCAACGGGAGCAAGCGGATTGCCTTCGACAAGAACGTCATCAGCCGTGCCACCAAGACCGTCTACCCCCTTCATCACCACCATTGGGAAGCCGTTCGGCCCCTTGATGAAATTGCCATAGGCGTCAGTCGCCAATAGCGGGGCATTATCGACATCGGCATCGGTAAGGTTGATACCCAGAATGTCGCGGGCCTGTGCCTTGACCACTTTCCAGGTCGCCATGCCACCGATTTCGACGTCGTCCGCGGTACCAAACTGGCCATCCACACCCAGATCACGGTTGGTGATCAGCCTGCCGGTCGCTACGGGGCCGCTGTCGGTCATCTGATACCCGCGCAGGAACACCTGGTGCGACGGGTGCGAGCTGTAGGTCTGGTTCTGGTCCACGAACGGCGTGGTGGTGTTGGTTTGCTCATGGATATCGTCGGCCGTACCGAGAACGCCATCCGGCCCTGGCAGGTTGGTCGCGCGGGTCAGCACCATGAAGTTCGTCGGGCTACCCGGTACGAACAACGGATCATCCGGTTGTAACGGGATGAATACGGTGCCCGAACCACCTTTGGTGACCAGGTCCAGGCCATGATCGAAGAACTGCCCGAAGAAGGTCATCCAGGCGTTGAACGGCGCAGACAACCCCGCGTCCGCCGTGGTGTTCTCGAAAAAGTACACATCGTGATCATCGGCAGTACCGAACTGACCATCCAGGCCGGGGCTGGCGACTATCTGTACGCCATCCTTGAGTACGTCGTCATTACCCACCGCGCCGAAGTCGAGCACACCGTTCAAGCCCGGGTCGAAAGCCGTGGCATAGGCCGCCGGGTTGTTCGCCGTCTGATCGACGATCAGGTTACTGATGGTGCGTGGCTGCGAGTCAATCACAAGGCCGCTGGTCTGCGTATACGACGTTCCCCCTTCCGCCGGATTGAAGACCGGATCGGTCAAGCGCGGGAAGACGTTATCGGCAGCACCAAACTCGGTGTGGTTGTTGCCATTGAGGTTCATCAGGTTGTTGTTTGACCCATCGACCGCACGCAGGCCCAACGGCGCGCGGATATTCGGGATCAGCGAGAGGATGTCCTGACCGGCCGCATCAGCCTCGGCAATCTTGATCTGATCAAGAATGAAGTTGAGGTCGGAGCGGACCATGTGAAGACCCGCGCCACCCGCGGTGGCATCGACCACAGGTACCAGCGGCGTTGGCGTGACCGGTGCACCGGCGACTACGGTAGCCGTCGGCGTGGAGAACAGGATCTCCGTGGTGCCGTGACCGTCCTGATAGATCGCCTTGACCCGCAACGACAACCCGGCGAGGTCAGGTGAGACCTTGAACGCGGTGCCATCGGCGCTTTGGAACGCCAGGTCGCCAGCCGGCAACAGGATAATGTCTTCGAATACGCCAGTGCCTGGATTAGCCTCGAACTGCCAGACATAGGACACCGAGGAGTTGGTGATGAACCCTTGCGGATTACCCGGTGCGACGTTGTTGCCATCACGCACCCCGGCCACGCTGACCGTCAGCGTGTCGCCCACCGTTATCGCCCCGCCGTTTCCATCAGAAACGGTAGGTCTGCCAACCGGTTGTGCATTCTGCCCTGGCACCAGCACTTGCTGGCCATCCGCGAACTGCAGGCGTTCGATATGCAGCAGCGTATCGGTGCCATCGCGACCCGCTACGCTATCGGCCACTGTCCACACATCGTCCGCCACACTGGCCGTGCCGCGGTTGTCAACGGTAACCGTATATTCGGACTCAATGCCGGAGAAAATGGCGGTGTCGAAGGCCGCCCCGCCAGTCGAGGTGCCGGGCATGATTTCCCGCACGGCCTTGAGCTGACCAGGGTTATAGGTGCGGTCCAGCATGAACGGAATCATATCGACCATGCTGTCGAAGCTGGCGATCTCGGGACCGGTGTGGTTGACGTCGCCGGGGGCATAAACGGCAATCCTGACGTTGATCCATTTGTCGCCATCGATCAGATCATCGCCACCACGGCCCTCGATCAGGTCGCTGCCATTGCCGCCGAGGATGATGTTGCCCGTGGCAAAGCCGGTGGTCGGCAATCCGGCATCGGCCAGGAACTGGTCCAGGCCGCGGATCAACGCCACATTGGTCAGCGCACTGCCCGTGGTACCGCCGTGGTTGATGATAGTGACAGCATCAACATCGTCGCCTTTGAGCACATCGCCGAAACTCGAGCCGGACAAGCCTTCGACCTCGGCAAAACGGTCAAGAATCGAGGCGGGCGAGGCGCCAACCGGATTGAACACGCCGGCATTCTGGTTTGGTGCATTGCCGTGCGGCTGCGCCAGTGCGGCCAGGCTCAGGTCAACGGTCACGCCAACCTTGTCATTCTTGTAGGTGATCCAGTCGAAGCCGGACATGCCGTCCATCTTGTCCTGGGCATCGCTGCCGACGAAGATGTCGTCGCCACCCTCGCCGATCATTTCGTCGAAACCGCCACCACCGACAAAGATGTCGTTGCCGATCACATCGTCATTGAGCAACGGCGAGAAGTTATCGCCTGGCGCACCGTCCTGGGTGCCCTTCTCGATCCAGTCATCGCCTTCGTTGCCGGTAGGTGGCAGGTTGGTCTTGGCACCGAGGATGAAGTCGTCACCCTGGCCGCCAAAGGTGGTGCTGATGTCTTCGGTGGTGATGATGAAGTCCTGGCCGTCGCCACCCAGGATCAGGTTGCCAGCAGCAAGCATGCTGCCAACCACGATCACATCGTTACCGGCATTACCTTCCAGACGGTTGTCACCGAACGAGTCGGAGATGATGTCATCACCCGCGCCGCCCAGTACCGCATCGTTCCCTGCACCGCCTTCGAGGCGGTCGTTGCCGGCGTCGCCGTAAAGGGTGTCATCGCCGTCACCGGAGATGATGATGTCATTGCCGGCGGTGCCGCCCATGACGATATGGTCTTCACCGGTGTACTGCAGATAATTGGTGTCCGGCCCCACGGTGTCGGGATTGTCGCGAATCACCAGCGGCACGACTTCCACGCCGTTGATCATGATGCCGCCCGTCGGATCGGCGCGGCTATCCACGCCAAGTCCCGTGAACTGATTGGCCTGATTCACCTCGAGGGTGAATGTCGGCGTCAGGAACACCGTGTTCGCCAGGTGGGTGACATCGGTGTTGAGCATGATCAGCTTGGCAAAGGAGTTGTTCTCCAACTCGGTGCCGAAGTTCAGGCCCGCGGTACGCGACAGGTAGTAGAAGCGGTCGCCGTTCTGCAACGCCTCCATCTGGGTTTCAAACACAAAGTTGAAGGTCGAGCCGAGCATGCCGCCGAACGGCATCTTCTGTTCGGCGAGGCCACCGACCCAGAAGTCGATGTCGTCGACGCCCGTGACCGTCACACCTGTCAAGTCATCTGCAGTACCCAGTACCCCATCTTTACCGGCCGTCGTTACGTTGGCATAGGCACCGGTGCTGTTGAGGAAGTCCAGGCGGTCAGCTGGCGAACCCGCACCACCTAATACCAGCGCCAGGGCTGCAGCACGCTTGTCTGCCAGTGTGGTCGCCGACGTGATCGAGCTATGCGTGCCAAAGGCCGCGATGAAGTTGACCAGCGACTCGGGGTGCTTGAGGCTGTCCGCCAGGTCAGCCCAGCTGATGTACGGCTTGAGTTGGCTGTCGCCGGTCGATGCGTAGAACTCACGGCGCGCCTCATTCAAGGTGGGGATGCCGGTGTCGCGACCACGCGCCAGGTTCAGGGCCGGCAAATCGAGCGGCAGACCGAGCAGATTATTGCGCAACGCTTCGGTGACGAACTCATCGATCTCGTTGCCGACCTGGCGGGTAACACCGCGAACGATTGCCCCTGCCGCTTGGTCCGCCGTCACCCCGCTGCCGGCAAACGCCAGCGGATTGAGGAAGGCCGCGATCAGCCCCAGTTGCGAGTCCGGGTTGGCCGGGTTAGTGAGGAGCGGATTGAACGCGGGATCGAAGCGATCGACGGTCTCGGTCAACATCGAGTGACCGAAGCGGTACACCACGTGGGCGAACTCGGCGAGGATTGCCGGGTTGATCGAGGTGTCATACCCATTAGGCGCAAGGAATTCGTCGACCTGCGGCTGAATGGTCCGCGCGAACTCTTCGAACACCAGATGTTGGTACTGCATTTCGGTGCCGAACTTGGCAGCCTGGAACAGGCGTTCGCCGTCCCACACCAACGCCGCGATCCCGGCGGGGGTAGTCGGTATAGCGGCCACGTCGTCAACCAGCCACTCATTGAGGAAGACCAGGTCGCCGGAGGCCAGGATGGTGTCCTTGGACTGTTGAACCAGGCGGTTGTGCTCGGAATGGAACACATGGTGCACGGTGGTCAGGCCGATGTTCTCGTTGACCCGGCCGTCGCCGGCAATGTAGTGGGCGTCGAGCAGTTCGTTGTCATAGGTCAGGTTGTTGCCGCCTGGGCCAACAGGCTGCGCATTGCCAACAGCGATGTCGGCATCCGCCTGCAGAACCCCACCGACGATGACCGGTGCGGCATTGTGAGCGATGTCGTCGAGGAAGCCATGCCCGGTACTCACGGCGTTGGTCAGGCTGATCGGAGCAGCCCGGTTACCTTCGACCAGTTGAGTGACGTCATCAGCCGTCCCGGCAATGCCGTCAGCTCCGTTACTGATACGAATCACCACCTGCGGCATGCCGTTCGGCCCGCGGATGAAGTTGCCGTACGCATCGGTTGCCAGCAACGGCACGTTGTGTACATCGGCGTCAGTCAGGTCGATGCCGAGAATGTCACGGGCCTGGGCCTTGACCACTTTCCAGGTCGCCATGCCGCCATTTTCGCCGTTGCCATCATCGGCAGTGCCAAACCGGCCATCGGCGCCGAGATCGCGGTTGGTAATCAAGCGTCCCGTTGCAACAGGATCGCCTGCCGCGTTGAGGACGTACTCGCGCAGGAATACCTGATGCGAAGGGTGCGAGCTGTAGGTCTGACTCTGGTCGACGAACGGCGAGGTGGTGTTGGGCTGGCCATCATCGGCAGTACCAATTACTCCGTCCGCGCCGGCGGTACGCACCGCACGTGACAGCACCATGAAGTTGGTCGGGCTGCCCGGTACGAACAACGGATCGTCCGGCTGCAGTGGAATAAACACGACGTCGGTAGCGCTCTTGGTGACCAGGTCGAGACCGTGGTCGAAGAACTGGCCGAAGAAGGTCATCCACGAGTTGAAACTGGCGGTCAGGCCGACATCCGGCGACACGTTGGGCATGAAGAACACGTCCTTGTCATCGGCCGTGCCGAACACGCCATCCAGCCCGGGGCTGGTGACAATCTGTACGCCATCCTTGAGTACGTCGTCATTACCCGCACCGACTACGCCGAAGTTGAGCACACCGTCCAGGCCCGGATTGAAAGCTGCGGCATAGGCCGCCGGATTGTTGGCGGTCTGGTCGACGATCAGGTTACTGATAATCCGTGGTTGCGGGTCGACCACCGTCCCTGTCCCGGCGTATGCCGGCGATAGAAAGGAAGGATCAAGCAGGCGCGGGAAGGCATTGTCCGCAGCGCCAAACTCGCTCTGGCCGGTGACCAGGTTGTTGAAGCTGCCATCGACGGTACGCAGGCCGAACGGCACCTGAGCGTTGGGAAGCAAATCAATGAGGCTGCTGCCGTTGGCATTCGCTTCTGCAATAAAGATTTGCTTCAGGATGAACTCCAGGTCCGACTTGTTGAAATTGGCCATTTTGGATTGCCCTCGATCTATTTGGGTAAAGGCACGGGACGAGAAAATCCTCCCGCGCCAAGTCAAGTGCTGGCTTGCGCAGTTTGTTGGTTATGTTTTTTAGCGAGAGCTCTGGCGTTACCCGGGACCCGGGATGCGCGCCTGGAATTCGTGAAATGAATTACTCGCCGGGCGCTCGGGCAGAGCGAATCCGAGCCCTGGGCGGGTCATGGAATCTGGAAGTGAAGGCGAACGTCCTGGTCAGCCCCTTCCCTCTGTAAAAGCACGAAATGGTCGACATAACTCTGCTCCTCTCAGGAGATTCACCGGGCCTTGCGTTGCCAAAACGATGGCAGGCATCAGACGGTAGGCCCCCCCGATAACTAAGACTAAAGTTCCATAGCAAAGCTTTGTCAATTTTACGTCATTAAAACTGACGACCGGTGTTAGGTCGCACAACTAGCTGTTTTTAAACGACATATAGAAAGTTGAGTGCGGGTATAGAGCGAAATGTTATGTCTAACTGCCGGAGTGCAATTAACAAAGGAATAACGTCGCCGCGCGTAACTACCTAAGTACCTTTCATGTCCTTCATCCAGAAGAAGGTTGTGTCCTTCCAGCCTTGGGTGGAGAGATTGCGCGCGCCGAACCGGAGGTACAGGTGGCCGTCGAAAAAGGCCTGAAGCAAATACAGAAAGCCTGGGCCGATCGTCTCGGTAGCCCTGATGCGGCATGGGCCGTCATCGCTCAATGTGTGGGAGCGCCAGTCCTGTCCCGAGCAGTCGAGAAAGAACGAACTCGCAAGGAAATCGTTGCCTCGACCCGCAAAGCGCGAGAGCAGTTCGCAACGCCATGATCATCGCTATCGCTGCAAAACCCAGGTCGATTCAGCCCCCCCTGAATTCCCACACCGAATGCATTCATGAGGCAATTGAGTGGAAGGAGAATGGGAGGGCATCCACTGCCCTCCCCTCCGCTGTCCACGCTCCCTGCGACAGTACTGACCAGTACCTCAAGTGGCCAGAATGAAGTCCGTCTGATCAACGGTCGCGCTGCTGACACCCACAAGGCGGATGGAGTCCGCTCCGATCCCGACCACCGTGTCCGCCCCGCTAGCCGTTATGGTCAGGCTGGGAGCGAACGTCGCGCTGGTGATCCCCATCGGCCTGAGATCGAGCAAGTCCTGTCCTGCGGCCGGATTGGCTGAGAAGTTCAGGATCGTGTCGTTGCCGAAACCCGCGGCACCAAACACGAACGTATCGTTACCGGCCACGCCACCACTCATCACGTCGTTCCCCCCAGCGCCGACGATGAAGTCATTACCTGCACCCCCCACGATCGTGTTGGCCAGCCCGTTGCCAGTGCCCACAAAGTTGCCGTTGCCGCCGAAAAACAGGTTCTCGACGTTGGCATCCAGTGTGTAGCTCGCGAGCGAGGTCCAGATCGTGTCGCTGCCGGCACCGGCGTTCTCGCCTACCACGTCCCCGAGGTCGGTGACTTCGTAGATATCGCTGCCGGCACCGCCGACCATCGTGTCAGCACCGCCGTTGCCGATGAGGATGTCGTTACCCGCACCGCTCACGAGCATGTTGGCCAGCTCGTTGCCGCTGCCCGCGAAGTTGCCGCTGCCGCCGAAAAACAGATTCTCGACGTTGGCACTCAGGGTGTAGCTCGCGAGCGAGGTCCAGACCGTGTCGCTACCGGCACCGGCGAGTTCGACCGCCTGATCCCCAAGGTCGGTGACTTCATAGATATCGCTGCCGCCACCGCCGGCCATCGTATCGGCACCTGCGCCACCGATGAGGACGTCGTTACCCGCACCGCCCGCCATCGAGTTGGCCAGCGCGTTGCCGTTGCCCGCAAAGTTGCCGCTGCCGCCGAAAAACAGATTCTCGACGTCGGCACCCAGGGAGTAGCTCGCGAGCGAGGTCCAGACCGTGTCGCCACCACCACCGGCGAACTCGATCACCTGGTCCCCAAGGTCGGTGACTTCGTAGATATCGTTGCCACCACCGCCGACCATCGTGTCGGCACCTCCGGCACCGCTGATTATGTCGTTACCCGCACCGCCCACGATCGTGTTGTCGAGCACGTTACCGCTGCCCGCGAAGTTGCCGCTGCCGCCGAAAAACAGGTTCTCGACGTCGGCACTCAGGGTGTAGCTCGCAAGCGAGGTCCAGACCTCGTCGCTGCCGGCACCGGCGAGCTCGGTCACCACGTCCCCAGCGTCGGTGACTTCGTAGATATCGTTGCCAATACCGCCGGCCATCGTGTCAGCACCAAGACCGCCGATGAGAACGTCATTGCCCGCGTCACCATTGAGGATGTCGTTGCCGCCCAAGCCGTTCAGGATGTCGTTGCCATCACCTCCGCTGGCCACGTCGTCACCTGCCGTGCCGGTCCATATGTCGACACCGGCGGTACCGACAAACACTTCGCCGACCACAGTCGTTGGCGCTGAGAAGACCTGCTCCAGCGTGCCGAGGCCATCGGTGAAACTCGCGACAACGCGAAGGCTCAATCCGACCTGCGCCTGGGTCGGCGTGAAGGTCAAGCCCGTCGCACCGGCAATGTCCGTGAAGGACACGCCGATACCCCCTACTTGCCACTGGTGCGTGACCACCCCAATTCCGTTGGCGTCGGTGAACGCATCCGTGGCGGTCAAGGCCGAGCCTTCCGTCGGGCTCGTATCGCTGATCAGCACCGTGCCAACCGGCAAGAGGTTGACGGGGCTGCCGCCGAGCGGCGCAGTTGGCGCGGTCGGCGCCGAGAATATGCTTTCCAGCACGCCGTGGCCGTCCTGATAGATGGCCCTGACGCGCAGCGCCAGTCCCAACTCAGCCGCAGTCACCGTGAAGGTCGAGCCGGTTGCGGTTCCTAGTCCACCTCCGAGCGCAATACCAATGTCGTCGAAGATACCGGTGCCCGGGTTCGTTTCGACCTGCCATACGAAGGCGATGGGACCGGTGATCGCACCGCCTGCAGTGACATTGTCCGCATCGCTGACGGTGTCGGCCAACACCGTCAACACCTGGCCAACGGCCGGCGTGCCATCGCTGACTCTCAGCAAGCCCACCGGCTCGGCGTTCAAGCCATTGACGAGAACCCGCGACTGATCGGCGAACTGCAGCCGCTCGATACTGCTGAGCCTGTCAGTACCGTCCCGACCGACGACGCTGTCGGCCACGGTGATCGTGCCGTCGACGTTAGCGGTGACGGTGTAGTCGGCCAGAAGGCCGGTGTACAGGGCCGTGTCGAAGGAATGGCCAGGGTTAAGGGGGTCAGGCGCATCCATCAGGATCTCACGGACGGCGACGAGTTGACCGGGGTTGTAAGTGCCGTTGAGCATGAGCGGCACCAACGGGACCATGCTGTCGAACGTTGCGATCTCCGGACCTGTGCCATCGATGTTCTGCCGCACGCTGATACGTACGTTGAGCCACTTGTCACCGTCGACCAGGTCATCGCCACCACCACCTTCGATGATGTCGCCGCCGCCGCCGCCGAGGACGATGTTGCCGGCACCGAACTGATCGTCTGCCGTGCCCACAATGCCGTCCGGGCCGGCAGCTGCGGTGCCGACGAACGAGCGCAGGCCGTTGACCAGGTCGAAGTTGGTGAGCACGCTGCCCTGAGCACCGGCAGCCGCGATCACGGTGGCATCGGCATCATCGCCACGCAGGATGTCGCTGAAGTGCGACCCCGCCAGACCTTCCACCAGTTGGAACCGAGCCACGGTTGCGGCCAACTCCGGCAGTGGCGGCGCGAGAGCGATCTCGGCGAGGCCCAGGTCGACGGACACGCCGAACGGGTCGTCCTTGAAACCGGCCCAGTCGTAACCGGAGCCACCCAGGTAGCGGTCCCCCGCGCCGCCGTTGCCGAACATGATGTCGTCGCCACCTTCGGCCATGAATCTGTCGGGCCCGCCCGTGCCGGTGAAGATGTCGTTACCGCGTATCAGGTCGAGCCCGTTCGGGTCGAAATTGTCACCGGGAGCACCATCGGCGGTTCCCTTCTCGATCCAGTCGTCACCTTCGTTACCCATCAGCTGTTCATCGGCCATGCTGCCCATGATGAAGTCGTCGCCTGCGCCACCGAAGACCTCCGAGGAGTCCTCACCGGTGACGACGAAGTCCTTGCCGAAGCCGCCGAGGTTCAGATTCACGCCGTTGCCACTGTGGATGACGTCGTTGCCGTCGCCGCCATGAATGGTGTCGTCGCCGCCCATGTCGGTGATGATGTCGTCGCCGTCGCCCCCGACGATGAAGTCGTTGCCGTAGCCACCTTCGAGGCGGTCATTGCTACCGTCGCCATAGAGCGTGTCGTCGCCGTCGCCAGAAACGAGAATGTCATTGACGGCCGAGCCACCGAGCACCACATGGTCTTCGCCGGTGTACTGCAGGTAGTTGGTATCGGGACCGACCGTGTTGGGGTTGTCCCGAATGACCAGCGGCGTGAGGAGGATGCCGCCGACAGGATCGGTATTACCGGGCAGGTCGTCGACGGTGCCCACGATGCCATCCGGCCCGGCAATCACGCTCTCGTTGAACTGCCTGGTCGGGTCGACCTCCAGGGTAAAGGCCGGAGTCAAGAACATGACGGCTGGCAGGTGGGTCGCATCGGTATTGGCCATCACCAGTCTCGCGAACGAGTTGTTCTCCAACTCGGTGACGAAGTTAAGCCCCGCGTTGCGTTCCAGGTAGTAGAAACGGTCGGCGTTCTGCAGCTTCTCCATCTGGTTCTCGAACACGAAGTTGAAGGTCGAGCCGAGCATGCCGCCAAACGGCATTTTTTCCTCGGCGAGGCCGCCGATCCAGAGGTCGATGTTGTCCAGACCGGTAATGGTGACGCCGGTCGGGCCACTCGCCCAGGCGCCGGTGCTATTGAGGAAGTCCAGCCGGTCCGCCGGCTCGCCGGCACCGCCCAACACCAGGAGCGAGGCCGCGGCGCGCTTCCCGTCGAGCGTGGTGGCACTGGTAATGGAGGCGTGCGTGCCATAGGCGGCGATGAAGTTGATCAGCGATTCCGGGTGCTTCAGGTGTTGCACCAAATCGGCCCAGCTGAGGTAGGGCTTCAGGTTGCTGTCGCCGGACGCGGTGTAGAACTCACGACGCGCCTCGTTCAGGGTCGGAAGCCCGGTATCACGGCCGCGCGCGA
Organism: Pseudomonas sp. GW821-FHT01C01; assembly: GCF_059422645.1. Taxonomy (NCBI): domain Bacteria; kingdom Pseudomonadati; phylum Pseudomonadota; class Gammaproteobacteria; order Pseudomonadales; family Pseudomonadaceae; genus Pseudomonas; species Pseudomonas sp. GW821-FHT01C01. Next base: position 22,333 of record NZ_JBWKXF010000001.1, on the reverse strand, counting down.
TGTTGATGGCGGGCAGGTCGAGCGGCAGGCCCAGCAAGTTGTTGCGCACCGCTTCGGTGACGAACTCATCGATCTCGTTGCCGACCTGGCGCGTCAAGCCACGGACGATGGCACCGGCCGCCTGCTCCGGTGTCGGGCCGCTGGCCGCAAACGCCAGCGGATTGAGGAAGGCCTGAATCAGGCCGATCTCGCTGGAGGCGAAGTTGGGGTCCAGCCGGTCGATGGTCTCGGTCAGCATCGAGTGGCCGAGGCGGTAGACCGCGTGCGCGAACTCGGCGACGATCGCCGGGTCGATCTCGGTTTGATAATTCTGGTGTTCGCCAAGGAACGGATCGATGTTCGGCTGAATGGTACGCGCGAACTCTTCGAACACCAGGTGCTGGTACTGCATCTCGGTACCGAATCTCGCCGCCTGGAACAGGCGCTCTCCGTTCCAGTGCAGGGCAGCGATCTCAGCCGCGGTTGTTGGCAACACCAACAATTGGGCATCAGGCATCAGCCACTGGTTCAGGAAGTTGACATCGTTGGAGGCGATGGCCACATCCTTGGTGTGCTGGACCAGACGGTTGTGCTCCGAGTGGAAAATCGCGTGGACGGTGGTCAGGCCGATGTTCTCGTTGACCCGGCCGTCGCCGGCGATGTAGTGCGCGTCAAGCAGTTCGTTGTCGTAGAAGCCTGCGGCCACCGGGCCGCCGGCAACGAGGTCGGCATCGGCCGTCAGTGGCGCACCGGTCTGGCTGTCCACGGGAACGGCGTTGTGGGCGATATCGATGAGGAACTGGTGGCCGGTGCGCACGGCATTGACCAGGCTGATTGGCGCAGCAGGATTACCCTCGACGAGAACATCATCGGCGGTATCAGCAATACCATCCGCACCCCTCATCATGACCATCGGGAAGCCGTTCGGACCCTTGATGAAATTGCCGTAGGCGTCGGTAGCAAGCAGCGGCACGTTGTCGAAGTCGGCATCGGTAAGATTAATGCCAAGCAGATCGCGCGCCTGCGCCTTCACCACTTTCCAGGTGGCCATCCCACCGATTTCGACGTCGTCCGCAGTGCCGAACAGGCCATCGGCGCCCAGGTCACGGTTGGTGATCAGCTTGCCGGTCGCCACCGGGTCGCCGGCGGCATTGAACTCGTAGGCGCGCAGGAACACCTGGTGCGAAGGGTGCGAGGTATAGGTCTGGTTCTGGTCAACGAATGGCGTAGTGGTGTTTGAAGCCTCGTGGATGTCGTCGGCGGTGCCCAGGATGCCATCAGGCCCGGGCAGGTTGGTGGCCCGCGTCATCACCATGAAGTTGGTCGGGCTGCCCGGAACGAACAGCGGGTCGTCCGGCTGCAGCGGGATGAACACCGTGCCGCTGCCGCCCTTGGTCACCAGGTCGAGGCCGTGGTCGAAGAACTGACCGAAGAAGGTCATCCAGGGATTGAACGGTGCGGACAGACCCACGTCCGGCGACTGGTTAGGCATGAAAAAGGTCTGGAAAGTCGTGCCGTCGGTACGGGTTCCAGTAATGACCTGCGCACCGTCCTTCAAGACATCGTCAACCGTGCCGAGGATGCCATCCGGACCGGGATCGAACGTGGCCGCGACCGCTGCCGGGTTGTTGGCGGTGTTGTCGGCGATCAGATTGCTGATGGTCCGTGGCTGCGAGTCGATCACCAGGCCGCTGGTCTGGGCGTAAGAGGTGCCCGCCTCCGCCGTATCGAACTGCGCCGGAACCAGCCGCGGGAAGACCGTGTCGGCTGCACCGAACTCGTTCTGACCCGCCACCAGGTTGTTGAACGACCCGTCGACCGTGCGCAGGCCCAAAGGCAACCGTGCATTCGGCAGCATGCTGAGGAGATCCTCACCGGCTGCATTCCTTTCCGAGATCAGAATCTGGTCGAGAATGAACTGCAGATCGGCCCGGATATAGTGCACACCGGTGCTGGCGACCGGAGTCTCGACCGGCAACGGGGCTGCCGGTGGCGGAGCAACGCCGGCTACGACCGCTGCGGTTGGAGCAGAGAACGCAGTCTCAAGCACACCATTTTGATCCTTGTAGACGGCCCTGACGCGCAATTCCAGCCCGGCGAGATCCGGGGTCACCCTGAAGGTCGGCCCGGTTATATGCGCCAATGCTGCGCCTCCGTCCGCAATACGGGTGATGTCCTGAAAGACGCCCGTACCCGGGACTGCTTCGAACTGCCAGTAGAAGGCGATCGGTCCGGTGATGGCACCGCCGGCGTTGTCGGCATCGGTCACGTCGGCAGCCGATACCCTCAGCAACTGACCCGTGGTCGGCGTAGCGTCCGGGGTGTTGCTGGCAGCATCGAGTATGGTCAGCAAGCCCAGCGGGTCGTTGTTGAGCCCGACCCCGCCTGGCAGGGTGAGCGACTGATCGTTGAACTGCAGCCGCTCGATATTGGTCAGGCGATCGGTGCCGTCGCGCCCGACGACGCTGTCGGCCACGGTGGTCACGCCGCCCACAGTGGTGACTGTATAGTCGAGCCGGTTGCCAGTGAACAACGCCGTGTCAAAGGCGGGGGCATCCGTCAGGACCTCGCGGACGATGACCAACTGACCGGGGTTGAAGGTGCCATCGAGCATGAACGGGATCATGGGTTCCATGCTGTCGAAGGTGGCAATCTCCGGCCCGGTTCCGTCAAGGTTCTGGCGCACGCTGATGCGCACATTCAGCCACATGTCACCGTCGATCAGGTCGTCACCGCCGCGGCCTTCGATGATGTCGCTGCCACCACCGCCGAGGAGGATGTTGCCCGCGCCGAACTGATCGTCTGCCGTGCCCAGGATACCGTCCGGGCCGGCTGCAGCCGCGCCAAGAAACGCCCGCAGACCGTTGATGAGGTCAATATTGGTGAGCACGCTGCCTGGGACACCGGCAGTGGCGATCGCGACCGCGTCGGCATCATCGCCGGTCAGCATGTCGCTGAACGCCGACCCCGACAGACCTTCCACCTGGGCGAACTTGGCTTGCACGCCTGCAACTGAAGGCGACAGGGCCGATTGTTCGAAGGTGATGCGGCTCATGTCCACAGTCACGCCGTAATGATCATCCTTGTAGGTGGCCCAGTCGAAACCGGACATGCCCAACATCTTGTCCTTGGACTCACTGCCGATGAAGATGTCATCGCCGCCTTCACCGATCATTTCATCGAAGCCGCCGTCACCGCTGAAGACGTCGTTGCCGCCGGTCAACTCTGCCAGCAAAGCCAGTGGCAGGTTACCGGCGAAATTGTCGCCGGGGGCGCCGTCCTGGGTCCCGACCTCGATCCAGTCATCGCCATCGCCGCCCATCATTTGTCCGTTCAGCCGGCTGCCGAGCATGAAGTCATTGCCGGCGCCGCCGAAGACCTCCGAAAAGTCCTCGCCGGTGACGATGAATTCGTTGCCGTCACCGCCGAGGATGATATTGATGCCGTTGCCGCCGTGGATGACGTCGTTGCCGGCCCCGCCGTGGATGACGTCGTCGCCGCCCATGTCGGTGATGATGTCGTCGCCATCTCCCCCCTCGATCTCGTCATTGCCGTAGCCGCCTTCGAGGCGATCATTACCGGCGTCGCCCCAAAGCGTGTCGTCGCCGTCGCCAGAGACGAGAATGTCATTGCCGGCGGTGCCGCCGAGCACGACATGGTCTTCGCCGGTGTACTGCAGGTAGTTGGTATCGGGACCGACCGTGTTGGGGTTGTCGCGGATGACCAGCGGCGTGATCACGACGCCGTTGATGATGATGCCGCCAGTGGGATCGGCATTGCCGGGCAGGTCGTCGGCGGTGCCCAGTATGCCGTCCGGACCGGCAATCACGCTCCGGTTGAACTGCCTGGTGGGGTCGACCTCGAGAGTAAAGGTCGGGGTCGAGAAGATCTGGCCCGGGAGATGGGTCGCGTCGGTGTTGAGCATCACCATCTTGGCGAACGAGTTGTTCTCGAGCTCGCTCAGGAAGTTGAGTCCCTGGGTGCGGTGCAGGTAGTAGAGCCGGTCGCCGTTTTGCAGCTTCTCGAGCTGATCCTCGAAGACGAAGTTGAAGGTCGAGCCGAGCATGCCGCCGAACGGCATTTTTTCCTCGGCCAGGCCGCCGATCCAGAAGTCGATGTCATCAACGCCGGAGATAGTAAAGTCGTCTGCGGTGTTCGGAATACCGTCCGCCCCGGCGTTGTTCGCCCAGACACCGGTGCTGTGGAGGAAGTCCAAGCGATCCACCGGCTCACCGACGCCGCCCAACACCAGGAGCGTGGCCGCTGCGCGTTTCGCGTCGAGCGTGGTGGCACTGGTAATGGAGGCGTGCGTGCCGTAGGCGGCGATGAAGTTGATCAGCGATTCCGGGTGCTTCAGGTGTTGCACCAAATCGGCCCAGCTGGTGTAGGGCTTCAGCTGGCTGTCGCCGGTGCCGGCATAGAATTCACGGCGCGCCGCGTTCAAGGACGGGATGCCGGTATCGCGGCCGCGCGCGATGTTGAGGGCGGGCAGGTCGAGCGGTAGGCCCAGCAAGTTGTTGCGCACCGCTTCGGTGACGAACTCATCGATCTCGTTGCCGACCTGGCGCGTCAAGCCGCGGACGATGGCGCCGGCCGCCTGCTCCGGGGTCGGGCCGCTGGTCGCAAACGCCAGCGGGTTGAGGAAGGCCTGAATCAGGCCGATCTCGCTCGAGGCGAAGTTGGGGTCCAGCCGGTCAATGGTCTCGGTCAGCATCGAGTGGCCGAAGCGAAAGACCGTGTGCGCGAACTCGGCGACGATCGACGGATTGATTGTGTCATCGAAGTCAAGGAAGGCATCGACCTGCGGTTGAATGGTACGCGCGAACTCTTCGAACACCAGGTGCTGATACTGCATCTCGGTGCCGAATTTCGCCGCCTGGAACAGGCGCTCACCGTTCCAGTTCAAGGTCGACAGATCAGCAGGAACAGCCGTGACGGGCGTCAGCAGCCACTGGTTCAGGAACGTCAGGTCGCCGGCGGCCGTTGAGGCGAGGACCGTGTCTTTGGTCTGCTGGACCAGCCGGTTGTGCTCCGAGTGGAAGATGGAGTGGACGGTGGTCAGGCCGATGTTCTCGTTGACCCGGCCGTCGCCGGCGATGTAGTGCGCGTCGAGCAGCTCGTTGTCGTAGGAGCCTGCGGCCACCGGGCCGCCGGCAACGAGGTCGGCATCGGCTGTCAGTGGCGCACCGGTCTGGCTGTCCACCGGGCTGGCATTGTGCGCGATGTCGATGAGGAACTGGTGACCGGTGCGGATCGCCAGCGATGCGTCGATCGGCGCCAGCGGATTACCCTCGACCAAGCCGGTCGTGGTCACGATCTGCGCAAAGCCGTTCGCCCCCCGAATGAAGTTGCCGTACGCGTCGGTCGCCAACAGCGGCAGGTCGAGGACGTCGAGATCGTCGAGATCAATGCCAAGAATGTCGCGCGCCTGCGCCTTCACCACTTTCCAGGTGGCCATCCCGCCGATTTCGACGTCGTCCGCAGTGCCGAACACGCCATCGGCGCCCAGGTCACGGTTGGTAATCAGCTTGCCGGTCGCCACCGGCTTGCCGGCGGCATCGAGTTCATAGGCGCGCAGGAACACCTGGTGCGAGGGATGCGAGCTGTAGGTCTGGTTCTGATCGACGAATGGCGTGGTGGTGTTTGAAGCCTCGTGGATGTCGTCGGCGGTGCCGAGGATGCCATCGGCCCCGGGCAGATTGGTGGCCCGCGTCAACACCATGAAGTTGGTCGGGCTGCCCGGGACGAACAGCGGATCGTCCGGCTGCAGCGGGATGAACACCGTGCCGCTGCCGCCCTTGGTCACCAGATCGAGGCCATGGTCGAAGAATTGACCGAAGAAGGTCATCCACGAGTTGAACGGCGCGGACAGTCCCACGTCCGGCGACTGGTTAGGCATGAAAAAGGTCTGGAAAGTCGTGCCGTCGGTACGGGTTCCAGTAACGACCTGTGCACCGTCCTTCAAGACATCGTCAACCGTGCCGAGGATGCCATCCAGACCGGGATCGAACGCGGCCGCGACCGCCGCCGGGTTATTGGCGGTATTGTCGACGATCAGGTTGCTGATGGTGCGTGGCTGCGAGTCGATCACCAGGCCGCTGGTCTGGGTGTAAGAGGTGCCCGCCTCAGCCGGGCGGAAGACTGGAATGGTCAAGCGCGGGAAAATGTTGTCGGCTGCGCCGAACTCGCTCTGACCCAGTCTCAGGTTGTTAAACGTCCCGTCGACCGTGCGCAGACCGAAAGCAAATTCCGGGTTCGGTATCAGGCTGGCGAGCGACTGGCCGGCAGTATCCGCTTCCGCGATGAAAATCTGCTGGAGAATGAACTCCAGGTCCGACTTGTTGAAATTGGCCATTTTGGAATGCCCTCGATCTATTTGGGTAAAGGCACGGGACGAGAAAACCCTCCCGCGCCAAGTCAAGTGCTGGCTTGCGCAGTTTGTTGGTTAGTTTTTTTTGCGAGAGCGGGCGTTACCCGGGACCCGGGATGCGCGCCTGGAATTCGCGAAATGGATTGCTCGCCGGGCGATCAGGCAGAGCGGATTCGAGCCCTGGGAGGGCCATGGAATCTGGAAGTGAAGGCGAACGTCCTTGACAACCCCTTCCCTCTAAAAAAGAACGAAATGATCGACATGATTCGCTTCCTCTCAGGAGATTCACCGCGCCTTGCGTTGCCAAAGCGATGGCAAGCTTCAGACGTGTGGGCCCCCCGATAACTAAGACTAAAGTCCGATAACAAAACTTTGTCAATTTAACGTCGTTAAAACAGACGACCGGTTTTTGTCTGTTCAACTAGCTGTTTTTGAAAGACATATAGAAAGTTGAGTGCAGGTATAGAGCAAAATGTTATTTCGAACTGTTTCACCGCCACCTACGCTGCTGCATAAGGGAGCAACGCAGCGATTTCGGAAGACTCGCCATCCATAGAGCGACCAGCCTGCGTGTCCATAAGCTGTTTAAGGAACTACATTTATCGTTAGCTGTTGCGCCACAAGGGCAACCGGCTTTTCGAAGTGGGAGGACCAAAATGCCCAAGCAGTCGAGCATCCGTTCCGAACTGGCCGACGCGCTCTTTCGTATGCGCCGCAGTTTTTATTCACTGGCAGGGTTCAGCGGCGTCATAAACGTCATGATGTTGACGCCAGCCGTTTATATGTTGCAGGTCTACGATCGGGCCCTGGTCAGTCGCAACGTCACGACGCTGGCGATGTTGACGGTCCTGGTGGTAGGACTGTTCTTGCTGATGTCCACGCTGGAAATGGTCCGCACCCGCGTGCTGATCCGGGTCGGCAACTGCCTCGACATGGAACTCAACCGACGCATTTTCACCGCTGCTTTCGAGCGCAACCTGAGCCGCGCCGGAGGTAATCCGGCCCAGGCCCTGCAAGATCTCGCTCAGGTTCGCCAGTTCGTCACCGGCAATTCCCTGTTCGCTTTCTTCGATGCACCGTGGACGCCGATCTACTTGCTGGTCGCCTATCTGATCCACCCACTGCTCGGACTGCTCACGCTGATCGGCTCGCTGATTCTGATGGGCCTGGCTTACCTCACTGAAAAGGCGACGCAGAAACCGCTGGCCGACGCCAATCAGGCCGCCCTCTCCTCCGCCCTATACGCCAACAACAACCTGCGCAATGCCGAGGTCATCGAGGCCATGGGCATGCTGCCGTCGATCAGCAAGCGCTGGTTCCAAAGCCATTTGCGCATTCTGGAAATGCAAACCCTGGCCTCCGACCGCGCCGCCTTGATCAGCAGCACCGGGCGCTTCGTGCGTATCACTTTGCAGTCGCTGATCCTCGGCGCCGGCGCGCTGCTGGCGATCGAAGGCAAGATCACCCCGGGGATGATGATTGCCTGCTCGATCCTCACCGGTCGCGCACTGGGCCCGGTGGAACAAGTCATCGCGTCGTGGAAGCAACTGCTCGGCTGCCGTTCGGCCTGGGGCCGGCTCAATGAGATGCTGCACGACTATCCGCGCCGGCCACCGAGCATGTCGCTGCAGCGGCCGTTGGGCATGCTGGCGGTGGAGAATGTGTATGCCGGCGCCCCCGGCACCAACAACACGATTCTGCGCGGGGTGAGCTTCAGCCTTGTCCCCGGCGAAAGCCTTGGCATTATCGGTCCGTCCGCCTCGGGCAAATCCACCCTCGCCCGCCTGCTGGTTGGCGTCTGGCCGGCGCAGGCCGGCAAGGTGCGCCTGGACGGCGCGGACATATTCACCTGGAACAAGGGCGAACTTGGCCCTTGGCTTGGCTACCTGCCACAGGACGTGGAGCTGTTCGAGGGCAACATCGCCGACAACATTGCGCGCTTTGGCGAAGTGGACAGCGAAGCGGTGATCCGCGCCGCCAAGATCACTGGCGTGCACGAGATGATCCTGCGATTCCCGCAGGGTTATGACACCCGTCTGGGCACCGATGGCAGCCCGCTGTCCGGTGGTCAGAAGCAACGCATCGCCTTGGCCCGCGCGTTGTATGGCGAACCCAACCTGATCGTGCTCGATGAGCCGAACGCCAACCTCGATGACGTAGGCGAAAAGGCCTTGGTCGATGCGCTGGCCGAACTCAAGGGCCGAGGCGCCACCGTGATTCTGATTTCCCACCGCCCCAACGTACTCTGCGCCGTCGATCAGGTGCTGATGATGCGCGACGGCGGCGTGCAGATGCTTGGGACGCGCGATGAAGTATTCGCAGCGCTGCGCAAGGCCAGTGTAATGCCTGCAGGCGCGTCGACTCCGCTGGCCTCCGTCAAAGCACGGGAGTGACCGATCATGCAAATGAGCCAAACCACCGAAATGATTCAAGCCGATTCCAGGAGCGTGGTAGATCTGGACGTCGGCAAACCCGCCCGATGGGGCGTGTGGCTGGTACTCGCCGGGTTCGGCGGCTTCCTCCTGTGGTCCTGGCTGGCGCCGCTGGATGCCGGCGTGGTCGCCACAGGCACGGTCAAAGTCACCAACAATCGCAAAGCCGTGCAGCATCTGAGCGGCGGTACCGTGGAAGCCATTCTCGTCCGCGAAGGCGATCTAGTGACAAAAGGTCAGGAGGTGGTCCGCCTCGATTCGTTGCGGGCCGTTTCCGAACAGGGTGCGGTCAGCGCCCAGTACATCGTCAGCAAAACCGTGGAAAACCGCCTGGAAGCGGAACGTGACGACCGCGATGTGGTGAACTTCGACCCCGAGTTGCTCAAGCGCTTCAAGGATGACCACCGCCTGGAAGCCGCCATGGACCTGCAACAGCGCCTGCTGGACACCCGGCGTGCCGGTCTCGCTGGCGAAATCAGCATCCTGCAGGAAAACCTGGCGGCATCGGCGGTGCAGCTCAAGGGACTGCAGCAGGTTTACACCGCCCGCGCCTCGCAGATCAGCTTCCTCAACCAGGAACTGCAAGGCACCCGCGTGCTGACGGCTGAAGGCTATGTGCCGCGCAATCGCCTGCTTGAGCTGGAACGCAGCAATGCCGACCTCTCCGCCGGCCAGGCCGAGAACCTCAACAACATCGCCCGCGTGCGTAGCCAGACCACCGAAATCAAGCTGCGCATCCTGCAGCGCCAGCACGACTACCTGAAGGAAGTCGAATCACAGCTGACTGAAACCGCCAAGGAAAACACCACACTGGCCGACCGCTTGCGCGGGCTGGACTATGAAGTGACCCACACGGTGATTCGGTCGCCGATCGATGGCATGGTCCAGGGCCTGAGCATTGCCACCGTCGGAGGTGTCATTCAACCCGGCTTCAAGATCATGGAAATCGTGCCGGTCAACGAACCGTTGCAGGTCGACGCGATGATTCCCGTGCAGGCCATCGACAAGATGGTCCCCGGCCTGCCCGTGGACATTTCCTTCCCGGCCTTCAACCATGCCAAGACGCCAAACATCCCCGGCCGCGTGAAGACCATCTCCGCCGACCGCCTGATGGACGAGGAAAGCAAGCAACCGTTCTATCTGGCTCAGGTGGAAGTCACGCCCGATGGCATGAGCCTGCTTGGCAGCAACCACATTCGCCCCGGCATGCCTGCCAGCGTCACCATAAAGACCGGCGAACGCAACATGATCAGCTATCTTCTTAAACCAATGCTTGATCGTGTGGACAGCTCATTCAAGGAACAATGAGATGGAACGTCGTTGCCTGTTCTTCTGCCTGCTGGGGTTGGCCATGCCGGCCGGTGCCATGGACCTCAAACAAGCCTGGGATCTATTGCAATTCCAGGGCCCTATTTACCAGGCCTCCGTGCATGAAAAACAGGCTGGCGAGGAAAACCGCGCCATCGGCAAGGCCGGCCTGCTACCGCAGATCAATGCCTCGGGCTACCACAACAAGGTCAATGGCTCCCAAAGCCAAAGCGGCATCGACAGAGATCTCCATTACGACTCCAAGGGCGCCAACGTGCGCCTGCGCCAACCGCTGTTCAACAAACAGAAAATGGCCGAATACCGCCAGGGTCAACAGCGTGCCGACTACAGCGTCGCGGTATTCGATGCCAAGACCCAGGACGCCGCGGTGCGCTTGTCCGAAAGCTATTTCGATGTACTCCTGGCCAGCGAAACCATCGTCCTGGCCAAGTCCAAGCTGACCGCCTTCGAAGAGCAACTCGCTTCGGCGAAGCGGCGCATGGAGCTGGGGGCCGGCACCGTCACCGACATCGACGAGTCGGCCGCCCGCCGCGACCTCGCCGAAGCCGAGCTGATCGAAGCGCAAGACAATATGGTCAACGCGCGCGCCAAGCTTGAGGAATATATCGGTGAAACTCCCGAATCGATGACCACCTTGCGTCCGAGCTTCGATACACCACCGCTGCTACCGAGCAACCTGCAGGACTGGTTGGTCAAAGCCCAGGCCGATAGCCCGCTGATCCATGCGCGCCGTTATAGCAGCGACCTTGCCGCAGAAGAAGTGAAGCGTGCCAGGGCTGGCCACTGGCCAACACTGGATTTCATTGCCGGCTACACCGCGGGTGAGAGCCAGTCACTCTCCGAGTTGAATCAACGCAACCACTACGGCTCGATCGGGCTGGAAGTCAATATCCCGCTGTACAGCGGTGGCGGCGTCAGCGCGTTGACACGCCAGGCCAGTGCCAATAGCGATAAGGCCATGGACGAACTCGACGCCGCACGACAGGAAGTCATCACCGAAACCACCCGTGAGTATCAAGGCATACTGAGCGGCGCCAAACGCATTCGCGCGCTGGAGAAGGCCGTAGTGTCCAACGAACGCTCACTGGCATCGGCTCGCAAGGGCTTCAAAGAGGGCGGCACCAGCACCAACTCGGACGTCCTCAATGCCGAAGAGCTGCTCTTCGTTGCGCGCCACGATCTGTTCGAGGCCAAGATACGCTATTTGATGTCGCGCCTGCGCCTGGCCTCTTCAGTGGGCAGCCTGGGCGACGACGATATCAACCAGATCAACGACTACCTCGGCCCGGAACTGCTGGTCACCAACTGATTCCCAACTGCCCGCCGGTCCGGCCAAACGATGGCTGACCGGCGTTCCACCCCATCGAGAAACAGTCAAATTTCCGTCGAACAGAGCGAGCCATTCAATATCGCTCATGCCCCCCCTACACTTCAAAACGTCCCGTGGAGTCTCGATCACGCTCGTATCGTCGTGAGAGTGGAAACGCCGGCAACCAGGATTCGCGACGCACGATCCAGCTTTCGTAAGTGGGCACCAGTTGATCAGGGGCATCCAGGGATCCGAGGTTTACTTCGATCTCGTCTGCGGTGCGCGCAAACACGGACGAGCCACAGACCGGACAGAAATATCGCCCGGCGTAGTCACGTGTTTCGCCGTCGATCGTCACTGCATCCTGAGGGAATATCGCAGAGGCGTGAAACAGCGCCCCATGATGTTTGCGGCAGTCGAGACAGTGGCAAACGCCAACCCGGTATGGGTGCCCCGACGCAACAATGCGCACGTTGCCGCACAGGCAACCGCCGGTGAATCGCTCCATGCTGCGTCTCCTCTCATGTCAAACCTATTGATCGGTATCAACCGCTCGCGCAATTACCCATTGTAGGTCGATTCAGTGTTCACCCCGCAGGTCGCCGGCCAGATCGGGCTGGCCGTAGCGTTTAATAGTTTTTGAGAGTTATTGATTCGGATTATCCAGCGGCTACGGGCAACATTCGGCCCGCATTGACCGGCGTGCAAGCACCTGCTGTGCGTGACCGAATGGCGAATACCAGGGCCTGAATGCAATGCACTCAGGTCAATACCTGGCGCCAGACCGGAACCCGAATGACAACTTTCATCACTTGAGAACCAAACACATGGGCATGTCGAATAAATGGATTGTGGGTATTGCTTTGAGCTGTGTATTTCAGGTCGGCTGCGTCTCGAAAGTAGCGCAGCAAGAGCAATACTCGGGCTTCCTGGGCAATTACCAGGGCCTGGAGGAGCAAACCACGCCGAGTGAGCAGAAAGTATTGCGCTGGGTATCGCCGGGGTTCGATCCTCGCGCGTACTCCACTGTCGTGTTCCGGCAGATGGAACTGTATCCAGCGCCGAAGCCGACCGCTCGCGTCAGCCTGAAAACGCTGCAAGACCTGCAATTGATGACCAGCAACAGCGTCAAGAACGCCTTTGCCCGTCGCTACACGATCGTCCCTTATGCGCAGCTGGCGCCGACCGATTCGCGGTCGCTGATCCTGCAAGCAGCAATCACTCACGTCAGCGCCAACAACGAAGGCATGCACTGGTATGAGGCCGTTCCGATCGCGGCGATAGTTGGGGCAACACAAGCAGCCACCGGGCATCGCGACCAGACTGCCGAGATGTACATCGAAGCCGATCTTATCGACGCCAAAACCGGTCTGCCGGTCGCGAAGATGGTTCGCAAGGTGTTCGGCGGGACACTCAAAAATGCCGAACAGCCGGTTGTCGCCAATGACTTCAAGGTTGCACTCAAAGGCATGGAAGACGACATGCAGGCCCTCCTCCTCAAGCGTTGATGTTCAAGTAAACCCCATCGCACACGTGAAAGCGCCTGCCATCCACCGGCATTGCCGGGCATGGCAAGCAGACCGGCATGGGGTTTCAACGTGGCGTCACGCCACGTTTTCCCTCTGACAAACCGTCAGCCGTGTCGACGCCTGACGTGAGACCCGATGATGAAAATACTGGCCCATACCTTAACGGTCATTACGATGTTGCTGAGCACCAGTGCTCTGGCGGTGACGGTGGTCCCCCTCAAAGGCCAGACTTCCCAAACCATCCAGCAGGACGCCAGCGCCTGCCAGTCCCAGGCCAACGCCCAACAGCCGATACCAGACACCGTGCCATCCGGTGGACGGGCAAAAGGCGCTGCCACGGCCGCGGTTGCCGGGGCGACTGCGGCAGAGGTTCGGGGCCGCCAACATGAAAATGTCTACGACCAGATTGACGATGACACCAAGCAAGACTATCGCCAGAACCATGCACGCAGCGCCGCAGCCGCCGGCGCCGTGGTAGGCGGGGCCAGGCAACGTCAGGCGCGCAGGCAGAACCTGGCCGCGAGCGAACAAAGCAGCATTGCCAACAACTCCATCTACAGCAGTTGCCTGCAACAACGTGGTTACGATGTCTTGCCTTGATCTGCGACGACGATGACCTGAAACATTTGCCGACCTTCCTGACCATGACACAACGAATCAAACCCTATCGATCCAAACCCTATCGAACCCGAGGGCTCTACCGATGCGCCTTGAACTTGCTCCTGTCGTAATGTTTGCCTCCTTGTTGATGGCCGGCTGCTCCTCCTCCCCGAACAACCCGAGTTCGACGTTGCAAACGGAAAAATCGCCCGAACAGTATGTCGACTGCCTCGTACCCAAGTTAAAAGACATCGAGTTGAGCCCGATCGTGTCAGGGAGCGAACGCAGCTATCGGGTTGTCGTTTCGAGCAAAATAGCAGTAGACACTGTGCTGGAAACCCATAAGGCACAGGATGGCGGCAAGGTGTACTTATACGAGCGCCAGTTGCTGGCCTCGACCTTCAAGCCATCGAGTTTCGAGCGTGCCGCACAGGAATGCCTGTAGCGCCAGACAGCCTCTTGCATGCCCTTCTCTTCTCCCCTTGCGACTCCCCTCCAAATGCACCCGTATCGAGCGGGTTGCCCGGCGTACGTTTGACCCGATCAGCCTGGTTACGCGACTGACTTCAATACACCGTAAACGCGTGTCAGAGCATGGGTGACGCTGTCCAGCCCCCCGTTGAAGTCACTCAATGCGTACACGAAAAAAAGCCCCGCGTCCGCCATGAAAGGACGCGGGGCAAAGGCCGTTGAACGAGAGGTGAGGATCGTTTAAGCCACGACAAACAAACCATGAACGTGATTTGTGTCAACGCTCCTCGAGATCCATTTAAAGCGGTAACGAGCCTGGTTCAAAGCTAATTAGAATCAAAAATAATCTTCAATGAACCAGGCGCACAAAAAAACAATTATTGATTTGTATCGTGATAATTCAGCTAGCAATTGAGCCTGTTCGGGACGGTGAAGTTAGTTCACTCCGGCGTGGCTGCGCGCAAATCCACCTGCCCGAGCTTGCAGTTTTCGGATAGCGCAGAAAATCCGTTCCAAGCATTATTCATGGTGTCCAAACCAACAATCAGACCCTCCGCTTGGCCCTCATCTTCGTTCACCTCACAGACCAGAATGTACCGGGCCAAATCCGGCCCCTATACTCAGGCCAGTACCGCCTGAACGGAATATTTCTATGAGCTACACCTTCAAATTGAAAAATGGCGCTGTGGCAGTATTCGACCCAGACAACGCCATTCTGTCCATTACAACACCCCATGGAGATGTACAAAACTCCACGCTAGGTAGAGCAGAGTCGCGTCTGTTGGACCTGCTGCTTAAGGAGCCAGGCATCACTAAAAGCCGCGACGAAATCATCGACTACACCTGGAATGATCGTGTCGTTGCCTCCGGCAGTTTGAATCAAACCGTTTTCTCGCTACGAAATATTCTTAACGACAGTCGAGATCACGAGATCTTGATGACCGTTCCTCGACGAGGATACTGCTTCAACCGGCACTGCGTTATCGACGAAATGACAGCTGTATCAGCCCCCTCAGAGGAAACTGCACAGCCAGCCGCTTCGCCCGATAGCCAACTACCGCCAACTGGCAGTGATGACCTGGTAGCGCCTTCAGGTAAAACCCAAAAAACCTCCAGCCTTACCAAGGCCCAACTGATCGCTTATATCGTTACGTTGGCAGTCGGCGCTTTTACTATTTTTCAAATCGACTTCGACACGCCAAAAATTGAAGTTTCCAGTGTCGAAAAAAATGGACTAGTCATCCACGCCGTAGGCAGTGATCTTGCCGAGGCGCAAGCACTGATGGAGTTGTCAGCCAGACAAACCGAGCAATTGCCAACAGGTTTGAAGGGCCAAGTCTGGATAAACCTGTATAAAGCCAACTATTCCGTTTCGTGCATTCGCCCGGATCTAAGCACTGCAAATTTACAATTAAATAGCAGCGAAAGAGACCTCGCCTTGATGATTCGTCAATGTTTGGAAGTTACCTTATGAAGTTTGAAATTCCGCAAGTTGTTCACTGGCCGATTATAGCCTTGATCAATGCACTCTGCATTTTCTCCTTTGTTTATTCTCCTTCGCACTACATGGAAAACACCAGTTATCAAACAAAAACCCGGCAATCGCTGGAAGATCTTAATCAACTCAACACCGAAGAGTATCTCACCATCGGGCATGGCCGACTCACTGGAACCACGCTGGAAAGCCTGAATGGAAAAATCCGCAATGCGACTATCGCGGCGAATATAATCGGAGAAAGCAGTACACACGTCCAGATCAAAGTTACTAACGTCAAGCTCAGTCAGGACAACGAACTTTTTGCCATTGAAAAGACCCCTGAACTGTTCTTCAGACGTCAATACGTCTTGCAAGAAGGTGCCATCTTAAACTACGAATTGATTCCGACGCAGGATAAAAACGCCGTGTGTTTTTACGTACATGAACTTGGCCGCTTGCGCTGCATGAACCGTTAATTGATCTCCCTCACTGACGCAACACCCTTCGGGTATAGGCGCGCTGCAAAAAACACTCAAACAAAAATAACAATTATTGATTTGAATCAGATGCACCCCCTGCTAAAAATCCCTCACCGATAATCTTTGGAATCGAGCCTGCTTGATTCTCGTCCGGGACAATGCCCAACACAGGGGGAATCAAGTGAAAGCCATGTATTTCCTGCGAACCAGTAAATCGATGAACCTCAGGATCCTGATCGTTTCATTCTTGTCTGCCATACCGTTTTACTCGTCAGCACACGATGAGCACGCGGTCGAAAACACGACAATTGAATATTATGAAATTGAATTAAGCCAAGATGACCGGCAGAAACTATCGCATCTGACAATTCATACTGAGAATGAGTATCATACGGACGAGCAGGAAAGTGATTTTCCTCTCCCGGCCCAACCACAAGGCGATACTGGTACGAGTTACGCCAACTCTCGCATATTATTTTGAGGCGTGTGGCGTTCACCAGGACAGGCGTTCACCAGACCATCCTGACGACCTCCGAAATATGAATTATTGACTTTGGCAGGCGCAATCGGGGTGAGAGGATTTGCAGGCCAAATCGTGGCAGAGATGCAGCTGACACTATGTTCTGGCGAATAAACTGTTCATAAGGAATCGCCTCGATGCTACTGAAAAACTTCGTCACCGTAACGTTTGGCTTATTGCTTTCTCTCAAGGCCATGGCCGACGACAAGGGCATCTACAGTGCCAAATTGACGAGTGTCGAAACCAACAAGAAGGCTCTGAACACTGTGAAAACCGGCTACCAGGTAACGACGGGGTATCGTATCAATGACTGTCATTCCTTTACAGCTGCAGCCATTGACCCGATGAAACCCCAGTCGAAAATCTTCAGTTCGAAGGTTGACCCGCGCAACGTTCAACACATGGACGACTCGCCGCTGGACACCAAGTACGCTTTTTCGGCGGAGCTGGAAATCATCCGGGGGCTCTGACGCCCACTCATCACGCTTCCCGGCACGGGTATATCTTCATCTGGCATGTGACCGCCATTGCTGCACGGACAGTCATTGCTTGACCCTAACCATTCAACAGGTGAGCCTTCAATCTCATGAGTATTGCACCGCCCGATGAAATCTTTCATTTGTCTTCTGCCTTGCCGAGCCAACTGAATAGAACAATAGGCAAATGGGAAATGTGCCTTATCCCTTCAGAGCAGGAGGCGAGCATTCGGCAATATAAGCTCTTTCACAGTCATGAACTCCAGTGCAGTCGACTTGAGTTCGACTCATCCGTCACCCTGGTGAGCTCTGTGCCTGCCGGGTTCATAACATTCGCCATCTCGCAGGCCCCGATTGGTCGCCCCGTCGTCAATAATCACAAGCTACAGCCTAACGAAATCATCGTACTGCACAGCCATGAATCGGTGCATTACACTTGCGAACCGAATGAAACACTTTTCACCCTAACCACAACACTGGAGCATTATGAGCGGTGCCGTCAACATCACTCAGCCATGGATATACTTGCCAACAGAACACAACACAGCTTCCAGGCTGAAAACTTCCAGTTCATACGATCTGCCATTCATGCCATCAGTGCTGTCAGTGCCATCAACACGCCCTGTGTCGACATCGATGACTCTCTTTCATCAGCGCGCAGCGAATCAGAAAGTTCAGCGATTGAAAGTGCGCTACTTGCGTCGCTATTACACGCATTGACACCCGCTGGCGGCTTCAGTCGCAAAGTCCCGACCAGAAGAAAGGTGGCGATGGAAGCCATAGAGTACATTCATGAAAATACAAAAAAAACGCTCACTATCAAATCACTCGTAAAGCAACTTCAAACCACAACACGCACCCTGCACTTTGGCTTCATTGAAACGTTCGGAGTTTCGCCAATCGCCTATATCAGAAACTTGAGGCTCGCAAGTGCCCGTCGCGACCTGATCAATAAAACGTGGCCCACCGTGACAGAAACTGCAATGTTCTGGAATTTTCACCATCTAGGCCGGTTTTCCAAGGCGTACCAGAATGCTTATGGGGAGTCACCGTCAGAAACAGCCCGGCGTAACTCAGCCAAACCCAGAAAATGATGATTAATGATTTCCCTTGATTAAACCGAGTCGCCAACAATTGCTTGTTTGCCGACTCAAGGGAATAAACATGCATTATCGAATCAACACACTGCCACTCAAGCAGAAAATACTTCTGTGCATTACCGCCTATGCAAGCGGCATCTTATTGGCCTGGGTAATTGACTGGTACTGAAGACGTTTAATTCGCGACTACAAAGTGCACAGTAGAAAATGATACCTCGGGGATTTATCGATGGTTGCCGCATATAGAGCGTTACTTGGAAGGCACGCAGTCACTGTGTGCGCGATTGCTGCAGCGGGTTGGGCGGCATGGTTTTGTGCTGGAGGACTTGCCGAGCATTTCATTGCCCGGAAGTTAAATAACATTTATATCGATCTGCGTGCTGCTCAAGCCGAGCCCAATGCGCAGATCGACAAAGTACTGAACACCCTTGGCCATCTTGATCTTTCCGGCCAGGAATGCTCCGACAAGCAATACGCACAAATATCGGAACTGGTTAAAAACTTACGATTTGTTGATCAAGCGGCAGTCCAGTTGCCAAATGGCAAGATCTGTTCATCCTACGGACAAGAACTCACGTCGATACTGGCGGGCGATGAGAAGAGAAAGTTCTCGATTGGAGAGCGAACCTATTGGCTCGGCTCTGGCCAGGTGGCCTCTGCGGACACCGACTTTATCATTGTCTCGGAGCAGTCAGTCTACGTCTGGGCAAACAAGAAAATTCTTCTCGACAATTTAAAACTTCCCGCTGACGTACAACTGGACCTCATCGGTCCCGGCGGCGCCGTGCCCATTGCCTCTACGGGTCCTCAGCCCCTGAAGATGCAGAAGCCGTTCCATCTTGAAGAACTTGTCACCTCGGCAGACAAAGCCCTCATTGCCTTTCCAGGCAGCCGAAATGAACTGATTTCAGTCATCTCTCTGCCGTTGAGCTATCTGCCAGCACTCAGATACAAATTGTTCATTGCTCTTGCTGTCGTGTTCGAACTCCTGCTCTGCCTCTCCTGGCTCACCCGACAACATTACACCTCTACCGCTGTACGGCTGCGCAATGCCATAAAAGCCAACAAGCTGGGTGTTCACTACCAGCCTATCGTCAATTTGACGACAGGCTACTTGGTGGGCGCCGAATCGCTTTCTCACTGGACCTCCAACGGAATCAACGTTCCGGCGGATGTCTTCATCCCGGCTGCAGAGAAGTCCGACTTGATCCGCGAACTTACGCGTTCGGTCATACGACAAGTGGTGGAGGATTACAGCACTTACCTTTGGGCATGCAAGGACTTCTACGTCACGGTCAATCTTTCCGCTCGGGATATTCAGGATCAAACCTTTCCAGATTTTGTGAGCAGCCTGCTGGCAACTTATGACATGCCTGCGTCCGCCATGATCTTTGAAATAACCGAAAGAACCTTGCTCGACTACGAGCCTGCGGCCATGCAATTGCGAAAGCTTCGAGCCTGCGGACATCGTATTGCCGTGGACGACTTTGGCATCGGCTATTCCAGCCTCTCCCTCCTGGACTCCGTGCCGTTCGATATTTTGAAAATAGATCGCTCATTCCTCGAAGACGACAAGATCGCTGCCAAGGATGCCCTGTGGCGACACATTGCCAATATTGCCAAGACTCTAAGACTCAAGGTCGTGGCCGAGGGCGTCGCGTCTCAGCAGCAACTGCCCCATCTGATTTCAGAGGGGGTTCTATTGGCACAAGGCTGGTTGTTCTCAAAAGCGCTAACCGCTGAGGCTTTGGCAAGACGCTATTTTGAATGCCCGGTAAAAATCAGGTCTTTCGACGAAAAGCGGGCCTCAAAAATATCAATCAATGACTTCTATTAACCCTCCAGGCCACTCAAATTCCCGGCGAACCCTAAACCTGTACAAGGACTCCACTACACATGCTACTTCGAAACCTTGGCTTCGCTTCACTGCTATCGTTGCTGTCTTTTCAGGCGCTCGCTGATGACAAAGGTTTGTATCTTGGAGCTGGCGTTAGCAACATCCAGACCGACGATTCCCATCTTGACGATGAGGACTCCAGCTACAAGGTTTACGCGGGGTATCGCGTCAATAGCTACCTGGCCTTCGAGGGCGCCTATGTCGATCTCGGTCAATTCAAGGACAAGAATCTCGATTTCGAAGGCAAATCGGCTCAGGCTGCCGCCCATGTCGGCTTTCCGTTGGGCGATCGGTTGCGGGTATTCGGCAGTGTCGGTGCTCACGCCTGGGACGCCGACGGCAATGCCACCGACGATGATACCGGGGTTGATCTGACCTACGGTGTCGGCCTGGAGGTCGATGTCTTTCGCAACATCGGCCTGCGCGCTGAATACGAAGTTCTGGAGGTCGGAGAGCTCAATCTGAATCAGACAACGGCATCTGCCTACGTTCTTTGGTAACACCGCTACAATTGAGCGGCCTCCCCCGGTCGCTCATCGCACTCGCCGCAACGCTCGTCCTCGCCCTGCCAGCCTCCCTGCCATTACTTCAACGGTTCCCTGGATTCCTGTGCGGGGGCCGGGTACCACTTGTCCCTGGGCACCCATTTCTCCTGTTGCGGATCGCCCAGGTAGTGCGGCGACATGATCTGCACGCCGTACTCGTTGAACACATCCTGGATGTTGGCGTGCAGCATGCTCAGCAGCACGGCGCGCGGCCGAGGCTGACTGGGAATGGCCTGGGCCACCAGTCGATATTCCGGGTAGAAGTCCGACAATGCCGTCTGGAACACCTGGGCTGGCGGTACTTCGAGAACCCCCGGCGTGCGTTTTGCGGCCTCCAGCAACATCGCCTCCACCTGCCGCCACGGCGTGTCGTAGCCGATGGTCACGACTGTGTCGACCACGTAGCCGGGGCCTTGTACCACCCGCGAGTAGTTCTTGGTGACCGTGCCGGTGATCATCGAGTTGGGCAGGGTCAGCACTTCGCCCAGGCCGGTACGAATGCTCGTGGTGAACATGCCCAGTTCAGTCACTGTGCCTTCGTAGTCGCCAATGCGCACAAATTCGCCGGGGCGCAGAGTCCGGGTGTAGGTCAGGATCAATCCCGCCGCTGCCTGGCCCACCACGCTGGTGGCGCCAAGGGAAATCATCAGACCGATCAATACTGACAAGCCTTTGAATGCATCGGTACCGGCACCCGGCAGGTACGGATAGGCCATGGCCAGGGCAAACAGCCAGATCGCCAGCGAAGTCAGGCGCTGAGTCGGCTTCAGGGTTTCGTGGTTCAGCCAGTTAAAGGTGCCGGGCGCGGCCAAGCGCCGCAATATCCGGCGAGAGAACGCTGTCGCGCCTCGCGCAATGAAAAAGATCGCCAGCGCCACGCCGAGCCCGGGGATGGCCCCGAGAATCCCTTGCAGCAAATAACCGGCGACTTCCAGCAGATAGTTGTTAAGGCTTTCACCCCAAGGCCGGGTATAGGGAAAACGCGACAGGACAAACCCCAGCCACTCGTAAGTGAGCAGCAACACGATGACCCAGCGCAGCAATGCCAGCACGCGGCTGACCAAAGGATAGAGGAAGTTGGCGTCGATCAGCGGAACCCGCCCGACCTTCAGGGCCTGGGTGTGCCGATGCATCAGTTCGGGCAGTTTCTTCAGCACTTTGCGCCGCAGAAACGACATGCCGAACAGCAGTGCGATGTACACGCCGGTGGCGATCAACGCGGCGACTACGGAGCGCAGGATCAATTGCAGGCTACGGGCTTCCCGGGTTTCGGCCACCACCTGACGCAGTTTTGCAGCCGCGGCCTCGGCGGCCATCTGCACCGAATCGTATTCGGTCTCGTCGAGGTCCTTGGCCGAAACGATAAAGGCGCGCCGGCTACCCAGCAGCACCATGTAGCTTTGCATGATCGGGTCGAGGGTGACATTGAGGTCGTCCGCATCATCCAGCGCCTCACCGATCACCACTTTCGCCCGTTTGACCCGCGAGGCCGGGGCTTCACCGAGGAGGGTCGCGCGGAACACCATGATGCTGCGGTTGGCCACTTTCAATTCAACGGGAGCATCAACCGCTTTCGGTACATCCTCGGCCCACAGTTGCAACGACCAAAACATCCCGAAAACAGTAAACATTACAGCGAGCAGCCTGCTCCGCATGTGTCGGATCCTTACTTCACAATATTCAGATCGAGGGTACGTACCGCAGCGTAGTTCACCGATGAACGGTTGTCAGATTGTAGGAGCGAGCTTGCTCGCGATAAACCGGAGAGCACCGCGGAGCACCTGCCAACCAGCGTTATCGTTGACGACCATCGCGAGCGA